>NZ_JAQPZP010000005.1:0-203046 GCF_037619215.1 Leucobacter sp. USCH14
GGGTTCGGGCGGTTCGTCATGTTGCGGTTGAGCTGTTCGAGGATCAGCACCGAGCAGCCGAGCTGCTTCGCGAGCTGTTTCGCAGCATTCGCCCAGTCCTCGAGGTCTTGCTGCCGTGACTTCGACTCCGCCGGGCTCTTCACGAGGCCGAGGTAGTCGATCACGATCAGGCCGAGATCGCCCTTGCGGTGCAGGGCGTTCGCGAACCCGATGATGTCTTCCCAGCGGGCGCCGGCCCGGTCGAACACCTCGAGGGGGAGCGCGGCGATCGCGGACTCGGCCGCCTTCACCGACGCCCACCCATCCGGGGAGAGCTGATGGTTCTGCAGCGCGCCCTGGTGGATGCCCTGCATCATCGAGATCAGCCGCTTGAGCTCGACGAAGGGTGACGCCGAAGCGTACGAGGCCGAGCTCGAGGACAACCTGCGCGCGGACCGCTACGCTCCACCCGAATTGACCGAGCAGTCGTTCCGACAGCTCGCTGAGACGTGGATCGCGTCGAAGAAGCGCCCGAAGGAGGTGTCCCTCGCCGCATACCGCACGGACCTCGATGTGCACATACTCCCGCGCTGGGCATCCACGCCGATCTCGCAGGTCACACGACAGGCGATCGAGGAGTGGGTCGAGGCCCTGCTGGACGGAACGGCGCCGCGCACCTACACGGGCCGCTCTGAGGGGCGGGCGGTGACAGCTCTCTCGCACTCCCGGCTCAACGACGTCGTCGCGCGCACCTTCGGCAGCGTTCTCGGGTACGCGCGCGATGAGGGATGGATCGCACGCGATCCGATGCTGCGCGTCGAGCTTCCCCGCATCGAACGCTCGCACGACCTTGCCTTGCTTTCGTACGCCGAGGTCGAGCGACTCGCGCAGGCCTGCATGGAAGTCTCCGGCGAGCACCGCGACCGCGCACTGATTTACCTGCTCGCCTCCGCGGGACCGCGCATCGGTGAGGCGACGGCGCTGCGCGTAGCCGATATTCGAGTCGACGCGCGACGCGCAGACATTCGGCGCACCTGGACGACCACCACCAAGGGCGCGCGCGCAGTCGGACCGCCGAAGACGTGGGAGTCGCGCGCGATCCCGTTGCACGACTACGTGCTCGACGAACTCGCACCACTCATGGAGGGCCAGGAGCCCGACGCGTGGCTGTTCCGCGTGCAGCGCGGAGGCGGTGCCGTGGACCAGAGGAACTGGCGCGGCCGCGTATGGGTGCCGGCTCTCGCGAAGTCAGGCCTCGACGGGCGCGGGCTAACACCGCATAAGCTCCGGCACACGGCCGCGTCTGCTGCGATCGCGGCCGGCGCCGATCCGCTCGTGGTGCAGACGATGCTCGGGCACAAGACGGCGAAGGAGACGATGCGCACGTACGCACACCTGTGGCCGGACCGTCTGGACGAGGTGATCGACGCGGTGACGCGGCATCGGGATGCGGCGCTCGATCTTGCGCGTCGTTCCTCGCTCAAGCCGGTCGCGTAGCGGACGAGAAGATTCATTATCCTTGTCGGTTGCTACGAGGTGGCATCCTAGAATCTCTTTATGTCGATTTCACCCATGCAGGCTGCGACCGATGTTATGGATCGAGCTGATGCTCTCCTGGCACATGCAGGTGCCGTTTCCGATCCCCTCATTGCCGATGATATTCGTCGCTCGGCGATTGCGCTTGGCGTCGCAGCGCTCGACACATATCTTCATTGGGCTTTGGCCGACGCTCCCCTTGAACAGATGCCTTCCGCACTTGAAGGGCTTGATGTGCCCTTTGGAGACCTCGTCGAGCTGAGCGAGGCGATGGTGCAAAATCGGGACAGAATCAGACCCAAGGTGCGAGCTCGAGGAGTTCTTGAGCGGGTAATTCTGAAACTCACCTTCCAAAGCAGCCGTGGCGTCGAGGATGCGATGCTCATGCTGGGCGTGAGAAAGGCATTCAATAAAATCGCTCACGAGATCGTGCCGTCGCAGTCGGCGACCGACATTAGGGATCGCTTGAACCGAATCGTCCACCATCGCAACCAGGTCGTTCATGAGGGCGATCTCCAGCGCCAGTCCAGGCCGCAGAGAATAAGACGAGAGCCAACCGATGCAGCCGCGATCGCAACTGATCTTGTTTGGCTGAGGGCATTGATTTCGGCAATCGATGTCGTGCTGTGAGGCTCGACGGTCTTGTATCGCCTCCGTTGAGGTAATACGCGGACAGCACGCGGACAGCATGGCACTACGGCCTATGCCGACCTACCCCGATTCGGACCGGAGAATGACACGGAGGTTCCGCAGATCAGAGACGTATTCCTACCCAGTCGGGCCATTCAATCCCGACTTATGCCGATTTGTCTAGATTCCGCCGTTTTCTAATACCGGTGGATCGGTACAGTCAGGGTTCGAATCCCTGTGGGGGGACTATCACATCACGGGACCCGGGGTTAGAGATCGAAACTCCGAAACTCCACGGGTGGCTTGTCCCCGTTCACATGCATCGCGATTCGGCTCAGATGGGCCTCAATTCTTTCCGGCCCCGCGCCCTCACCCTGACGGAGGCCGCTCAATTCTTGAGAGATCGAGAGCAGCGCGGCGACCTTCGCGACCTCGATCCTCTGGTCGACCGTGAGATGTGAGACGTCTGCAATGGACCCCGCCGATTCGTTCTTCGCTGCACCGATTGCGCTGGCGAGCAAGTCCCAGGCGTTCGCGTAATCAGTCATCGCGCAGTTCCTTTCGACGGGGATATTGCCAGCACTCTACCTACGACGGATGCCACCACGCCAGAGTCGCAAGCTCACTCGTGCGAAAGACGCCCCACCTCTACAGGTGAAACCGCTTCGCGAGCTCGAGCCGCATCTCGCGCCCCCGCAGCACCTGCACGTCGGCGAGCACGAGCAGGCTCACGAGCACGCACGCCCACGACGCCCATGGGTTGTTCACCCATCCGAACATCAGGAACACGAAGGGCACGAGCCCGAGCAGCACGGTGAGCCCGCTGTAGACGAGGTGCTCGGTGACGTCGATGCGCAGCAGCTGCACCGTGATCAGCAGCGCGATGATCGCCGAGGCGCAGACGATCGGCACCGCGTACGTCAGCGACCAGCGCTGCCAGCCGCCGAGGTAGTCCCAGTACACGCAGACGAGCCCGATGAGCGACACAAGATAGACGGTGCCTTTGGCGACGTTGCGGCGTTTGCGCACCGCCATGGTCACGACGAGCCACATGGCGGTGACGCCGAGCCACACGGATCGCCACACGCCGATGCCGTCGAGGTCGCGCGAGAAGAAGAGCTGCACGAGGAACGAGGCGAGGATCACCGCGAGTGATGCGAAGAAGAGCGTCTGCAGTACGCGCCGTTTCGAGAAGCTGAGCGGAACGCTCGGCAGCGGGTCTGGGGAGGGGGCGCCGGTGAGGGGAGTAGCGCAGAGCGGGCAGGTCGTCCACGTGCCCTCGACCGATACGGTGCACGCCTCGCAGCTCCTCATGGGCTCGGCTCCTGCCGCGGGTCGGAGCCGGCAGCGAGTTCGGCATCGGTGACCCTCGCCGCCGCCACCGTCACATCGACACGGCTGGCGGTCAGCATGCGCACGAAGGCGCGTACATGGTCGGTCTCGATGAAGGGCGAGGTGAAGCAGATCGTCAGCTGCCCGCCGTGCGACATCGCGCAGAACTGGGGCCGCACCGCGGAGACGTGGAACAGCATGCGGCCCACTCGCGATCCCGCCGGCTCGGGGAGCACGACGCGCCCCAGGTTGGAGACGGCGACGCTGAGCCCTCGGTTGTTGCCCCAGTTGATGAGCCGGAGGATCGCGTCTTTGAGCACGCGAGGCAGGATGCGCAGGAGCGGCGACCGCTCGAACCTGATGAGCCGTCGCAGCTTCCGTTCGAGCGCCTGCGGTGATGCCTTGGGCCGGAATTGCGCCTCGAGTTCTCGGCAGATCGACCCGAGGTCGTCGCCGACGCCGTCGCGTGCGAAGGTGTGCTCCACGCGCACGGTGGCGAAGAAGTTGCGCGCGGAGGTCGACGGGAAGAACTGCCTGAGGTTGATGGGGATCGAGGCTGCCAGGGTGCTGGCGCGGCCGAGCGGGCCGATCGTTTCGCGCAGCGCCCTGAAGAAGAGCGCCGTGAGATAGATCGTCAGAGACGCCCCTTCGGCCCGGGCCAGGGCGAGTACCGCCTGCGTCGGCATGGTGAGTTCGACCACGCGCGTGCGGTTGTCTGGCGTGCGCGTGCCGCGCACGCGGTGCACGCGCGGCCGAGCGCCGCCGCGCAGGTTTCTGGCTCGTACGCGTGCGGAGACGCGGGCGCCAAGGGGAATGGAAGCCGACGCGGGCTCGGTGTCACCAGACGGCGCCAGCGGCTCGCGCCCGCGATGGAAGTAGTGCGAGAAGCTGTCGGCGATCAGCTCGTGCGCCGGGTGCGGTTCGGCGTCCAAGGATGACGGTGCAGGATCAGCCGCAGACTCCGGTTCATCTCCGCCTTCCCGGGCTGTCCTGCCCGTTCCGCTCTGCGCCTGCAGATACGCGTTCAGCAGGTCCGTGAGGAACCACAGTGCTCCCGTACCGTCGGAGAGCGCGTGGAAGATCTCGAGAATGACCCGTCTGCGCCGGTAGACGACGCGGAAGAGCAGGTTCCTGCGATCCTCGCGGTAGATGGGGGCGCACGTGGGCAGGTGCTCCGGGGCGACCGTCGGGTGCAGGTCGCTCGTCTGCAGGTAGTACCAGAACATGCCTCCCCGCAGCACGGCGTGGTAGAGGCGGTAGCGCTCGTAGGTGGCGTCGAGCGCCTCCTGCAGGATGCGCGGCTCGACGTTGTGGTCGACCTCGGCGCTGATGCGGAACACCTTCGGATCCGCGTCGCTGCGCGCCGCGAGGAAGATGTTCGAGGCGTTGTCGAGCCTCACCCAGGAGTCGGGCATCAGCCGGAGGCCTCCGCCGGGCTCGGGGGAGCGTCGCCGTCGAGGAAGGCGTCGATCACGTCGTAGGCCTCGCGCAGCGACCGGGAGAAGCGCGGCAGGGTGATGAAGCCGTGCAGCGCACCGTCCACACGATGCACGCGCACGCGGTTGCCGGCGCGCTCGAGCGCGTCGCCGTACGCTTCGCCCTCATCGCAGAGAAGGTCGAGCTCGGCCGTGATGATGAGGGTCTCGGGCTGCCGGGAGAGATCGTCGGCGATGAGCGGCGCGACGAGGGGCTGGGCGCGCGCAGCGGCGTCGGGAACGTACAGCTCGAAGTAGTCCTGCACCTCGGTGTTGGTGAGCCGGTAGTCGCCTCCGTGCCGGCGCACGGACGCGAACTCGGAAGTGGCCGGATCGTGATCCCAATGCGTCACCGGGTACAGCAGAATCTGCCGCTTCGCTCCGCGCGCTCCACGATCGCGCAACTCCAGCGAGACGGCGGCCGTGAGGTTGCCGCCGGCGGAGTCGCCGATGAGCACGACTTCGGATGCCGGGTCTGCCCCGAGGCGCGCCGGATCGCTGAGCAGCAGCTCGGCGACGCGCAGGCAGTCGTCGAGGCCCGCCGGGAACGGGTGCTCGGGAGCGAGGCGGTAGTCGACCGACGCGACGATGCAGCCCGTGAGGTCCGCCATGGTGGCGCAGGCCGGCGTGTAGCTCTCGATGTCCCCGGTCACCCACCCGCCGCCGTGGAAGAAGAGCAGCACCTCGTCGCGGCGGCGCTCGCGCGGGTGGAACACGCGAACCGGAATCGGGTGCTCGCCGTCGTCCGACATGATCTCCACGTCGAGCGCGCGGTACCGGGCATGCGGCAGGACGGCGAGCTGCCGCTGCATGCGCCGCACCCGCTCGTAGTCCTCCCGGATGTCGAGCCGGGGCGCGGCGAACAGGCTCAGCGCCTTCCGAACCACCCAGCTCACCCGCGAGCGGTGTCGTTCGGCGGACGTCATGGGAGCCAGCGTAGCGCCGGAGCCGACGTTCGGCTCCGATTCCTCCAGAAGCGGAGCCGCTATGGTGGTGCCGTGGTCTTCGCCAAATTCGTACTCGTGATGACGATCCTCGTCGTGATCGTGCTGGCGATCCTCATGCGCGTCCGTGCTGTGAGGCTGCGGCGCGAGCGCGCCCGCTCCGCCCGTCGAATCGCTGCGGCCCGCGCGCTTCGGCCGAACGCGCCATCGGCGAACCCTGACGCGGCAGGAACACCGCGCGATCCCAGCTGATTTCGTGCCGCCGGCGCTAGGATGCAGAGCATGTCTGGTGGATTGATTGCTGCGCTCGTCGCTGCCGGTGTGCTCGTCCTGCTGATCGGATACGTGTGGGTCACGTACAACTCCCTCGTCACGCTCCGCGTGCGGGTCGACGAGGCCTGGAGCGACATCACGGTGCAGCTCAAGCGACGAGCCGACCTCATCCCGACCATCGTCGACACGGTGAAGGGGTATGCCGCGCATGAGAAGGGCGTGTTCGAAGACGTCACCCGAGCGCGCGCCGAGACCATCTCGGCGGAGGGGCCCGCGCAGGCGTCCGCAGCCGAGAACCACATGCAGCAGGCCCTGAAGAGCATCTTCGCGGTGGCAGAGGCGTACCCGCAGCTCCAGGCGAGCCAGAACTTCCTGCAGCTGCAGAGCGAGCTCGTCGACACCGAGAACAAGATCCAGGCGTCGCGCCGCTTCTACAACGGCGGGGTGCGGGAGTACAACACCAAGATCCAGGTCTTCCCGAACACGCTCTTCGCTCGCGCCATGGGCTTCACGGAGCGCGACTTCTTCGAGGTCGAGGATGTCGCTTCGATCTCGGAGCCGCCGCGCATCCAGTTCTAGCAGGGGAGGGCCGTGTACCGCGCAATCCGCCGCAATAAGGTCAACAGCTTCCTCATCATCCTGCTGTTCCTCGGCATCGTCGGGGGGCTCGGATATCTGGCCGCCTACATCTACCGCTCGCCGGGAATCGTGATCACGGTCGTGGTCGTCGCCGGCGTCTACGCGCTGATCCAGTACTTCATGGCGGGCAAGCAGGCGATCTCCACGAGCGGTGCTCGCCAGATCACGCAGGCCGACAATCCCCGCCTGTACCGGATCGTCGAGAACCTCGCGATCACCACGGGCACGCCGATGCCCGAGGTCTACATCGTCGACGATCCGGCGCCGAACGCCTTCGCCACCGGGCGGGATCCGCAGCACGCGAAGGTCGCAGCGACGACGGGCCTGCTCGAGCTGATGACCGATCCCGAACTCGAGGGAGTGATGGCGCACGAGCTCGGCCACGTGCGCAATTACGACATCCGCGTCTCCATGATCGTCTACGGACTCGTCGTGGCGGTGGGCATGATCGCCGATGTGCTCGTGCGCATGGCCTTCTTCGGTCGGAACAACAACAACGGCAACCCGGTCGTGCTCGTCTTCGGGCTCGTCGCGATGCTCGTCGCCCCGCTTGTTGCGAGCGTCGTGCAGCTCGCGGTCTCGCGGCAGCGGGAGTACCTCGCCGACGCAACGGGCGCCCTGACGACGCGTCACCCCGAGGCGCTCGCGAGCGCGCTGCACAAGCTCTCCACGTACGGGCAGCCCCTGCAGCGGCAGCAGTCGAGCATGGCGCATCTCTGGATCGCGGATCCGCTGAAGCCCGGCGTGGTGCAGCGTCTGTTCGCGACCCACCCGCCGATTCCCGAGCGCATCCGCCGCCTCCTCGACATGGGCGGCAAGTTCTAGCCGAGCGACGCTGGGTTCCGCGGTCGGCGGGCGCGGGTGTCCGGGGCGGGGCGTAGGGTAAGGGGATAGCCGAGGAGGTCGTCCCCACCGTGTCCACCATGTTCCGCTCGCTCTCCGTCCGCGACTACCGCATCTGGTTCTTCGGGGCGCTGGTCTCGAACATCGGCGCGTGGATGCAGGCGACGACGCAGAGCTGGGTCGTGCTCACGGAGCTCACCGCGACGAATGCCGCCGCTGTGGGAACGACCATGGCGCTGCAGTTCGGCCCGCAACTGCTGCTGGTGCCGTTCAGTGGAGCGGTGGCGGATCGCTTCGACCGGAGGCAGGTACTGCTCGTCACGCAGTCGCTGCTGATGCTGCTCGCCGCCGGCCTCGGCGTGCTGCTCATCACGGGTCAGGCGGAACTGTGGCACCTCTACGGCTTCGCCCTGGCGCTCGGCGTGGTGAACGCCTTCGATACGACCGCGCGGCAGGCGTTCGTCTCCGACCTCGTCGGTCTCGGGCAGACGTCGAACGCGGTGGCGCTCAACTCGGCATCCTTCAACTCGGCGCGACTCATCGGCCCGGCCGTGGCTGGCCTCCTCATCGCGGCGATCGGCTCCGGCTGGGTCTTCATCATCAACGCCGTGTCGTTCCTCGCCGTGCTCGGGGCCCTGCTGATGATCCGCACTCGTCGTACGGCGCCACCGGAGGCGGCGAGAGAGTCGCAGTGGCGTCAGCTCTCGGCGGGCTTCCGGTATGTGCGGGGCCGCCATGACCTGCTGGTCATCTTCGTGATGGTGTTCCTCGTCGGAGCCTTCAGCATGAACTTTCCGGTGATCTCGTCGACGATGTCGCTCGAGTTCGGGCGGGGCGCGAGCGACTACGGCCTGCTCTCATCGGTGCTCGCGATCGGCTCGCTGGCGGGGGCGCTGCTCTCGGCCCGGCGTCCATCGGCACGGATGCGGATCGTGATCCTCGCCGTCGGCGGGATCGGAATCATGAGTCTGGTGGCGGCGCTCATGCCGACCTTCTGGAGCTTCGCGGTGACCCTCGTCTTCTTCGGATTCGCGATCTCGACGATGCTGACGACCACGAACGGCTTCGTGCAGACGACCGCGGAGCCCGCTGTGAGGGGGCGCGTCCTCGCGCTGTACATGGCTATTCTGATGGGCGGCACGCCGATCGGGGCGCCGCTCGTGGGCGCCGCCGCCGACGTGCTCGGGCCGCGGTCCACCCTGCTGATCAGCGCGGGTGCAGGCCTCATCGCCTTCGCGGTCGGGATAATCTGGCTGTTCTCCGAACGCCGTCTCCGATTCCACCGCGAGGGCATGCACCTCAGAGTGACGCATCGCGGGCGGCCCGGCCTCGACGACGATCCGGGAGCGCAGCTCGAGACGCTCACCGCGCCGATCTCCGTGCTCCGACGCAGGCCCGCGCCCGTCATCGGAGCCGGGGAATCGGCGCCTCAGGAGGGGTCGAGCACGTCAGCGACGGGCGCCATCCCGATCGACGACGCCCCCGACACTCCCGATAGCGGAACCCCCGGACCCCGCGACCGGTGACCGACGTGCGATCTCCGCGCCGATCTCGATGAGGTAGGCACGTGCGTCGCGCATGCTCGCCGCACGATCGGGCGCTCGTTCCATCGTCGCGTAGCACGCGCTGAATCCTGCTGCCCGCCACTCGGCTTCGGTGAGCGTAGATCGGCCGCACACCGCGACCGTCGGGATGCCCAGTGTCGCCGCGGCGCGACGCACTCCCATCGGTGTCTTGCCGCCCAGACTCTGCGAGTCGAACGAGCCCTCTCCCGTGATGACGAGGTCGGCCCCCGCGAGATGGGCGCGCAGTCGGGTCAACTCGCACACCACATCGACGCCGGGCCGCTGCAGCGCCCCCAGCACGGAGAGCGCAGCGAAGCCCACGCCGCCGGCCGCACCAGCACCGGGACGCTCGGCGAAGCGCTGCACCTCGTCGTGACCAACGCGGCGCGCGAGCGCGGACTCCAGCAGGCGTGCGAATCGCGTCAGGCCGAGTTCGAGGTGGGCGACATCGGCGACGCTCGCCCCCTTCTGCGGCGCGAAGACGCTCGCCGCCCCCCGAGGTCCGAGCAGCACGTGGTCGACGTCGCACGCGAGCGTGAAACGCACCCTCTCGAGGCGAGGATCGAGGCGATCGAGCTCGATGCGCTCGAGCAGACGCAGCGCGCCGCCCCCGTCGGGCAGCGGGTCGCCCTGGGCGTCGAGCAAGCGGGCTCCGAGCGCGGCGAGCATGCCGGCACCGCCGTCGCTCGACGCGCTGCCGCCGACGGCGAGAATGATAGAGGTCGCGCCGTCATTCAGGGCCGCGGCAACCAGCTCACCGGTACCGCGCGAAGTCGCGGCGAGTGCGTCGCGGTGCGCGCGGGGTACGAGCGCGAGGCCCGAGGCGCGCGCGAGCTCGATGACGGCCGTCGAGCCCTGACGTGCGAAGGCGGCCTCCACCGGTGCTCCGAGGGGCCCTGTCACCGTTACCGGTACGGCCGAGAACCCCGCAGCGATGGCGGCTTCCAGAGTGCCCTCGCCGCCGTCCGCCATCGGCACCACACTGAGGTCCGCGTCGGCCTCCACAGTGCGAATTCCGTCGGCGATCGCGTCACCGACATCCCGGGCATCGAGAGCATCCTTGAACTTGTCCGGAGCCACGACGATTCGCATGTCTTCACGCTACCGGTTCGCGGCCGCGCGCAGGAGAACGCGCGGCGATCGAGGATTGTTCGGCGGCCGCGCGATCCTGCCTCGCCGTGCACGTTTGAGCGGTAGGCTGAGACCGTCCTGGCGGCAGGCCCGCCTTTCCACGAGTACGGAGCCATGATTCCCGGTGAGCGACTTCTTGTCAGCACAGACACGCACTGAGACGGATTCTCTCGGAAGCGTAGAGATTCCCTCGTCCGCCTACTGGGGGGTGCACACGGCACGAGCCCACGAGAACTTCCCGATCGCGCGGCGCCCGGTCTCGGTCTACCCCGATTTCATTCGAGCCTTCGCCTGCGTGAAGCAGGCCGCGGCACGAGCGAACCTCGAGATCGGCGCACTCGACGAGCAGCGCGCCACCCTCATCGACCGCGCTTGCGAAGAGATCAAGACGGGCATGCTGCACGACCAGTTCGTCGTCGGCGTCATCCAGGGCGGCGCGGGCACCTCGACCAACATGAACGCCAACGAGGTGATCACGAACCGTGCGCTCGAGCTCGCCGGGCACGCCAAGGGCGATTACGGGTTCATCAACCCGAACGACCACACGAACCACAGCCAGTCGACGAACGACACGTACCCGACGGCCATCAAGATCGCCCTCGCCTTCTCCCTCGGAAGCCTGCTCGACGAACTCGCGCTGCTCGCGGAATCGTTCGCCGCGAAGGGCCGCGAGTTCTCGCACATCATCAAGGTCGGCCGCACGCAGATGCAGGACGCGGTGCCCATGACGCTGGGCCAGGAGTTCAACGCATTCGCCGTAACGCTTCGCGAAGACATCGAGCGACTGCGCGAGGCCGTCTCGCTGCTGCGCGAGGTCAACATGGGCGCCACCGCGATCGGCACGGGCATCAACGCGCCGAAGGGGTACAAGGAGGCCGTGATCAAGCACCTCCGCGAGATCACGCAGCTCGAGCTCGAGACCGCCGGTGATCTCGTCGAGTCGACCAGCGACACCGGCGTCTTCGTTACTTTCTCGGGCGCGCTCAAGCGCAGCGCGCTGAAGCTGTCGAAGATCTCGAACGACCTCCGCCTGCTGTCCTCCGGCCCGCAGGCCGGCCTCGGCGAGATCAACCTTCCGGCCCGCCAGGCCGGGTCGTCGATCATGCCGGGCAAGGTGAACCCCGTGATCCCGGAGGCCGTCACGCAGGTGGCCTACTCGGTCGCGGGCGCCGACGTGACCGTGTCGATGGCGGTCGAAGCCGGTCAGCTGCAGCTGAACGCCTTCGAGCCCGTCATCGCGCACTCGCTCTTCCAGTCCATCACCTGGCTCGAACGCGCCTGCCAAACGCTGCGCGTCAACTGCGTCGACGGCATCACCGCGAACGAGGCTCGCCTCGAAGACATGGTCTCGCGCTCGGTGACCGTCATCACGGCGCTCGCGCCGGTGATCGGCTACGCCGAAGCCGCGAAGCTCGCCAAGGAGGCGCTCGCGACGAACGAGAAGGTGTCCGAGCTCGTCACCTCGCGCGGTCTGCTCGATCAGTCGCAGCTCGATGACATTCTCCAGCCGTCGAAGCTCGCGGGTCTCGCCCCCGAGACCGACGTCATCGACGTGATCAGCGACGCGGCGCTTCCCGCGCCCGAGAAGGTTGAAGACGGCGAGGGCACGCAGGTCGAGAAGAAGCCGGCGAAGTAGGCGGGCAGACGAAACGGCCGGTGGGATCCTGGATCCCACCGGCCGTTTCGCGTTCGCGGCTCGCGCCGCGCGAGTGCTAAGCCGCCACGCAGTGCGAGGTGAGCGCGCCGATGCCCTCGATCGTGACGGTCACCTCGGTGCCGGGCCGGAGGTACAGCGGCGGCTTGCGCGAGCGCCCTGCGCCGCCCGGGGAGCCCGTCGAGATAACGGTGCCCGGCAGCAGGGTCGCCTCCTGCGAGATCGACGCGATGAGCTGCGCAACGGTGCGGATCATGAAGCCGGTCGTCGAATCCTGCACGCGCAGTCCGTCGACGTCGGTGGTGAGGCGCAGCGCCTGCGGGTCGGGAATCTGGTCGGCGGTCACCACTACGGGGCCGATCGGTGTGAAACCGTCGAACGACTTGCAGCGCGACCACTGAGGCTCCTGGAACTGGATGTCGCGCGCCGTCACGTCGTTGATGACGGTGTAGCCGAACACGTAGTCCAGCGCTTCGTCTGCCGTGACGTTCTTCGCCGGCTTCCCGATGATCACACCGAGCTCGCCCTCGTAGTCGACCTCGGTGCTGACCTCGCTCGAGAGGGGCACCTCGCCCTGGTGCGCGCCGAGCGAGTTCGGGAAGAGCGAGAAGAGCACGGGGCCCGAGTCGTTATCGAGGCTGAGTTCGCTCGCGTGCTCGTCGTAGTTCAGACCGACCGCCAGCACGATCGGCGCGCCGATCACCGCGGGTGCGTAGGCGGCCTCGCCGATGGGCGACCACGAGTCGTCGTCGGCGCCTGCCACGGCTTCGCGAACACTCGCGAGGGAGTCATCGCCTGCCTCGATCAGCTGCTGCAGCGTGTCGAACGGCCGGCCGAGAGCGCGGAGCGAGATGTAGCGGCCGTCGTCGATGACGACGAGCTCTGGGTCAGCGGCCGGAGCAGGGATCAAGTGTGCGAATCTCACAGTCACAGGTTACCGGAAGCGGGGGAGCGTTGTTCCCCTCGTGCATGGCCGGGGTGCAGAGGAGTTCCCCTGTGGGCGAACTCGGAGGCGATCATGACGAGTTCTCGGCGAGAATGAACGTATGAGTGAAACACCGCAGACGAAGCCCGAGATCGAGTTCCCCGAGGGCCCCGCCCCGACCGAACTGCAGATCGTCGACATCGTGGAGGGCTCGGGCGAGGAGGCCTTCGCGAGCTCTACGGTCGACGTGCACTACCTCGGCGTCGAGTACGACACGGGGGAGGAGTTCGATTCCTCGTGGGGCCGCGGTGAGTCCATCAACTTCCCGCTGCGCGCACTCATCCAGGGGTGGCAGGTCGGCATCCCCGGCATGAAGGTCGGCGGCCGCCGCAAGCTCATCGTTCCCGCGGCGCAGGCGTACGGCACGTCGGGCGGGCACCCGCTGTCGGGCAAGACGCTCATCTTCGTCATCGATCTGCTCGGCGTCAGCTGATCCCATGAGTCGCGGGTCGGCTGCAGAGCCGACCCGACGCATCTCCTCGGCCGAGGGCCGCTCGCTCACGCGGGCGCCCCTCGGCCGTCGCCGTCTCGGCATGCCTGCGACTCGCACCGGTGGTACCGTTTCTGTGTTCAGCGAACACCCAGTGTGACGGAGAGGAGCTGCCCGTGACGGAGGCGCAGCAGGTGACGAGCGAGCGGAAACCCACCGGAGCGTGGGGAGGTGTCGACCGCTACTTCAAGATCACCGAGCGCGGATCCTCCTTCGGAACCGAGATTCGCGGCGGGCTCGTGACGTTCGTCACGATGGCGTACATCGTCATCCTGAACCCGATCATCCTCACCAGCGGCGTGGATGTTGAGGGCAACACGCTGTCGTTCCCCGCGGTCAGTGCGGTCACCGCGCTCACCGCGGGCGTCATGACGATTCTGTTCGGCGTCGTGTCCCGACTGCCGTTCGGGTTCGCCGCCGGCCTCGGCATCAACGCCTTCCTCGCGTTCTCCGTCGTCGGTCAGGTCACGTGGCCGGAGGCGATGGCCCTCGTCGTCATCAACGGCGTGCTCATCGTGCTGCTCGCGGCCACGGGACTGCGCCGCATGATCTTCGACGCGGTGCCCGTGGAGCTCAAGCTCGCCATCACCGTGGGCATCGGGCTCTTCATCGCGTTCATCGGGTTCGTCAACTCCGGGTTCGTCACTGCGACGGGAAGCGCCTCACCGCCGGTGGGGCTCGGCATCGGTGGATCCGTCGTCACCGTCCCGACCCTGATCTTCGTGCTCACGCTCATCCTCACCGGCGTGCTGGTCGCCGCGAAGGTGAAGGGCGGCCTGCTCATCGGGCTCATCGCCGGCACCGTGATCTCCGTCATCGTGGAGGCGATCTGGCACCTCGGCGCGGCGACCGAGAATGCGGGCGGCTGGGGCCTCACCGTACCGGCCCTCGACGGGGCGCCGTTCGGAGTTCCCGACCTCGGTCTGGTGGGAGCGGTCAGCTTCGATCTGGGGCGTGTGGGCGTCGTCACGATCGTGATGCTCGTCTTCACGCTGCTCTTCACGAACTTCTTCGATGCCATGGGCACGATGACCGGCCTCTCCCGCGAGGCGGGGCTCGCCGATGAGCGCGGCAACTTCCCGCGCCTGAAGTCGGCGCTCGTCGTCGAGGGCGTGGGCGCGATCGCGGGCGGCCTGACCTCGTCGTCCTCGAACACCGTCTTCATCGAGTCGGGTGCCGGCATCGGCGAGGGAGCGCGCACCGGCTTCGCGAACATCGTCACCGGGCTCATGTTCCTGTTCGCCATGTTCTTCACGCCGCTCACGCAGATCGTGCCGACGGAGGTCGCGGCGGCAGCGCTGGTGATCGTGGGGGCGCTCATGATGGCGCAGATCAAGTACATCGACCTCACCGATTTCCGCGTGCTGCTGCCGGTGTTCCTCACCGTCGCGGTCATGCCGATGACGTACTCCATCGCGAACGGCATCGGCGCCGGATTCGTCGCCTGGGTGCTGGTGCACGCCTGCTCGGGGCGGGCGAAGCAGGTGCACTGGCTGCTCTGGGTCGTCGCCGCCGGCTTCGTGCTGTTCTTCGCGCGCGGACCCATCGAGGCGGCCCTGGGCGTCTGAGTTCGCTCGGGCGCCGGGCGCTGGGCGCCGAGCGTCGGGAGGCGCGGCCGCGGGCGGGGCGGCCGCGGGCGGGCGAGGATCAGCCGCGCGGGGCGTGGCCCTCCCGCGAGCGCTCCGCTCCACTGCGCTGCGCGAGGATGTGATCCAGGATCGGCTCCAGCACCGCGAGTCCGTCGCGCACGCCTCCCGTCGACCCGGGGAGCGTGATGACGAACGTGGAACCGGCGAACCCGGCGACCCCCCGCGTGAGCAGCGCGGCAGGCAGGTGCTCGGCGCCTCGGCGGCGGAGCTCCTCGATGATTCCGGGCAGCTGCAGTTCGAGGAGCGGAGCGACGGCTTCGGGAGTACGATCACTGGGGGAGACGCCGGTTCCACCGGTTGTCACGAGCACCGCGGGGGCCTCGTCGAGCGCTGACTGCACGGCCCGCTCCACCTCCTCGCCGTCGGCCACGACCACGGGATCCTCCGAGGTGAAGCCGCGCTCGCGCAACCAGCCCGCGATCAGCGGACCGGTGGTGTCGGGAGCCGACCCGGCGGCCGCGCTCGTCGACGCGACGATCACGCGCGCGGTGCGCCGGGGCGCGTCGCTCACGAGACGGCCCAGTCGCCGCTCTTGCCGCCGGCCTTCGCCAGCACGCGCGTGCCGGTGATGCCGGCGTGATGATCGACCGCCTTGATCATGTCGTAGAGCGTCAGCGCGGCGACGCTCACCGCGGTCAGGGCCTCCATCTCCACGCCGGTCACCCCGCGGGTCGACACGGTCGCAGTGATGCGCACCCGGTCGGTCTGGCTCTCGAAGTCGATCGCGACCTTCGAGAGCGGGAGCGGGTGGCAGAGGGGAATGAGATCGGGAGTGCGCTTGGCGGCCATGATGCCGGCGAGCCGCGCGGTGCCGAGCGCCTCGCCCTTCGGGAGGTCGCCCGTCGCGAGTCGGTCGACCACGTCGGGGCGGGTCTCGAGAAAGGCTTCGGCGGTCGCGGTGCGCTTCGTCACCGCCTTGTCGCTGACGTCGACCATGTGCGCGCTCCCATCGGCGCGCAGGTGCGTGAGATCACCCGACTCCGGGGTGTCCGTTCGGGAGCTGGTGTCAGACATCGAACCTCTGTATCTCGATCGGGGAGCCGGCGGCGAGGCGAGCGACTCCGATGGGGATGTGAGCGAGCAGCTCTGCGTTCGCAAGGTCTGCGAGCAGGTGCGAGCTCGGGGGTGAGAGCTCCACGATTCCATCCTCGAGCAACCGCCCGCGTCGCACCTGATGCTTGTGCTCGGGGGAATCGGCGTCGTGGGCGAGCCGTGCGGTGCTGCATTCTGCGCCTCGGGGCAGGCCGGCGTGATCGCGGAGCAGTGGTAGCAGGAAGAGCTCCGCGGAGAGTGCGGAGCTCACGGGGTTTCCCGGAAAGCACAGCGTTGCGAGTCGACGGCCGTCGACCTCGACGAAGCCCGAGCCCTGCGGGCCTCCCGGCTGCATGGCGATTCCGGTGAAGTGGATTCCATCGCTCGAGTCGGCGTGCGTCTCATCGCCGCCGAATGCCTCGCGCACCACCTCGAAGGCCCCGGCGCTGATGCCGCCCGATGTGACGAGCAGGTCGTGGTCGCCCGCGGTCTCGACGCAGGCGCGCAGCGCCTCGGGGCGGTCCGGGACTCGCCGCGTCGTCACCTCGGCGCCGGCATCGCGCATCGCGGCCGCGAGCAGCGGAGCGTTCGCGTCGTAGATGCGCCCGGGGGGAAGGTGCTCGCCGGGAGGAGTGACCTCGTCACCGGTCGAGACGAGCAGGATGCGGATTCGCCGGCGCACCGGCACGAGGGCAACCCCCGCACTCGCGAGGAGACCGATCATCGAGGGGCGCAGTCGCGATCCGGCGAGCACCAGCGGCGCGCCGAGCGGGTGATCGGACCCCTGCTCGCGCACGAAGGCGCCGGTGCTCGGGGCCTGCGCGAAGGATACGGTCTCCGTTGCAGCCGAATCGAGGGGAGCAGGATCGTGCGGGCGGCGCAGCCGCCCGAAGCTCGGCGGATTCGCCTGCTCGATCGGAATCACCGCGTCCGCTCCGATCGGCATCGCCGCCCCCGTCATGACCGGGCAGGCGGTTCCGGGTGCGCAGGCGAACGGGGCGTCTCCCGCCGCCGCGGCGGGGCCGACGGAGAACGCGAACGGAGCCGCGCTCGCGAAGTCCGCAGTGCGCACCGCGTACCCGTCCATCTGAGAGTTGTCGAACGGGGGCAGCGGAATCGCAGCAGGGATGTCTCGGGTGACGACTCGGCCGGAGACCCCGCTGTCGTCGATGGGAACCCACTCGGGCTCGCGATGCCTCGACGCCTCCAGGATCGGCGCGAGGAGTTCGGCGACGATCGCCGCGTGCTCGATGTGCGTGCGCATATTCACCCGCCCGCGAAGGCCGGCAGTACATCCACGACGTTGCCCGTGATCGCGCCGTCGTCGCAGCGCACGGCGCCGTCGACGAGGAACGACCCGGAGCGGATCACCCGGTGCATGGCCTTGCCGTACTGCTCGACCAGTTCGGTGCGGAGCGCCTCGAGCGTCGGCGGCGCTCCGAGCTCCCACGCCTCCTCCTCCCGGCCGGCGGCATCGGCAGCGGCCGCGAAGTATCTGACGGTGATGCGAGCCATACGGCCATGGTAGCGAACCCCTGTCGGAGCGGCTCGTAGACTGGGGGCATGCCTGCGGTGGGTGGTACTCGGTCGACGCCGCCGGAGCGCGCGAGCGCCCGGCCTGGCCCGCTCGTCGCGCCCGTCACGTCGCTGACGGCCGCCGCGACGGCGCGCGCGCAGCGGCAGATCGCGCTGCCGGGGTTCGGCGGCGAAGCGCAGCGGCGACTCGCCGGCGCGAGCGTGCTCGTCGTCGGCGCCGGCGGGCTGGGGTGCGCGAGCGCGCCCTACCTCGCGGGGGCGGGCATCGGCCGCATCGGCCTGCTCGACGAGGACCTCGTCGAGCTGTCGAACCTGCACCGGCAGGTCACCCACCGGGCGGCGGATGTGGGCCGGCCGAAAGTCGATGCGCTTGCGGAGACCGTGCTCGCCCTCGACCCGTCGATCACGGTCGATCGCCACCGTGTGCGGCTCAGCGCGGAGAACGCGCTCGACCTGTTCGCCGAGTACGACCTGGTGCTCGACGGGAGCGACAACTTTCCGACCCGCTATCTGACGAACGATGCCGCCGAACTCACCGGCACGCCTCTCGTATGGGGTGCGATTCTCCAGTACTCCGGCCAGGTGAGCGTCGCATGGCACGCGCACGGCCCCGGATATCGGGATCTCTTTCCGGCTCCGCCACCGCCGGAGAGCGTGCTCAACTGCGCCGACGGCGGCGTCCTCCCCGGGCTCTGCGGCACCGTGGGAGCGCTGATGGCCACCGAGGCGCTCAAGCTGATCACCGGCCTCGGCGATCCCCTGATCGGGAGGGTGCTGCTCTACGACGCGCTCGCGGCGCGCACCCGAGAACTCCACGTGCGGCGCGACCCAGCGGCGACCCCGATCGCCGAACTGATCGACTACGAGCTGTTCTGCGGCACCGCTCAGTCCGCGCCGACGGCGCACGCGCTCGGCGCCGACGCCGCGGACTTCGCCGAGGAGCTGCGCGCGGGAGCGGCGATCCGAGTCATCGACGTGCGCACTGCGGAGGAGTTCGCGGAGCGACGCGTCGGTTCGGCGACCCGAATCGCCGTGGACCGCATCGAAGCGGGCGACCTCGCCGGAAGAGTCGGCGACGGGTCGAGCGGCGACGGCGCGGGAGGTCTCCACGCGGGCGGCGTCGACGCCCCGATCCGGGTGTACTGCGAACGCGATCCGCGGTCGATTCGCGCCGCCGAGGCGCTGGCGTCGCAGGGGTTCGCCGATGTGCGCTTCGTGCGCGGGGGCATCGCGCAGCTCGCGAGAGTCGCGCCCGATCTGATCGTCAGAGCAGCAGCAGACGGCCCGTCGAGCGCGGGCGACCCGGAGGGAGACGCATGAACGACGCGGGAGCCGGCATCACGGACGAGCCGATCGACGAGGCGGCGGTGCGCGCAGCGGTCGATGCGCCGGAGTGCGGGGCGCTCGTGATGTTCCACGGAATCGTCCGCGACCACGATGGGGGCCGCGGGGTCGCGGCGCTCGACTACCGGGCGCATCCCGAGGCGGAGCGCTTCATCGCGGAGTGCGTCGCATCGGAGCAGAAGATGTCGGAGCAGGAGACGCCGGGAGTCAGACTCGCCGCCGTGCACCGTGTCGGAGCGCTGCGCATCGGCGACGCGGCGCTCGTCGCGGCCGCCTCGGCGCCGCACCGCGCTGAGGCCTTCGCCGCCGTCGAGCGCCTGGTCGAGCGCATCAAGCACGAGGTGCCGATCTGGAAGCGCCAGCACTTCGCCGATGGCGTCAGCGAGTGGGTGGGACTGTAGCCCGGTCAGCCGCCGATGTAGGACATCTCGATGCGTTCGCGATCCGGAGCCGCATCTCCGAGCTGCGCGCGCAACTCCGAGTAGCGATCGTCGCGCGCCGCCCACACGCCGGCGAGCGCGTTCCGCACCTGCTCGTCGCTTGCCCCGGAGCGCAGCAGTTCGCGCAGGTCGAAGCCGCGCGACGCGAACAAGCAGGTGTAGAGCTTTCCGTCCGCCGACACTCGCGCCCGCGTGCAGGAGCCGCAGAAGGCTCCGGTCACGCTCGAGATCACGCCGATCTCGCCGGAGCCGTCGAAATACCGCCAGCGCTTCGCCGTCTCGCCCTCGCGGGTCTCGGCGACGGGCACGAGCGTGTGCACCGCATCGATGCGTGCGACGATCTCCGCCGACGGCACGACGTCGTCGAGCACCCAGCCGTTGCTCGCGCCGACGTCCATGTACTCGATGAAGCGGAGCACGTGGCCGCGCTCCCGAAAGTGCTCGGCGAGGGGCACGATCTCATCGTCGTTCACACCGCGCTTGATGACGGCGTTCACCTTCACCGGTCCGAGCCCTGCGGCGCTGGCGGCCTCGATGCCGTCGAAGACTCGAGCGAGCGGGAAGCGCACGTCGTTGATCGCCTGGAATCGGGTCTCGTCGAGGGAATCGACGGAGACGGTGACGCGGTCGAGCCCCGCCTCGCGCAGCGCCGCGGCTTTGACGCGCAGCGCCGATCCGTTGGTCGTGAGGGCGAGGTCGGGCTTGCGTCCGTCAGAGGTTCGCAGGGCGGCGAGTCGGGAGATCAGCTCCTCGACGCCTCGACGCAGCAGGGGCTCGCCGCCGGTGAGGCGGAGCTTGTCGACGCCCAGCGCGACAGCCGTTTCAGCGACGCGCACGATCTCGTCGAAGCTGAGCAGTTCGTCGCGTTCCATGAACTGGTAGTCGCTGCCGAAGAGCTCCTTCGGCATGCAGTACACGCAGCGGAAGTTGCAGCGGTCGGTGATCGAGATGCGCAGGTCGCGCAGCGCTCGCCCACGGGCGTCCGAGAGACCGGAGGAGCGCGTGGAGGGAAGCTGCCGGGCGCGGCCCGAGGGGCGCGAAACGGGCATGACCTTCAGCATCGCGGCACCTCCTGCGCGCCACACTAGCAGCTGCTCTCCGACGCCCGCGGTGAGGCGTCACATCGCGCGCGAGCCGGCGCGACCCTGAACGAGGGCGAGGGACGCGATGGCGATGGCGATGAGGATCAGCGACAGCGTCAACGCGGTGTCCTGCGTCACGCCGGCCCCGTTGAATGCGGTGTAGATCGCGAGCGGAACCGTACGGGTCGTGCCCCCGGCGTTGCCCGCGAAGAGCGCCGTCGCACCGAACTCGCCGAGCGCTCGGGTGAAGCACAGAATGACGCCCGCCGTGAGTCCCGGCCGGATCAGCGGCAGCGTCACTCGGAAGAGCACGGAGGCGGGAGCCGCGCCGAGCGTCGCGGCGGCGTCTCCGAACGCGGGAGTGAGACTGCGCAGCGAGCTCTCCACCGAGATGACGAGGAAGGGGAGCGACACGAAGGTCTGCGCGATCACGACTGCGACGGTGGTGAACGGGATCTGTATCCCGGCGTCGGCGAGGAGATCGCCGATCACGCCGCCGCGCCCGAGCAGCGAGAGCAGCGCCAATCCGCCGACGAGGGGCGGGAGCACGAGCGGGAGCGTGACGATGCCGCGCAGGAGTACCGACCACCAGCCGTTCGCCCGGGAGAGCACGATGGCGAGGGGCACGCCGAGCACTGCGCAGCAGACCGTGGCCGACACCGCGGTGACGAGGGAGAGCATCAGGGCGCTGCCGGTCTCGGGTGACGAGAGCGTCGCGGGCAGGGCGGCCCAGTTCAACCGGGCGAGCAGCGCGATCAGCGGCAGCACGAGCAGCGCGCCGCCGAGCAGCGCGGGCGCGACCACCAGCGATGGAATCTCATGAGTCCGCCGGCTCGTCGCGCGCTGGGGTGCGCGGCGAGCGATCCTGCCCCGATTCACGGCGCGTGCACCGGCCCGAATCCGAGGTTGGCGAGACGCGCTTGGGCGGAGTCCGCCAGGAGGAAGTCGGCGAATGCTCGAGCTGCGGTCTCCGAGTCGGAGCCTGCGATCGGTGCGATCTCGTAGTCGCCCGCGGCCTCATCCGCCCCGGGAATCTCGATGCCTGCGACGTCGCCGTTCGCGCGCAGAACGTCGGATCGGTAGATCAGCCCGGCGTCCGCCTCGCCGGAGGCGACTTTCGTGAGCACGGCCGTAACGTTCTGCTCCTCGCTCGCGGGGTGCAATTCGACGCCGTCGCGGTCGAGCAGCTGGCGGGCGGCCGCGCCGCAGGGCACTTCCGCTGCGCAGACCACCGTCGTCGGGCGCTTCCCGTTCGGGCCGTCGCGGTCGAGATCGGCGAGCGACTCGATGCCGAGCGGATTTCCCGGGGCCACGGCGATCTGGAGGCTGCTCGTCGCGAAGCGCTGAGGATCGGCGGCGAGCAGACCGGCGTCGGCGACGCGCGCCATGTTGGCCGCATCCGCGGAGGCGAACACGTCGACGGGAGCCCCGCCGATGATCTGCGTCGCGAGCACCGACGAACCGTCGAAGCTGAGCGCACTGATGGTGACGCCGGGGTGCTCCGTCGCGAAATCATCCGCGACCTCGGTCATGACCTCCTGCAGCGAGGCTGCCGCGGCGATCGTGAGGGTGCCGGAGAGCTGCGATCCGGCCCTGTCCTCCGCGACGGAGTCTTCGGTCGGCGGCGCGGCGCTGCACCCCGCCAGCGCGAGGAGCGCAGCGCCGACGGCAGCGACGCCGACGCGCGTTACGGCACCCGACCTCACACGGTGACCGGTCGCCCGACGCCCACGGGCGTGCTCGAGGCCTCCAGACGCACGACGACGGCCTTCGACACCGGGGTGCCGCTCTCGAGGGCGGTGCTGTCGAGCGGAACCAGAACGTTCGCCTCCGGGAAGTACGCGGCTGCGCACCCCCGCGCCGTCGGGTACGCCACGGTGCGGAACCCGCGCAGCACGCGGTCGGGCTGATCCTTCCACTCGCTGAAGATGTCGACCGTCTGCCCGTCGGAGAGGCCGAGCTCGGCGAGGTCGTCGGGGTGCACGAAGACCACCGAGCGCCCCTTCTTGATGCCCCGATACCGGTCGTTGAGGCTGTAGATCGTCGTGTTGAACTGGTCGTGCGAGCGAACGGTCTGCAGGATCAGCCGGCCCGGCGGGCATTCCACATGCTCCAGCTCGTTCACCGTGATCCGCGCCCTGCCGGTCGCGGTGTCGAAGCGGCGTTCGTCGCGGGGCCCGTTCGGCAGCAGGAACCCGTCCTTCCGCCGCGTCTTGGCGTTGTAGTCCTCGCAGCCCGGCACGACTCGGGAGATGTGGTCTCGAATCACGTCGTAATCGTCGATCATCGCGAGCCAGTCGATGCCGTGGCGGGAGCCCAGCGTGGCGTGGGCGATCCCCGCGATGATCGCGATCTCCGAGCGCACCCCATCCGATATGGGAGGCACCTGCCCGTGCGATGCGTGGACGGCGCAGACCGTGTCCTCAACCGTGACGTACTGGGGGCCGCTGAGCTGCACGTCGACCTCGGTGCGACCGAGCACCGGCAGAATCAGCGCCTCCTCACCCGTGATCACGTGCGACCGGTTGAGCTTCGTCGAGAGCTGCACGCTGAGGCGCGTCTTGCGCATCGCGGACTCGGCGAGATTCGTGTCCGAGATCGCCCCGAGCAGGTTGCCGCCGAGGCCGAACCACACCTTGATCCGGCCCTCGTCGAGCGCGCGGATCCCCTGCACGGCGTCCACCCCGTGCTCGCGCGGCGGCTCGAACTTGAACTCCGCGCCGAGCGCGTCGAGGAAGGAGTCGGGCATCTGCTCCCACACACCCATGGTGCGGTCGCCCTGCACGTTCGAGTGCCCGCGAATCGGGGAGGCGCCGGCGCCGGGGCGCCCGATGTTGCCGCGCAGCAGCAGCAGGTTGATGATCTCCTTGATCGTGTCGACGCTGCGGCGATGCTGCGTGATGCCCATCGCCCACGCGATGATCACCCGGTCGGCGCGCAGATAGCGCTCCGCGAACTCGTCGATCTCCGCGGCCGACAGCCCCGTCGCGCGTTCGACGGCGGCGTCGTCGACCTGCGCGATGTGCTCGGCGAACGCCTCGAAGCCGTCGCAGTGCTCGGCGATGAAGTCGTGATCGAGCACGGTGCCCGGTGCCCGGCGCTCGGCCTCCATGACCCGCTTGGAGACGGCCTGGAGCAGGGCCGCGTCGCCCCCCGAGCGGATCTGCAGGAACTGGTCGGCGATCTGGATGGGCTTGCCGACGTAGCCGCGCACCTTCTGCGGGTCCTTGTATCCGAGCAGCCCGGCCTCGGGCAGCGGGTTCACCGCGACGACGCTCGCGCCGTTCTGCTTCGCCTCCTCGAGCGCGGTCAGCATGCGCGGGTGGTTGGTGCCCGGATTCTGGCCCATGATGACGATGAGGTCGGACTCGAGGAAGTCGTTGTACGCGATGGTCGACTTGCCGATGCCCACGGTGTACGTCATCGCGGTGCCCGTCGACTCGTGGCACATGTTCGAGCAGTCGGGCAGGTTGTTCGTGCCGAGCACGCGCGCGAAGAGCTGGTAGATGAACGCCGCCTCGTTGGAGGCGCGTCCGCTCGTGTAGAAGGAGGCCTCGTCGGGGTGATCGAGCGCGTTCAGATGCCCGGCGGCGATGTCGAATGCGCGATCCCAACTGACCGGCTCGTAGTGATCGGAACCGGCGGGCTTGTAGACCGGCTCGGTGATCCGGCCCTGCATGCCCAGCCAGTACTCGGTCTTGTCCTCGAGCGAGGTGAGCGAGTGCTCCTTCCAGAATGCGCGCGAAACGGTGACCGGGGTCGCCTCCCACGTCACCGCCTTGCCGCCGTTCTCGCAGAACTCGGCGATCTTGCGGTGCTCCGGGTCGGGCCACGCGCAGCTCATGCAGTCGAAGCCGTCCTTGTGGTTGATCTTCGTCATGAGCTTCGCCGTGCGGGCGAGGCCCAGCGTCTTCACGGCGGGCTCCATCGAGTGGAAGACGCCCCCCATGCCGGCGGCGTAGTCCTTCGGCTCCGTGACCTCGATGTCGGCGTCGGAGAAGTCTTCGCGGGGGGCCTTCGGGCTCATGGGTGCACTGCTTTCTCGAGGGGGCCGGCGGCGATGCCGGCGGGAGGGTCGGAGGCTTCGTCCGCTGCATCGGAGACGCGGTCGTCACGGCTGTAGATGACCATCGACTCGCCGCGCAGAAAGCCGACGAGGGTGAGTCCGGAGGATTCGGCGAGCTCGACCGCAAGTGACGACGGGGCGGAGACCGCCGCGAGCAACGGGATGCCGGCCATCAGCGCCTTCTGCGTGAGCTCGAAGCTGGCGCGGGCCGACACCATCAGCACGGAGGATCGCAGGGGCAGCAGCCCCTGCAGCAGCGCCCACCCGATCACCTTGTCGACGGCGTTGTGACGCCCCACGTCTTCTCTGAGCACCAGCATCTCGCCGGTGCGGCCGTCGAAGAGCGCGGCCGCGTGCAGCCCGCCGGTTCGCTTGAACACGGCCTGCTGCTCGCGCAGCTGCTCGGGGAAGTCGACGAGCGTCGAGGCATCGATGACGAGCGGGTCATCGGCCACCGCGAATCGGGAGCGCGTGTGCACCGCGTCGATGGTGGCTTTGCCGCAGAGCCCGCACGAGCTGGTCGTGGTGAAGTTCCGCTGCAGGCTCGGGTCGGGAGGCGCGACGCCGGGGCCGAGAGCGACGTCGAGCACGTTGTAGGTGTTCGGCTCTCCGTCGCTCGCGCAGTGGATTGCGGCCGAGAAATCCTGCTGCCGGTGGACGACTCCCTCGGAGACGAGGAAGCCGGCCGCCAGCTCGACATCGTGCCCGGGCGTGCGCATGGTCACGGCGAGCGACGCGCCGCCGACTCGGATCTCGAGCGGCTCCTCGACCGCGAGGAAATCGGCTCGTCGAACGCGGGATCCGCCGACGGTGAGGCGGGTCACTCTTCGACGCGCTGCGATACGTGACACCCCTCTTGGATATCATCGAAGGTGATCGGGAGCAAGGCGCCGAACCGGCGCACACCGAATTCGGGAGCGTGGTGGCATGGGCACGGGAAGCCGGGGCGGCCCGCGCGCGCAGGGCCCGGATGACGGCTCGAGCAGTGAGCTCCTCCCGGTCGACGAGCACCTGCAGGCGGTGCTCGACTCCGTAACACTCCTGCCCGCCGTGCCGGCCCCGCTCCGGGACGCGACCGGCCTGGTGCTGGCCGCCGACGTCGCCTCCGCGGTCGACCTCCCCCTCTGGGACAACTCGGCCATGGACGGGTACGCGGTGAGGGCGGCCGATACCGCGGCGGCGTCCGCGACGTCCCCCGTGCGACTCCGTATCGTCGGCGAGGTCGCGGCGGGTGACGGGGAGGATCCCGAACTGCCGCCGGGCGCCGCAGTGCGCATCATGACCGGCGCTCCCCTTCCGAGCTCCGCCGACGCCGTGGTCCCCGTCGAGCACACCTCCGCCGATGTCTCCGGGGCTGTCTGGGCCGAGCACCACGTGCTCGTGGAGCGGGCGGCCGAGCCGGGCGCGCACGTGCGCCGGCGCGGCGAGGACGTCTTGGTAGGGGGTATCGTCGCGCAGTCCGGCGATCGTCTGGGGGCTCGACGCGCCGCAGCGATCGCGGCCGCGGGAGTCTCCGCGGTGCTCGTGCGACCGCGCCCGCGCGTCGCGGTGATCGCCACCGGCGCGGAGCTGCGCAGCATCGAAGGCCCGGGCGATGCCGCACTGGAACGGGGCCGGATCCCCGAATCGAACTCGGTGCTCATCGCCGCGCTCCTCGCTGAGGACGGGATCGAGCCCGTGACCGTCGAGGTGTGCGATGACGACGCCGCCGCATTCGCGGAGCGACTGGCTCGGCTGGGCGGCCGGGTCGACGCGGTGATCACCACCGGAGGGGTCGGGCCCGGCGTGCACGACGTCGTGAGGATCGCGCTCGCCGCCGAGCCGGGAGTGCGGGCCGTGCGAGTCGCCGTGAAGCCCGGGCAGCCGCAGTGCTTCGGCCGGCTGCGTGGAGGCGCGCTGATCTTCGCGCTCCCGGGCAACCCCGTCAGCGCCGCCGTCAGCTACGAGCTCTTCGTGCGACCCGCGCTCCTGCGCATGCAGGGCGCCTCGCGCCTGCATCGGCCGAGCACGCCGGCTACCGCCGACTCGGGGTGGCGCGGCCGTGCCGACCGCACGCAGGTCCTTCCCGTTCGGGTGCGCACCACCTCCGACGGGCTCCGATGCGCGCCAGCAGTGGACGCGCGCGGCTACTCGCACGCCGTCGGCGGGCACGGCGCTGCGGACGGGTACGCGATCGTCGAGCCGGGCCGCGGCGACGTCGCCGCGGGGGAGACGGTCGAGACCGTCGTCGTCGCATGGTGAGCGGATCGGCCCGCCTCGGGGCCATCATCGTCGCGGGAGGTCGCGGCTCGCGGCTCGGCGGCGTCGATAAGGCCGCGCTCCGACTCGCGGGGGTGCCGCTCGTCGAGCGCGTGGTCGCCGCAGTGCAGCGCGCCGGTGCCGCGCACCCCGTGGTGGTCGGCCCCACTCGCGGAGCGCCCGACGGGTGCGTTGCGGTGCGCGAGCAGCCGCCGTACTCCGGCCCTCTGGCCGCGCTCGCGGCGGGCCTCGCCGTGCCGAACCACGAGGTCGACGAGGTACTGGTGCTCGCCTGCGACCTCGTTCGGCCGCATGAACTCGTCGCGCGCCTGTGCGCGAGCCCGCTCGCTGCTGCGGAGGACGGCGTGCTGCTGCGCGACCCCGACGGGCGCGCGCAGTGGCTCGCCGGGCGCTACCGGGTGTCGGCTCTGCGCAGCGCCCTTGCGGGCCTCGAGGGGGCGGTTGCCGATCAGCCGCTGCGCCGCGTCATGGGCGCGCTCCGGCTGCGATGGCTCGACGCCGACGCGGAGACGGTGGCCGACATCGACACGCCGGAGGACCTCGCCCGGGCGCGCCTCGCCGAGACGTCCGAGATCCCGAGCACCATCCCACCCGCCGCCCGAACTCGTGGAGGACGCATGTCGCAATCGAACCATCTCCCGCCGGAAGCGCTCGACGCCTGGCTCGCCGCCGCCGCAGCGGAGCTCGACGTCGCGGCGGACGCCGTGCACATCGGCACCGTGCTCGATGTGGCGCGCGACGTCGCGCATGACGTCGCGCGGCCGGCGGCGCCCCTCTCGACGTTCCTGCTCGGCGTGGCCTTCGGTCGGGAGGGGGCTGCTGATCCTGCACGATTGCAGGCGCTCGCCGAGCAGCTCACCGCCCGTGCCGCCGCGTGGAAGGCCGCTCGCGCCGAGTCGGAATGACGCGACGGCGCGGCGCTCCGTCTACCGCCCGAGTGCGAGCGAGCGCAGCTCCTCGACGAGACCGGGGGCTCCGACCACCATGAACGATTCGCCCGGGGGCGTCGCCGCGTCCCGCCCGATGAGGGTCGCTCCCGCCTCGCTCGCGATGAGCACGCCGGCGGCGTAGTCCCAGGGCTGCAGGCCCTCCTCGTAGTACGCATCGAGCCGGCCGGCGGCGAGCATGCAGAGATCGTATGCGGCGGACCCGTTGCGACGGATGTCCCGTGCCCGGGGGATCACGCGCGCCACCATCTCGGCCTGCCTGGTGCGGCGCTCGGCGGTATACCCGAATCCGGTGGCCACGAGAGATACCGAGAGGTCCTCCTGCCCGGTGATGCGGATCGGCTCGCCGTTGCGGTATGCGCCGCCGCCCTGCCAGGCGACGAAGAGCTCATCGGTGCGCGGGTTGCACACCGCACCGGCGATCGCGCGTCGGCCGTCGCCGTACACCGTCGCGTCGGCGACGGTCGCCGCGATGCTCACCGCATAAGCGGGAAGGTCGTAGAGATAGTTGACGGTGCCGTCGATCGGATCGATGACCCAGGTGATGCCGCTCGACCCCGCGATACCGGTGCCCTCCTCGCCGAGGATGCCGTCGTCGGGCCGCACCTCTTGAATCTCGGAGACGATGAGGCGCTCCGACTCCTGATCGGCCGCGGTCACCACATCCGTCGCGCTCGACTTGCTCGCCGCCACGGAGACCCCCTGCGCGCGCAACTCGAGGATGCGCGCTGCGGCCCGCTCGGCGATCCGCGCCGCGATCTCGGCGAGCCCCTTCGCGTCGTGGACGGGGGAGGGGGCGGCAGCGGCTGCGGAGGAATCGGTCATGGCGTCGAGCCTAGCCGAGGGGCGGGCGCACGACTGGCCCCCGGGCAGCAGAACGGGGCCCGAGCGTCATCGACCGGGCCCCGCGTTCTGAGGAGATGGATCAGCGCGTCGGCGCCGTCACCACCTCGGGGGAGGCGTACGCGTACGCCTCTTCGCCGTGCGCGGCGAAGTCGATGCCGGCCTCCTCGACCTGCTGCGGCACGCGCAGCCCGGTGACGAGCTTCACGCCGAGCGCGATGACCAGGGAGACCACGAAGGAGTACACCATCACCGCGACCACCGAGATCGCCTGCACGAGCAGCAGCCCGGCGTCGCCCCCGGTGAAGAGGCCGTCGTCGAAGGCGAAGAAGCCGAGGTAGAGCGAGCCGATCACGCCGGCGACCAGGTGCAGGCCCACCACGTCGAGCGAGTCGTCGTACCCGAGACGGTACTTCCACTCGATCGCGAGGGCGCAGGCCATGCCGGCGATGACGCCGAGCAGCAGTGCCCATACGGGGGAGAGGCTCGCGGCGGCCGGAGTGATGGCGACGAGGCCGCCGACGGCGCCCGAGGCCGCGCCGATCACACCGGGCTTCTTGCCGCGCATCACATCGACCAGGATCCAGCCGATGATACCGGCCGCGGGTGCCGCCAGCGTGTTGACCAGGATCAGGCCGGCCTCACCGGTCTCGGTCGCCAGCCCTCCGTTGAAGCCGATCCATCCGAACCAGAGCAGAGCGGCGCCGATCGTGACGAGCGGGATGCTGTGGGGCTGGTGGGAGCCCTTGCCGAACCCGATGCGCTTGCCCGCCACCAGCGCGAGCGCCAGAGCTGCGGCGCCCGCATTGATGTGGATCACCGTGCCGCCGGCGAGGTCGATGACATCGGGCAGACCGAGCGTGCTGCCGAGATTCTGGATCCAGCCGCCGCCCCACACCCACGCGGCCACCGGGAAGTACACGAGTGTGGCCCACACCCCCGAGAACAGCACCCACGAGCCCAAGCCGACGCGGTCGGCGATGGCGCCGGAGATCAGCGCCGTCGTGATCATCGCGAAGACGGCGCCGAAGCCGACGCTGATGAAGCTCGCCGGATCCGTGTTGATGAGGCCGAAGTCCTTGAACGGGCTGCCGGCGAAGCCGCCCTCCCCTTCGGCGAAGTAGTTCATGCTGTAGCCGAAGAGGATCCACAGTACGCCGACGACGCCCATCGCGCTGACGCTGAAGAGCATCATGTTCACGACCGAGCGCACCCGAACGAGCCCGCCGTAGAAGAGGGCGAGCCCGGGGGTCATGATCAGAACGAGTGCCGCGCTCGTCAGCGTCCACACATCTGAAGGAGTGAGTTCCATGCTGGTGCCTTTCTCTCGAGCGGGCCATGTCCGCCACAGTGGGACCAGTGTGCGCCGCCGCTGTTTCGCGACCGTCTCGCCGCCGTTTCGATGTCATACCGGGTGTGTTTCGTTCCGATGACGCTCGTCGCCGGCGCTCGCGGTGTGCGCGAGCCGGATCGGTGCTAAGCTATGCAGGTTGCCGTTCGAACGGCCGCGGATAAAGAGAGCCCCAGCATCCCGCTGACGGCGCCGCGCAGCAAGAGGAAGGGGATCCCTATGGCACTTGAAGCAGATGTCAAGAAGGCGATCATCGAAGAGTACGCGACGAAGCCCGGTGACACCGGTTCCCCTGAGGTTCAGGTCGCCATGCTCAGCCGTCGTATTAAGGACCTGACCGAGCACCTCAAGGAGCACAAGCACGACCACCACTCGCGTCGTGGCCTCCTGCTGCTCGTCGGCCAGCGCCGTCGTCTCCTGGGGTACCTCCAGAACGTCGACATCGAGCGCTACCGTTCGCTCATCGAGCGCATCGGTCTCCGCCGCTAAGTCTCGGGTCCTCCGGCGATCGCCGGAAGCACCATCTGCGAAGCGCCCGTCACCTCACGGTGGCGGGCGCTTCTGCGTTGTGCCGCGGCGGGCTCCTGGGCGGGGCGGGGCTGCAGGGCGGGGTGGGCGCCGGCGGGTGCCGTCAGTAGATTCCCGTGCTGAGGAGCAACCCGCCGATCCAGGAGAACAGGTGCGAGACGAGTCCGATCGCCACCGCCACGGCTGCGCCGATCGCGGCCCAGCGCCAACGGGTGAACCGACGTACGACGAGCCCCACGACCGCGAGTGCGCCCGCGACGAGCAGCAGCAGGAGGTTCGCTCCTGCGATCACCGCGGACAGCGCGGAGAAGGAGCCCGTGGTCGATACTGCCCGATACAGCACGGGTGTCAACAGCGGAATGAACGTGGTGAGGAGCAGAACGGCGAGGGCGAGGATGCCCGGAACGTTGAGGCTCCCGCTCGCGCCGCGCGTCGGCTGCTCCACGACCTGCGGTTGGTGGTACGCGCCCGGCTGAGCGTATTGCGGCTGCGAATACTGCTGCTGCGGATACTGCGGCTGCGCGTACTGCGGCTGCTGCTGCGATTGCGGTGATTGCATCGGCTGCTGGGGCTCGGAGCTGCTCATAGCTCGAAGCATATCCTCGTCGGGCCGGATCCGCCGACCCCGAGAGGTGTGCAGAAACGGGTGTGGCCCCCTCGCCGAGGCGAGAGGGCCACACCCGTTGCAGGAACGCGCCTCAGATCTTCGAGGACGCATCCTTGAGCACGCTGCGGAGGATGCCGCCGATCTCGGCGAACTCCGACGGGCCGATGGTCAGCGGCGGAGCGAGCTGGATGACGGGGTCCCCACGGTCGTCGGCGCGGCAGTAGAGGCCGGCCTCCCACAGTGCGGGGGAGAGGTAGTCGCGGAGCAGGCGATCCGACTCCTCCTCGTTGAAGGTCTCCTTGGTGGCCTTGTCCTTCACCAGCTCGATGCCGAAGAAGTAGCCCTCGCCGCGCACGTCGCCGACGATGTCGATGTCGAGCAGCTTCTCGAGCTCGGCGCGGAACAGCGGGCTGTTCTCGCGGACGCGGCCGTTGAGATCCTCTTCCTCGAAGATGTTGAAGTTCTCGAGGGCCGCGGCTGCCGCCGCCGGGTGACCGGCAAAGGTGAAGCCGTGGTAGAAGGTGTTATCGGTCGAGTTGAACGGCTCCGACACCTTGTCCGAGACGATCATGGCGCCCAGCGGCACGTAGCCGGAGGTGATGCCCTTCGCCGAGGTGATGATGTCGGGCTCGTAGCCGAGCGCCTTCGACGCGAAGAAGTCGCCGATGCGGCCGTACGCGCAGATGACCTCGTCGGAGACGAGCAGCACGTCGTACTGATCGCAGATCTCGCGTACGCGCTTGAAGTAGCCGGGGGGCGGGGGGAAGCAGCCGCCCGAGTTCTGCACCGGCTCGAGGAACACGGCTGCAACGGTGTCGGGGCCCTCGAAGAGGATCGCCTCTTCGATGCGGTTCGCGGCCCACTGGCCGAAGGCCTCGAGGTCGTCGGAGGGGGCGCCCATCTCGTCGGCGCGGTAGAAGTTCGTGTTCGGCACGCGGTGACCGCCCGGGGTCAGCGGCTCGTAGAACTTCTTCATGTCGGGGATGCCGGTGATGGCCAGCGCGCCCTGCGGGGTGCCGTGGTAGGCGACCGAGCGCGAGATGACCTTGTGCTTCATCGGCTGGCCCTTGATCTTCCAGAAGTGCTTCGCCAGCTTGAACGCCGACTCCACAGCCTCGCCACCGCCGGTGGTGAAGAAGACCTTGTTCATCTCGCCGGGCGCGTAGCTCGCGAGACGCTCGGAGAGCTCGATCGCCGCCGGGTGGCCGTACGACCAGATCGGCATGAAGTCGAGCTGCTGCATCTGCTTGGCGGCGGCCTGCACGATGCGCTCGCGACCGTGGCCGGCGTTGACCACGAAGAGACCCGCGAGGCCGTCGATGTACTGCTTGCCGTTGGAGTCGTAGATGTGGTGGCCCTCGGCGCGTGTGATGACGGGAATGCCGTCGTTGAGCACCTTGCGGTTGGTGAAGTGCGGCCACATGTGCTTCTTGGCCGAGGCCTGGAGCGCGGCAGTGTCTACCGCTGCAGTGGGATCGTAAGACATGGTTATCGTGTTCCCCAGTCGTATTTCTGTTTGGTGAGTTGGAGGTAGACGAAGGATTCGGTCGATGCAACGCCTTCGATCTTGCGGATCTGTTCGTTGAGCAACTCGATCAACCCGTCGTCGTCCTCGCAGACGACCTCGGCGAGGATGTCGTAGGAGCCCGCGCTGAGCACAACGTAACTGATCTCCGACATCTCAGCGAGGCGATCGGCGACGACCCTGGTGTCGCCGGAAACGCGGATGCCGAGCATGGCCTGGCGGGTGAAGCCCAGGCGCATCGGGTCGGTCACGGCAACGATCTGCATGACGCCGGCATCCGTGAGCTTCTGCACGCGCTGGCGCACGGCGGCCTCGCTGAGGCCCACCGCTTTTCCGATCTCCGCGTACGATCGACGTCCATCGCGCTGAAGCTGCTCGATGATCGCTTTCGACGTGGGATCGAGCGCTGGCGCATTGCGTTTGCTGCTCACGCTTCTGATTCTTGCAGTCGAATCCCGAAAACGCAAAGGAATCCGAAGAAGACGGATCGTGATTCAGCGTATTTCCACGTTCTCACGCATTTCCGGAGAGCCGCGACGATGCCGGCGCCGGCCGCTGAGCACGCGCGTCGAGCGGCGAGGTCACCGAACGGTAACCGTTCGATGACGAAACCGGTTCGCTCCGGCGCATCTCTTGGCAGGGCGTGGAGGTCTGTGCCATATTCGAGGCACCCCTGGCACTGCCGCTGGAACGGCGGTGCCGTCGTAATGAGAATCAAAGGAGATATCTCATGGTGTTTTGCCAGCCAGAAGATCCGATCGTCCGCGACATCGTCAGGATGATCAGAGGCAAGCAGCTCGACCGTCGTCAGTTCCTGCGCGGTGCCGCGGCCGGTGCCGCCGGTCTCGGCGCGCTCGGTCTGAGCGCGTGCTCGGGCGGCGGAGGTGGTGGTGGCGGTGACGGAGTGATCTGGGGCAACTGGACCTACTACCTCGACTACGACGACGCGAGCGGCACGTATCCGTCGCTCGAGACCTTCCGGGAGCAAGCCGGATACGAGGTCCAGTACGTCGAGGACATCGATGACAACAACACGTTCTACGGCAAGATCAAGGATCAGCTGCAGCTCGGCGACCACACCGGTTACGACACGATCACGATGACGGACTGGATGAATGGGCGCCTCATCACCGCCAATCAGGTGCAGGAGTTCGATTACGACAACCTGCCGAACGTGACGGCGAACCTCGTCGACGCGCAGTGGGACGCACTCGATGTCGATCCGGGTCGCAAGTTCTCGATCCCGTGGCAGCTCCCCGCGACCGCGTGGGTGTGGAACACGGAGGCGGTGCCGAACGGCATCAAGACCCTCGACGACTTCCTCGATCCGAAGCTCAAGGGCAAAGTGGTGGTGCTCAGCGAGATGCGCGACACCGCCGGTCTGATCCTCGCCGGGCTGGGGCACGATCCCGGTGGCGAGTGGGGCGATACCGAGTTCGACGCCGCGATGGCGTGGCTCGACGATGCGCTGCAGAGCGGGCAGATCGGCAACGTGAAGGGCAACAGCTATACGCAGGATCTGATCACGGGCGACGCGCTGGCGGCGATGGCGTGGTCGGGCGACGTCATCATGCTGAACGCCGAGAACGACAACCAGTGGACCCTCGAGATTCCGGAATCGGGCGGCATGATCGCAGCCGACTCGTTCACCGTGCCGAACGGCACGACGCCCGAGGCGAAGGCCCGCGTCGAGGAGCTCATCAACTTCTACTACGACCCGGAGATCATGGCCCAGGTCGCCGATTACGTCACCTATGTGCCTCCGGTGAAGGGGACGCAGGAGGCGATGCGGCAGGTGAACCCCGACAACGCCGACAACCCGCTCATCTTCCCGACCGAGCAGGATTGGGAGCACCTCCGCCCGTTCCGCACCCTGACCGCTGAAGAGGACAAGAAGTACTCGACCCAGTTCCAGAACGTGCTGGGGCTCTGAGCGTGGGCGGGCAGAGTACGTTCGCCGAGGCGGGGGCGGATCTCCGGCTCGAGGGGATCCAGAAGCGCTTTCCCGGATTCACCGCGATCGAGCACCTCGACCTGACGATCCCGGCGGGCTCCTTCTTCGCGCTGCTCGGGCCATCGGGCTGCGGCAAGACGACGACGCTGCGTCTCGTCGCGGGTCTCGAGGATGCCACGTCCGGGCGCATTCTCATCGGCGGCGAGGACGTGACCTCGCTGACGCCGCATCGTCGCCCCGTGAACACGGTCTTCCAGTCCTACGCGCTGTTTCCGCACATGTCGGTGCTCGAGAACGTGGCGTTCGGCCTCCGACGTCGGCGCATCTCCGATGCCAACGGGAAAGCGCACGAGGCGCTGCGGCTGGTCGAGCTCGATCACGTCGCAGACCGGAAGCCGGCGCAGCTCTCGGGCGGTCAGCAGCAGCGCGTGGCGCTGGCGCGGGCGGTGGTGAACCGACCGGCGCTGCTCCTGCTCGACGAGCCGCTCGGAGCGCTGGATCTGAAGCTGCGACGTCAGATGCAGCAGGAGCTCAAGCAGATTCAGCAGGAGGTCGGCTTGACGTTCCTCCACGTCACCCACGACCAGGAGGAGGCCATGACGATGGCCGACACGGTCGCGGTCATGAATCGGGGGAGGATCGAGCAGATGGGTGCGCCCGAGGACCTGTACGAGCTGCCGCGCACCGTCTTCGTCGCGAACTTCCTCGGGCAGTCGAATCTGTTCTCCGTCGACGTGGTCGGTTCGACGGATCAGGTGCTGCACGCGGACTTCCTCGGTGCGCGGCTCTCGGTGCTCCGCACCCGCAGTGAGCGCGACAGCGGTCGGATCACGCTCGGCGTGCGGCCCGAGAAGCTCACACTCACCCATTCGGAGCCGTCTCCGGAGGCGCAGATCAACGCTCTCGGCCCGGGTCGCGTGACGGACGTGTCCTTCATCGGCGTGAGTACTCAGTACACCGTCGCCGTGCCCGGGGCGGGCGACGTGCAGGTGTTCGCCCAGAACGTTCAGGCGGGGCCCACCGCTGCGCTCGGTGATGAGGTCTGGCTGAGCTGGCGCGTCGACCACACCTTCGGCCTCGCGGACGATCCGCTCGACAGCGGCAGACGCGACTCCGAACTGTCGACGCGAGCGATCGCGTCCCAGGCCGCGCTCGCGGAGTAGGGGGAATCGATCGTGGCTTTCACCGCATTCTCCGCGGGTGCGAAGCAGGTGGAGCAGGCGCCGAAGAAGCGAGGGTGGGTGGCGCTGGTGCTGCTCGCGCCGGGTATCGCGTACATGCTGCTGTTCTTCGTCGCTCCGTTCATCCAGCTCGCGCTCACCTCGCTGCAGGCTCCCGCCGACACGGGAGGCATCGGTCAGTACGTGGCCGCCGCTCAGTTCTCGAACTACTGGGCAGCGCTGCAGGAGTACTGGCCGCATCTCGTGCGCTCGTTCGTGTACGCGATCACCGCGACGATCATCGGGCTGCTGATCAGCTATCCGCTTGCATACCTGATCGGCGTCAAGGTGCGCTCGCGGCCGATGCTGCAGGGCATTCTGCTGATCCTCGTCGTCGCGCCCTTCTTCATCAGCTTCCTGCTCCGCACGCTCGCGTGGAAGGCGATCCTTCCGAGCGAGCTCGTGGGCACGCACTTCTCCGTGATCTTCGGGCTCGTCTACAACTTCATCCCGTTCATGGTGCTGCCGATGTTCGCATCGTTGCAGGCGCTGGATCTCAGGCTGCTCGAGGCGGGTGCCGACCTGTACGCCTCGCCGCTCACGACCTTCCGGAGGATCACGCTGCCGCTCTCCATGCCGGGAATCGTGTCGGGCACGCTGCTCAGCTTCATCCCGATGTCGGGCGACTACGTGAACGCCTCGCGCGAGTTCCTGGGCGGAACGTCGACGACCATGATCGGCAACGTGATCGAGTCGAACTTCCTCCAGACGCAGAACTATCCGATGGCCGCTTCGCTCTCCATCATGCTGATGATCGTCATTCTCGTGTTCGTCGCCACATACGTGCGCAAGAGCGGTGTGGAGGATCTGCTGTGAAACAGTTCAGCCTCGGTAAGGCGTTCGTGCCAGTGGTGAGCGCGATCGTGCTCATCTATCTGCTGCTGCCGATTCTGCACGTCATCGTGTTCTCCTTCAACGAATCGGGCCGCAACAACATCCTGTGGCGAGGGTTCACGCTGCGGAACTGGGAGAACCCGTGCGGCGCCCCGCAGGTGTGCACCGCGTTCGGCAACAGCATCCTCGTCGGCGTGGTCGCCACGGTGATCGCCACGACGCTCGGCACGCTCATCGCCATCGCGCTCGTGCGGTACCGGTTCAGAGCGAGGTCGACCGTCAGCCTGCTGCTCTTCACCCCGATGGCGACGCCCGAAGTGGTGCTGGGCGCCGGCCTCGCGGCGCAGTTCCTGCTCGCCGGCGTGGAGAAGGGCATCGGAACGATCATCCTGGCGCACACGATGTTCTGCATCTCGTACGTCGTCGTCGCGGTGAAAGCCCGCGTCGCGAGCCTCGACCCGGCGATCGAGGAGGCGGGGCGCGATCTGTACGCCTCCCCGATGCAGGTGTTCTGGCGCGTCACACTGCCGATGCTGGCTCCCGGCATCCTCGGTGCGGCGCTGCTGAGCTTCGCCCTCTCCTTCGACGACTTCATCATCACGAACTTCAATTCGGGTACAGCGACGACGTTCCCGAAGTTCATCTACGTGTCGGCGCTCAAGGGCGTCCCGGCGCAGGCGAACGTGCTCGCATCGATCGTGTTCGTCGCGGCACTGCTGCTCGTGATCGTCGTGCAGATGGTGAACATCTCCAAGCGGAAGCGGCTCGCCCGGGCCTGATCGCGAGCCGAGCGCGCGATTCGCGCGCTCGGCTTGCGCCCGGGCGCCGCGCGGGTGCAAGATGTGTGCTTGGCGAATTCCTCGTCGCCGCAACAGGGCTGCCGAGCGGATTCAGATCGTGCGACGCAGCTGCGTTCTTGAAGGAGAGAACATGTCCGCTCTGTCTGCACCGGCCTCGTCGAACGGTGCTCGTCTCAAGCGCAGCCTCGGGCTGTGGGCCATCGTCGGCCTCGGCCTCGGCTACATGACCCCGACCGTCGTCTTCGACACGTTCGGTCTGGTCGCGCGCGATACGAACAACGTCGTGCCGCTCGCGTACGCGGTGGCGCTCGTCGTCATGATCTTCACCGCGATCAGCTACGGCAAGATCGCGGGAGCGATTCCCAGCGCCGGTTCCGCGTACACCTACGCGCGCGAGTCGATGCACCCGAACGTCGGGTTCCTGGTCGGGTGGACGGCGCTGATCGACTACATGCTGCTCCCGATGGTGAACTGCCTCATCGTGCGCAGCTACCTCGAGGCGTTCTTCCCGGGGATCCCGGGCGTCGTCTGGGTCGTCGTCTACGTGCTGTTCGTCACGACCGTCATCTACATCACGATGCGCGGCACCTCGAACGTCAACATGCTGCTGCTCGTCTTCTCGATCGTCGTGATGGCGATCTTCGTCTTCATGGTCGTTCTGCAGCTCTCGGGCGGCGCCGGCGAGAACGGCGTCGTGACGATGAAGCCCTTCTTCCACAGCGGTGTCGAGTTCGGCGCGGTGCTCGCCGGCGCGACCATCGTCTGCTTCTCCTTCATCGGCTTCGACGCGGTCACCATGTACGCCGAGGAGGCCAAGACGCCGAAGATCATGCCGAAGGCGATTCTGCTCACCGTCGTGATCGGCGGCGCGATCTTCCTCGTCGCGAGCTACTTCACGCAGCAGCGGTTCCCCGACTGGAACGAGTTCGCTCCGGGTGGCGACATGCAGTACGTCGAGGACAGCACGCTGCCGATCATCGGCGATCTCGTCGGCGGAACGGTGCTCTCGGCGGTGCTCACCGCTGCGGGCTTCGCGGCGAGCCTCGCCTCGGGGCTCGCGTCGCATGCCTCGGTGTCGCGCATGCTGCTGGTGATGGGCCGCAACAACGTGCTGCCCCAGAAGACCTTCGGGTACGTGAATCCCCGCACGCATACGCCGACCTTCAACATCGTGCTCACGGGTGCGATCTCCCTGCTCGCGATCGCCTTCACGCTCGAGATGATCGCCGCGTACATCAACTACGGCGCGCTGATCGCGTTCACCTTCGTGAACCTGTCGGTGATCGCGTGGTTCGCCATCCGCAAGGGGCGGAGGCGCACGCCGAAGGACATCTTCAATTACATCGTCATGCCGGTGCTCGGAACACTGCTCACCGGATTGCTCTGGGTGAATCTGGATGGCCATGCGCTGCTCGGCGGCCTGATCTGGAGCGGACTGGGCTTCCTGTATCTGCTCGTGATCACCCGGGGATTCCGGAAGAAGGTGGCGTCGTTCGACGAGAGCCAGCCCGTCACCGGGTTCAACAAGGTCTCCGCCGACTGAGGCTTCAGCGGCGACAGCCCGTCGCGTCAGGTCCGGAGCGGATGCTCCTCGGCCGGCGCGGCGGGCTTCGTCGTTCGAGCGCCCGCTCCATCGGGCCGGATCGCGCGGCCGGCGAATAGCGGCAGCGTGATCGAGCAGAGGGGGCCGATCAGCACGGCGAAGACCACGGTCCCGACGCCGACGTCGCCGCCGAGCCACCAGCCGATCAGCAGCACGGTCGCCTCGACGGAGGTGCGGCCGACCCAGATCGGCGTGCCGAATCGCAGGTGGATGCCCGTCATCAGCCCGTCCCGCGGGCCGGGCCCGAGATTCGCGCCGATGTAGATGCCGCTCGCGACGGCGAGCAGGAGCAGGCCGACCGCGAAGAAGGCGATCCGCAACCACACCGAGTCAGGGGTCGGCAGCACCCACAGGCCCAGCTCGATGCCCGGGCCGACGAGAAGAATGTTGAGCAGTGTTCCGACGCCCGGCTTCTGGCGAAGCGGCCACCAGAGCAGCAGCACGAGCACCCCGATGAGGTTGGTGAGGATGCCGATGCCGAGCCCGGTCTGGTGGGAGAGCCCCTGGGCGAAGACCGTCCAGGGATCCACTCCGAGGGCGGCCTCGATCATGAAGGCGTCGGCGATGCCGTAGAGCAGCAGGCCGGGAATGAGGCGGGCGAGGCGTCGAGTCACGGCATCAGTCCACCCCGGATTGGCCTTGTACTCAAGAGGCCACTTCGCATACGGTGGCCGCATGCCGGAGATGAGGACTGCTCAGCGCCTGAGTGCGCGCCGCCTAGCCGACCTGCTCGGGCGCTGGCGCGGAGCGGGTCACGGCTACCGCGAACTCGCGGAGAGCGTGTCACTGCTCGTGCGCGACGGACGGATCGTTCCCGGCATGTCGTTGCCGGCCGAACGCCCCCTCTCGGAGACCCTGGGCGTCAGTCGAACGACGGTGGCCGCCGCGTATCAGCGGCTGCGCGAGTCGGGAGTGGTGCACTCCCGTCGCGGCTCGGGCACCGTCGTACGGGGTTCCGGGTCGACGCGCGAGGGTCTCTGGTCGGGTGCGATCAGCGGCATCGACCTGTCGAGCGCGTGCCCGGAGCCGTGGAGCGGGCTCGCCGCGCTCAACGCTCGGGCGGCCGCTGAGCACGCCGGCGCGTTCAAGCTCATCGGCTACGACACGCTCGGGCTCCCCGAGCTGCGCGCAGCGATCGCCGAGCGCTACTCGGCCCGCGGGCTCCCCACGAGTCCCGAGCAGATCATGGTGACGCTCGGGGCGCAGCACGCGATCTTCCTGATCGCCCGTACTCTGCTCCGGCGCGGCGACCGCAGTCTGATCGAGTCGCCCAGCTACCCGCACGCGCGAGAGGCGCTCGCCTCCACGGGCGCGCTGGTGGCCGAGCTCCCGGTGAGCGCGGGGAGTGCGGCGGGTGCCGGCAGTGCCCAGGAGGACGGCGGCTACGACGCCTCGGGCCTGCTGGAGATCGCGGAGCGCACGACCCCCAAACTCGCGTACCTGATTCCGGATCATCACAATCCGACCGGTCTGCGGATGCCCGACGGGCTGAAGTCGAGTCTGATCACCGCGCTGGCGGGAGCGGGTGCCTACGTGATCGCGGACGAGACGACCGCGGAGCTCTCGCTGGGGGAATCGGCTCGGATCACACCGTTCGCGGCGCATGCCGAGCAGCGGCATCACCAGGATGCGATCCTCACCGTCGGATCCCTGGGGAAGACGGTGTGGGGCGGTCTGCGGGTGGGATGGATTCGCGCCGCCCCCGAACTCATCGGCCGGCTGGAGGCCGCCCGACGCATCGGCGATCTCGGCACGGGCACCTGGGAGCAGGTGCTCGCGCTGCACGCGCTGAATCAGTACGACGACATCCTCGCCGAGCGCGCCCAGCAGCTGACGGCTCGCCATCGAGTGCTCGTCGCCGGCCTCGCCGAGCGCCTTCCCGAATGGCGGCCGTCGAGTGCCGTCGGCGGCGTCTGCATCTGGGTCGACATCGGCGAGCGCGTGAGCTCCCGGCTGAGTCGGGCAGCGGCGGAGCTCGACCTGCATCTGCCGCCGGGCCCCCGTTTCGGCAGCCCCGGAACATTCGAGCGGTACGTGCGCTTGCCGTTCTCGGCTCCCGAGGCGACGCTCGCAGAGGCCGTGCGACGCCTGGACCAGGCATGGCGCAGTACGACCGTCGGCGCGGGAGGCACGGCCGCGCCGGTACTCACCGGCGCCGTGATCTGACGCACGGACGCCTTCGGACGATCGGCGGATACGGGCCGCGAGGGCTCGTGAGCAACGGTGAACGCGATCCGGCGAGTAAGCTTGAGCACCATGCTCGACCTCGACTTCTCCGCACGCATCCGCGAACTCCGCTCGACGTACGCCGACATCGCCGCGGTGCTGGATCTGCCCAAGCTCGATCGGGAGATCGCCGAGCTCGAGGAGCAGGCCGCAGCCCCCGACCTGTGGGACGATCCCGCCGCCGCGCAGAAGGTGACGAGCGGCCTGTCGCATCGACAGGCCCGGGTGAAGCGCGTCCGCAGCGTCGAGCAGCGCCTCGACGATCTCGAGGTGCTCATCGAGCTCGCGGAGGAGGCCGATGACGCCGAATCGGCGGAGGAAGCCGCAGCCGAGCTGACCGCGCTCGAGAAGGTCATCCAGGATCTCGAGGTGCAGACGATGCTCTCGGGGGAGTACGACGAGCGTGCGGCCGTCGTCACCATCCGCTCGGGTGCGGGCGGAGACGACGCCACGGACTTCGCCGAGATGCTGATGCGCATGTACCTGCGCTGGGCCGAGCAGCATGACTACCCGACGAAGGTGCTCGACACCTCGTACGCCGAGGGTGCAGGCATCAAGTCGGCGACGTTCGAGATCGACGCGCCGTACGCCTTCGGCACCATCTCGGTCGAGGCCGGCACTCATCGCCTCGCCCGCATCAGCCCGTTCGGCTCGGCCGACAAGCGCCAGACCAGTTTCGCCGGCGTCGAGGTCATCCCGCTGCTCGAGGAGGCGACCGAGGTGGAGGTGCCCGAGACCGATATCCGCGTCGACGTCTACCGCTCCTCGGGGCCCGGCGGTCAGTCCGTGAACACGACCGACTCGGCGGTGCGCATCACCCACATCCCCTCGGGCATCGTCGTGTCGATGCAGAACGAGAAGTCTCAGATCCAGAACCGGGCCGCGGCCATGCGCGTGCTCCAGACACGCCTGCTGCTGCTGCAGCGCGAGCAGGAGGCCGCGAAGAAGAAGGAGCTCGCCGGCAGCGTCACCGCGAGCTGGGGCGATCAGATTCGCTCCTACTTCCTGTACGGTCAGCAGCTCGTGAAGGATCTCCGCACCGGCCACGAGTCCTCGCAGCCGGAGGCGGTCTTCAACGGCGACTTGGACGGGTTCATCGCCGCCGGGATCCGGTGGCGCTCGCTGGCGAAGAACGACTGAGCGCTCGACTGGGAGTTCACCGGAAGCAGTCCGGATCCAGCGCGCCTCAGCAACGCCCCGGTCGGCAGGGCGTACAGTCTTCTCGTCATGATCCTCTTCGAGAACGTCACCAAGAAATACCGGGGCACCGCGAAACCCGCGCTCGACGGTATCGACCTCAGGGTCGACCGAGGCGAGTTCGTCTTCATCGTGGGTGCGTCCGGTTCTGGAAAATCCAGCTGCTTGCGGTTGATCCTTCGCGAGGATCAGCCCAGTGCCGGGAAGATCCACGTGCTGGGGCAGGACCTCAGCAAGATCTCTTCGCGCAAGGTCCCGTACTTCCGCCGGAATCTCGGCACGGTCTTCCAGGATTTCCGTCTGCTGACGAACAAGACCGTGTACGACAACGTCGCCTTCACGCTGCAGGTCATCGGCAAGTCGCGCGGCTTCATCCAGGAGGCCGTGCCCGACACGCTCGAAATGGTCGGCCTCGCCAATAAGGCGAAGCGCTTCCCGCACGAGCTCTCCGGTGGTGAGCAGCAGCGCGTCGCGATCGCGCGCGCCATCGTCAACAAGCCGGCGATCCTGATGGCGGACGAGCCGACCGGCAACCTCGACCCCGCGACGAGTCTCGGCATCATGCAGCTCCTGCGCGCGATCAACGCGGCGGGCACGACGGTCGTGATGGCCACCCACGAGGCCACGTTCGTCGACATCATGCAGCAGCGCGTCGTCGAACTCTCCCAGGGCGTCGTCGTGCGCGACGAAGTCGGCGGAGGCTACGGAGAGACCGCCTCGATCCCGATCGCGGACCTCTCCGATGCGAGCGTGCAGGTGCTGCGCACCTCCGAGGCGGTCGTGCGCGCGGCGCTCGCGCCCGAGGTGCTCGACGACCCGGCGCGGTCGACGGCGGTTCAGGATGCGGCCGATCGCGATCCTGCGCTCGTCGAGGCTGCGGCGGAAGTCGTCGCGGCGGCAGCCCCCGAGCCCGAAACCGAGGAGCCTCGCATCGTCGAAACCCCGGATGCCGAACGGCCGAAGGAGGCATCGGTCTTCGAGGAGCCGCACCCGTTCGGCGAGGAGGACGAGGAGGACGAGGACATCGACGAGACGGTGCACGCCGATGGGCCGCGCGGCCGCAGCATCCCCAGCTTCCTCGAGCCGGCGAGGCCGCTCGATCCCGTGCAGATGGCGGAGACGGGAAGCCTCGCCGAGCATCTCGGACTCAAGCGAAAAGACGACGACCAGACGGATGTGGGGCCCGTGCGATGAGGGTGGGACTGGTACTCGGCGAGGTCTGGAGCGGCTTTCGCCGCAACCTCTCCGTGGTCATCTCGGTAGTGCTCGTCACCTTCGTGTCGCTCACCTTCGTGGGCGCCGCGATTCTGATGCAGCTGCAGATCCAGCAGATGAAGACGTTCTGGTTCGATCGCGCGCAGGTCGCGGTGTATCTCTGCACCGATTACGACCAGAGCGCGACATGCTCGGGAACGGACGCGGGGGAGGAGGAGATCGCGGCGGTGCAGGCGGCGCTCGACTCCGACACGCTCGCGCCGTACATCGAGGACTCGTTCTTCGTCGACCACGAGCAGGCGTACGAGGAGTTCACGAAGCAGTTCGAGGGCAACCCGATCGTCGAGATCACGAGGCCCGAGCAGCTGAACCAGACGTTCTGGATCAAGTTGAAGGATCCCTCGCGCTCGGACATCATCCAGGAGACCTTCGCCGGCATCCCCGGCGTGCAGAGCGTCTCCGATCAGCGCAGCCTGCTCGACCGCATCTTCCTCTTCCTGGGAGTCGCGAGCTACACCGCCATCGCCATCGCCGGGCTGATGCTCATCGCCGCAATGCTGCTGATCTCCACCACCATCCGCCTGTCGGCCTACTCGCGGCGACGGGAGATCGGCATCATGCGTCTCGTCGGAGCCTCGAACCGCTTCATCCAGACGCCCTTCATATTGGAGGGCATCATCGCGGCCCTCGTCGGCGCCGTGCTCGCGAGTGCGGCGTCGGTGGCCATCGTCAAGTTCTTCGTCCAGGGGTTCTTGGCGAGGGAGGTGCCCTTCACCAGCTACATCACGGTCGAGCAGTCGCTCGTGGTGCCGCCGATCCTCGTGCTCGTCGGCGTGGTGCTGTCGGCGATCGCGGCGAAGATCGCGATCACCCGCTACCTGCGGGTCTAGGTCACTGCATCCGGGCGGGCCGGAGGTCCGCGCCGGACGGGGTTCCGCTCCGGGGGCGGCCCGGCGCGGAGCGGAGCTCCGTGCAGTGATCTGCGTTCAGCAAGCCGCCGTAGCCGCGCGGGGGCTTGCAGAACGCGGATCGCTCGCGTGGCGCGGGGGGCGCAGCGCGCTATGCTGGGAGGTCCGGCCGCGCGAGAGAGAGGATGTGCCATGCCCAAGGAGACCGGCGAGAAGCTGATCGCCTCGAACAAGAAGGCTCGGCACGAATATCAGGTCCTCGATACGTACGAGGCCGGTATGGTGCTCACGGGCAGCGAGGTGAAATCGCTGCGCATGGGGCGCGCCTCACTCGTGGACGGCTACGTGTTCATCGAGAACGGCGAAGCATGGCTCGACGCCGCGTACATACCCGAGTACCTCAACGGATCGTGGACGAACCACGCTCCGCGACGGAAGCGCAAGCTGCTGCTGCATCGGCAGGAGATCGACAAGCTCTGGCAGAAGACGCGCGAGGGCGGCATGACGATCGTGCCCTTGAAGATGTACTTCCTCGACGGCCGCGCCAAAGTCGAGATCGCGCTCGCACGGGGCAAGCGCGAATACGACAAGCGGCAGACGCTGCGCGAGCAGCAGGATAAGCGCGAAGCCGAGCGCGCCATGCGCCAGCGCAACCGCATGGGGGAGTGACGCGCGTGACGGCGCCCACGTCGTCTTCGCGGGTGCGCAAGCCCGCGGAGCAGCGCAGGGCCGAGATCGTCGCCGAAGCTGCGGCTATCGCTCTGCGCGACGGGCTCGAGGGCGTGACATTGCGCGCGGTCGCCGACCCGCTGGGCGTACGACCGGGCCTCATCAGTCACTACTTCTCAGCGGTGGAGACGCTCGTCATCGAGGCCTTCGTGCTCGCGGTGACGGCGGAGCGGGACTGGCTGTTCGGTGACGAGGATGAGCCGCTCGTGCAGATGTCGGGCTTCGTGCGGCGCGCCGAGAGCCCGGAGGCCGTGGAGCTCTGCCGGCTCTGGCTCAACGCCAGGCATCTCGCGCGGGCCATCCCGAACCTCGCGGTCGCGATCGACGAGCAGGAAGCGCTCGATCGGGTGCGCATGGTCGCACTCATCGAAGCCGGAATCGCGAGCGGTGCGTTCGACACCGCAGACCCCGTGGGCGCGAGCACGCGCATCTACATGGCCGTCGACGCCATCGGCGTCTATGCCAACAATGCCGCGCCGTTCGAGCACCCCGCATTGCGGCACTTCGTCTCCGACATCGCAGCCTGGAGCCTCGGGATCGACCCGCGTGCACTGCAGGAGGAACACGGCGCCTGACGAACATTCGCTCTGCACTCCCGTTCCTGATAGAATGGTCGTTCCGGCGATGCGCCGGTGGTACCGGTCATCGCACCGGACTGAAAATTCCACAGTGCATGATGCGAACGCTCCGACCGCACCGATACTCGGTGCACATACGGGGCCGATCGGTTTCGACACGTCGATTTTGAGACTGTGAGAAGCGGGCCGAGGACGCGGAGTTATCTCGTTAACGCCCTTCGCAAACCATAGGTGCCAACGCTAAGCGCACCGACTTCGCTCTCGCTGCCTAAGCACGAGACCGAGTCCGTCAGAGCGGGTGGGCTTCCGCCCCGCTTCTGGCGTCATTAAGGGAGCTTGCTGATACGTCGCGTCTCAGGGCGTATCGGGACTTCTTCTGAGACTGGGCCTGTCGCACTAGGTGTTCGTGGCAAAGTGCGGGGCCGAGCAGAACGTTTTCACGAACTACGCTCGTAGAAGGCACGGAATCGTCGAAGTGGACCGGGGTTCAATTCCCCGCGGCTCCACGTTCGCGTTCGCATCATGCACTGGGAACTCGTATCGCGCCGGCACTGAGACGTGCTGCGGTGCGATCTCGCTTCGGCGTGGCGCGTTCGCGCTCGGCCGCATGAACGCCCGGTACGCGGTACCGTGGAGCGGGGGGTGTGCCAACCAGATACCGTAATGATGCGGTAGACGAAAGGAACGCACCGGTACATGTCGAACTCCCACCTGCAGGCTCCTCGCGAGAACGGACTCGAACGGGCCCTCAGCAATCGCCACATCCAGCTCATCGCGATCGGCGGTGCGATCGGCACCGGGCTCTTCATGGGCTCGGGCAAGACGATCTCAGTCGCCGGTCCGTCGGTCGTGCTCGTCTACATGATCATCGGCTTCATGCTCTACTTCGTGATGCGGGCGATGGGCGAGCTCTTGCTGAGCCGCACCCACTACCGCAACTTCGCCGACTTCGCGGGCGACATCCTCGGGCCCGGCGCAGCGTTCTTCCTCGGCTGGACCTACTGGTTTTGCTGGGTCGTGACGGGTGTCGCCGACGTGATCGTGATCTCCTCGGTGTACGTGACCTATTGGTTGCCGGTGCTGCCGACCTGGATCCCGGCCGTTGCCGTCATCGTGCTGCTGATGCTGCTCAATCTGCCCTCGGTGCGCGGCTTCGGGGAGACCGAGTTCTGGTTCGCCATGATCAAGATCGTCGCGATCGTGGCGCTCATCATCGCGGGTGTCGTGCTCATCGCGACGGGCTTCACCCATGAGTACACCGATACGCGCACCGGCGAGGAGATCACGGGAACCGCATCGCTGATGAACCTGTTCACCGTCGGAGGCGGCTTCTTCGGCGGTGGTTTCATGGGGTTCATCATGGGGTTCCAGATCGCGGTCTTCGCCTTCGTCGGCGTCGAACTCGTCGGAACGGCGGCGGCCGAGACGCGCGACCCGGAGCGGAACCTGCCGCGCGCGGTCAAAGCGATTCCGATCCGCATCCTCCTCTTCTACGTCGGCTCTCTGGTCGTGCTCATCTCCGTCGTGCCCTGGGTCGCGTTCAGCAAAGACGAGTCGCCGTTCGTCATGCTGTTCTCCCTGGCCGGCATCGGGGCGGCGGCGCACCTCGTGAACCTCGTGGTGCTCACGTCTGCGGCCTCGTCCGCGAACTCCGGCATCTATTCGACATCGCGCATGGTGTACACGCTCGCGACCAGCGGAGACGCTCCTCGCCTCTTCGCGAGGCTGACGCGCTCGCGGGTGCCGCGGAACGCACTGTTCCTGACGGGGGTCCTGCTGCTCAGCTCGCTCGTGCTCCTGCTCACCGGACTCGACAAGTCGGCGGGGTTCTCGATCGTCACGACCATCTCATCGCTGTGCTTCATGTTCGTGTGGACGATGATCCTCATCAGCTACCTCGTGTATCGCCGCCGTCGACCGCAGGATCACGCGGCGAGCGCCTTCAAGATGCCGCTGGGCACGTCGATGCCGTATGTCGTCATGGCCTTCTTCGTCTTCCTGCTCTGGGCCTTCACGCAGGATCCCGAGACCCGTGCCGGCCTCATCGCCACCCCGGTGTGGTTCGTCGTCGTGGGCATCGGATACGCGGTGCTGCGCAGGAAGCCCGAGCACACGCGGCTGCGCACGGAGCACGCCGCCCGAGTCGCGGAGGAGCAGCGCTCAGCCGAAGCGCGGCGGGCGAACAGAGGCTGAGGCTGTTTGGTCGTCGGGAACAATGCTGATCGGTCGTCGGGCTGCGAGGTGAGCGCTCCGCGCAAGACCGGCGATCTCGCCGAGAGAGGCGACCCATACGTCGGGCATCTCGTGTGCGGTGGTGATGAAGCGCTCCAGTGACGCCGCGCGGCCGGGTCTTCCGCTCAGAAAGGGATGATTCGTCAGCACCCAGCATCCTCCGAAGCGACGCACGCCTTCGAGCTCCGCGCTCCACAGCTCGATCGCGTGCGCCGGCGTCTGGATTGGACCGAGTTCGCTGACGCCGGGAAGGAAGCAGTACTGCTCCCAATCGTCGAGCGCCCAGTGGATCGGAATCTCCACGATCGGCACGCTATCGGTGGCGAGCACGTACGGGCTGTCGTCGTCCATGAGGCTCGAGTCATAGGCGAACCCCCGTTCGGCGAGGAGCGTCGGCATCTCCCAGGAGAGATCCCACATCGGCGCTCGATACCCTTGCGGGCGCTCGCCGGTGAGTCGCTCGAGCGCATCGATGCCTCGGTCGAGCTGTTCGGCCTGTTCCGCATTCGACAAGCCGGTCGGTCGCACGTGGTGATATCCGTGATGCGCGACTTCGTGCCCCGCCGCCGCGATATCGCGCACGACGCTCGGGTGCAGGTCGGCCGTGTAGCCCGGGATGAAGAAGGTGCTGCGTGTTCGAGTGCGTTCCAGGACGTCGAGCAGCCGTCGCACGCCGACGGTGGGACCATAAGACTGATGCGTCATGATGCTGAGGCTTCGCGCCGCGTTCGGGTCTGCGGCGAGCGCCGCCGACTCCCCGTCGACATCGAAGGTGAAGGCGGCTGCGCAGTTCGCGGACTCAGGCCAGTCTGCGAACGTGCACGCGCGTGCTTCCTCGATCATCCCGCTCGCCCGCCTCGCAGTTGCTGCGCCATGATGGTCACGAGATCGTACGCGCAGTGCGCCGCGGCGACCGCCGTGATGCTCGCGTGATCGTAGGCGGGAGCGACCTCCACGACGTCCGCGCCCACGAGCCGGCTCCCCGCCAGGCCGCGGACGAGCTCGAGGAGCTCGCGACTGGTGAGTCCACCGGCCTCGGGCGTTCCGGTGCCGGGCGCGTGGGCGGGATCGAGCACGTCGATGTCGATCGAGATAAAGAGCGGGGCGTCGCCGACCCGCATGCGAATCCTCTCGAGGATGTCGAGGAACGGAGTGGTGTGGAACTCGCGCGCATGCACGATCGTGAAGCCGAGTTCCTCATCGTCCCGCAGGTCGTCGGCGCTGTACAGCGAACCCCGAATGCCCACGTGGGCCGAGTGCGACTTGAGCAGGAGCCCCTCTTCGATCGCGACTCGGAACGGTGTGCCGTGCGTGACCGGGGTGTCGAAGTACGGGCCCCACGTGTCGAGATGCGCATCGAAGTGCACCAGCGCGAGCGGCCCGTGCTCCCGGTGCAGTGCACGCAGCGATGCGAGCGCGATCGTGTGGTCTCCGCCGAGGATCATGACCGGTTTGCCGCCCTGCACCAGGTCGGAGATGCCGGCCTCGATCTGGTCGAGCGCCGCGCCGATGTCGAAGGGATTGCAGTCGATGTCGCCCGCATCGACCACCTGACCGGCGGCGAAGGGCGCGGCATCGAGAGCAGGGTTGTAGGGGCGCAGCAATCGCGAGGCCTCGCGAATCGCCCCGGGACCGAACCGGGCCCCGGGGCGGAAGGTGACTCCCGAGTCGAACGGCACGCCCACGATGGCGAGATCGTGCTGGGCGGCATCCTCGCGGCGGGGAAGCCGCGCGAACGTGGTCAGGCCGGCGTAGCGCGGCGAGACCTGTCCGTCGGTCGGGGGGATGATGGGGAGGTCGTTCACGGGGTCTCCTCGGATTCGGGTGGTCGGTTTACACTCGGCCGCGGGTCGAGCCGCCGTTGATCTGCAGGGTCTGACCCGCCATTGCGGCGAGTGCGGGGTCGGCGAGGAACTGCACTGCTTCCGCTATCTCGGTTGCTCGACCTACGCGGCCGAGGGGGATTCCGTCGGCATAGCGCTCGTGCATCTCCTGCAGGTCGACGCCGGCGTCGTCGGCGTCGACCTGCAGCTGCGGGGTGTCGATGACCCCCGGCGCAATCGCGTTCACGAGGATCCCCTCGGGTGCCAGCTCTCGTCCGAGGCATTTCACCAGACTGATGAGTCCGGCCTTCGACGCGGCGTAGGCGGAGGCGTTCGGCCATCCGATGACGCCCCATTCGCTCGAGATGATGATGATCCGGCCTCCATCGCCGTGCGCTCGCATGGCGCGGACGGCCTCCTGCGTCAATGCGAACGTGCCGAGCAGATTGGTGCGCACCACCCGCCACCATTCGCCGGGGTCCGCGTCGGCCAATGCCGACATCGACATCGTCGCGTGATTGGCGACCAGCACGTCGAGACGACCCGCGGTGCGAACGGCGTCCTGCACGAGCGACCGCGCCGCTTCGGGATCGGAGAGGTCGCGCACAGCGGGAATCGCTCCGGCGCGCCGGGTGAGCGCGTCGAGTCGTTCGCTCGGCATGCGTGCGTGGGCTACCACCTGCATACCGGCGTCGGAGAGCGCTTCGACCTGCGCCGTTCCCAGGCCGCCCGCAGCACCGGTGACGAGCGCGATTCGCCGATCGCCGGGGGAAGTATGGTGGTGCGACATCAGATCACGGCTCCTGAGTTCGGGTGCAGGGTTTCCCCGGTGGTGAATGCGCCCGAGCAGATGAGGAACTCCACGCATCGTGCGACGTCGTCGGGGGAAGCCAGTGCTCGAGTGGGCAAGTCGCGAAGGTAGTTCGGTTCTCTCCAAGGGGAATCCGCGGGCAGCATCGGAGTGTCCGTCGGTCCCGGCGCGACGCCGTTCACTCGGATGCCGGCGGGCGCCACTTCGGCGGCGAGACTTCGGACCGCACCCAGCACCGCCCCTTTCGCGGCTGCGTAGTGGCTGTCGCGCTCGCCGCCGCCCACCGCGAGTTCGCTTGCGACCGCGACGATGGACCCGGTCTTGCGCTCCATCATTCCGGGGAGGAGGGCCTGTGAGACACGGAAGAACGCGCCCAAATGCACGTCGAGCATGAGGGCGGCATCCGCGTCGGTGACATCGGTGAACGGAGTGCTGACATAGTGCCCGGCCGCGCTTACAAAGCCGTCGATGGGGCCGAGAGCGGCACTGGCACGCGATACCGCGGCAGCCGTGCCCGCGGGATCGGTGAGGTCGATGATCTCCGAATGGTCGGCCTCTGGCGATGCCGTGCGATCGAATCCTGCGACGCGCAGGCCGCGGCGCTGCAGTCTGCCGACGATCGCGCGCCCCATGCCGCCCGCGGAACCCGTGACGATGACGGCCCGCATCAGCGCTGCCCTCGACCGCTGGTCGTTGCGACCCCCGCTGCGGCGTCGAGGTCGATGATCGCTGTCGGCACCGTCTCGATGCGTCGCCGCACCCGAGCGTATACGAGGCTTCCGATCACCGTCAGCGCGACGGTGCCGACGACGACGGACCAGTCGAGCCATGCGTTGCCGTTGAGCGCGCGGGGCCATGCGATGTTGACGAGCTCGAACGTCACCCAGCCGAGCGCGATGATGGCGACGATCGGGGTCCATGCACCGATCGAGAACGAGCCGGCCTTCCAGCGCCGCCGCAGCACGGTCGCGGCGAAGGCGGCGACCGGGAAGAGGAAGCTCAGGTAGAAGCCGCCTGAAGTGTAGTTGACCATGAGCGTGTAGAGGTTCTCCGCGACATTGCTGAGGAGGAAGAGCGCGGTTCCGATGACGGTCGTGATGAGGATCGGGCCGACCGGTTGTCGCTGCTTCCGGCTGAGACGCGATAGCGAAGCGGCGAACGGAAGAGCACGATCGCGGGCCTTCGCCCAGATGAGTCGCGATGCCGAGGTCTGCAGCGCGAGGAAGCTCGCGATGAAACCGATTGCGAACAGAGCCTGCAGGGGAAGGGCGATCGCCGAACCGAGTTGCGCCGTGAGGACGGCGTAGACCGGGTCGGAATCGTATTCGGGGAGTTCGGCCGCATTCTCCGGGGTTGCGAGGATCACCGCGAGGCTCGAGAACATTACCACGAACGCGATGAAGGCGAGTGAGAACAGCACTGCTTTGGGAAGATTCCTCCGCGGCTCGTGCACCTCCTCGGCGATCGATCCGGCGCTCTCGAACCCGACGAAGGAGAATCCGATGAACACGACCGCGAGCAGGAACGGTCCTCCGAGTGAGAAGAAGCCGTCTTCCGCACCTACACTGCGGCCCCCATCGAACAGGACCGAGAAGTCGTGCTCGCGATGCGCGATGAGCAGCCAGACGCCGAGCCCGATCGAGCCCACGATCTCGGCGACGATACTCGCCATCATGAAGACTTTCAGCACCCCTCGCCCGGCGAGGTTGATGAGCGTTCCGAGCACGAGGACGACGAAAGCGATCAGGGCGATTTGCGGACCACTCGCGCCGTGCAGGCCGATGATGTTGGCGATGAACCCGGCGGCGCCGAGCGCGACCGTCGCCATGGCGATGGTCAGTGTCCAGATGTAGAACCAACCGGCGAACCAGCCGAACCCCGCGCCGAGCATGCGGTTCGACCATTGGTAGATCGAGCCCTCGAGCGGCCATCGCGATACGAGCATGGCGAAGACCAGGGCGACGAAGAACTGGCCGGCGAAGACGATGAGGAATCCCCACCAGAACGAGGGCCCTGCAGTGCTGATCGCGAGGCCGAAGATGCCGTAGAGAGCGACGATCGGCGAGATGAAGGCGAATGCGAAGGCGAATGCTGCGCCGAAGCTGAACTCGCGTTTCAAGGTGTGGGCCGTGCGTTCCGGCTGCGAAGATGGGGTGGTCAACGTGGACTCCTTCGGCCAACGGGTGGATTGCTCCCAGTATTGACGCTTCTCCAATGGTCGGGGCGATTTTCGGGAGCAAACTCCACTTCGTCGCGCGAACTATTGGAGAAAGCTACAATGCTGAGATGGTGAACGACGGAGTCGCGCTCGGCGTCGGGCCTCGAGTGACCATCGGTGAGCTGCTTGCGGATGCGACTCTGGGTCTCGTCCCGATCGTGATGACCGAGGGAGATGTGAGCGCTCCTGTCGCTTGGGCCCACGCGACAGAGCAAATCGATCCGCGTCCGCATCTCAGGCCGCGCGAATTCGTGTGCACACTCGGCAGCGCACTCATCGGCCCCCGCGCTTCTAAGACGTTCGTCGAGGCGCTCGTGGAGTCCGGAGCGGCGTGCGCTGGTATCGGGCTGGGGGAGGTGCATCTCGATCCGCCGACGGATCTCGTCGATGCGTGTCGAGTGCACGGTCTGCCGCTCCTCGTGATTCCGCACGGCACACCCTTTCTCGCGGTGAATGACGCCATTCTGCGCCGGCGCAGCGAGGCGGAGACCGAAGCCAGGCGAATGGAGACCTCGCTGCTCGGCGAGCTGCTGCAGCGCGCGCGTTCAGGAGCGACGGAGGAACAGCTGCGGGCACAGGTCTCGAGTTCGTTCGGCGTTCCGAAGCGCTCGGTCGGGGGCCGAGGCGCTGTCGCGAGGGGCGGAGCGGCTTCGGGGCCGAGCGAGGAGTTCGCTGAACAGTTCGCAAGCATCGTCGAGATCGCACGAGTGCAGGTCGAGCGCGCTGCAGCGGAACAGCGCTTGCGCGTCGGGCAGCTCATCGACTTCGTTGAACAGGGTCTTGCTCATGCTGGTGCGCTCTCTCCGGAGCTCGAGGCCCGCGGTATCGGCGCGGGGCCTCTGCAGGTCTCGGCGTGGCCGGATGGAAGCGCTGACGCCGTCACGAAGCGCTGGCCCGACGCAGTGGTCGGGGCGACATCGCGCTCGGTCACGATGATCACTGCACCGATGTCGCTGGAGGAGACGCAGAGTCTCGGACTCGTGTGCGGATACAGCTCGACCGTGAGCTCATCGCAGTTGCGCTCGGCCATCTCCGAGGCATGGTCGGCGTTCACACTCGCGAGGAGCCGAGGAGGAGTCGCGGGGCCTCGTGATCTGGTGTCGTTCGAGGCACTCCTCGAGCAGCTGCCCGCCGACGTGCCGAAGCGCTTCGTCGAGCGTCTGCTCGCCCCGATCATCGACGCAGAAGGCTCCTCTCGAAGCGAGCTGCTGGAGACGCTGCGCGCCTACGTCGCCGCAGACCAGCACGTGCAGCGAACAGCCGACGCCCTCTTCGTGCACGTCAACACCGTGCGCCACCGGCTCAGACGGATCCGCGAGCTCTCGGGGCGCGATCCGATGACGCTGCACGGTGTCACCGACTTGCGCATCGCGCTCTGGGCCCATGAACGACGCCGCGCAGTGAGCGCGCGCCTCGTCCCTCCTCTGCGATGACGCCGCGGTAGGATCGGAGCGTGACGTCATCGCGAGCCGAACGGACGAGCCGCGGGCTCGTCGTCGCGGCAGTGGCTTCGTTCGCGGCGATCTTCTCCCACGCAGTCGCCGATGGCGGCTCGGTGCCGGTGCTCGGCGTGCTGCTCGCGCTCGTCTTCGCCGTGCCGGTGTGCGTCGCGCTCGCCGGCCGGTCGTTCTCGTGGAGTCGCCTCGCGCTCGCCGTCGCGGCGAGCCAGTTCGCATTCCACGGCCTCCTCGTCATCGGACTCGGCGGTGGCTCGTTCACGTTCGGGGCAGCGGCGCACCTGCACGACGCCGGATCCCTTGCGCAGCGGCTCGCTGCCGAGGGATCGAGCGTACTCCCGCACGGCGACCATGCCGACGGGGCGATGTGGATCGCGCACGCGTGCGCAGCTGTCGTCACGGTGCTCGCGATCGGCGCCGGGGAGCGCGCACTCATCGCGATCCTCGGCCTCGGAAGACTGCGCCGCGTCGCCGAACTGCTCCGGTGGGCGCCGTCGGTCGACAGGGTTCCTCGCACGCCCCTCGCCGCCTGGCGCTCGGGTGCGCCTCGTCTCACGACTCTGAGTGACATGCGACGGAGGGGACCGCCGCAAGCGGCCTGATCCCTTCCTCACTCATCGCGAACGGCGCAGAGCCGCTCGCACACAGTCATACGGAGAACATCCCATGTTGAACACACGTACTCAGAAGTTCACGCGCCTTGCCATCGGTGTCGGCGCCGGTGCAGTTTTCGCGATCGGAGCGCCGCTCGCCGCATCAGCGCACGTCACCGTCACGCCGGAACAGGCCGATGCCGGTGGTTGGTCGTACCTCACCTTCCGCGCTCCGACCGAATCGGACACTGCGAGCACCACGAAGCTCGAGTTCCATCTGCCGAAGGACACGCCGTTCACCCATGTCTCCTACCAGCCGGTCACCGGTTGGACCGCCGAGGTCACGGAGGAGACTCTGCCCGAACCCGTCGATGTGCTGGGCAACACGGTCAGCGACGCCCCGACCGAGGTCGTGTACACGGCGGAGGACGGCGGCATCGCGCCCGGACAGGTGCAGATGTTCACACTCTCGGTGGGCCCCGTCGCGGATACGGGAAGCATCCCGATTCCGGTCACGCAGACCTACAGCGACGGCACCGTCGTCGAGTGGGCTGCAACGCCCGAGCAGTTGGAGGAGGACGACACGCTCGACCCCGCCCCGGTGCTCTGGGTGAACGATGCACCCCCGGCCGACGACCACCACTCGGCAGGGGGCGGCCATGGCGCGGACCACGCCGAGGCGGCGGATGACGCCGGTGCGGGTGCGAACGACGCCGCCTCCACGAACGGCGTGACACTCGGCCTGAGCGTCGCGGCACTCGTGATCGCTGCAGGCGGTGTGCTGCTCGGGGCCGTCGCGCTCTCGCGTTCGCGGAAGGCCGCGGCGTGACCGCACTTCGCCGACTCGCGCTGCTCGCGGCGGGCGCCGTGGTCGCCGTCGTCGGCCTCCCGGTCGTCGCGACAGCGGCGTCGGCGCACGACCAGCTCGTGAGCGCCGACCCGGTCGACGGCGCCGCCGTCGAGTCGCTCGACGAGATCACGCTCCAGTTCAACAATTCGCCGCTCGGGCTGGAGGGCAGCAACCTGGTCAGGGTGATCGGGCCCGATGGGCGCTACTACGAGGCCGGGTGCCCCTCGCTCTCCGGTCCGATGGTATCGACGCCGGTCGCGCTGGGCGAGGCGGGCGTGTACGAGGTGCAATGGCGCGTCGTGTCGTCCGACGGACACCCCATCGCGGAGAACTTCTCATTCACGTACGAGCCCGCGGGCGACGCCGAAGCCGGCGCCGGATCAGAGGCGCCGCTCTGCGGCGAGGCGCAGGAGACCGAGGCCGATGCTGCGCCGGAGGCGGCGAACGCTGCCGCAGGTGCGAACTCGGCCGATTCCGACGCCTCGCAGAACGAGAGCGGGAATGCGGGCACGTCGAGTCCGGTGAACGGGCTCTGGATCGGCATCGGCGTCGGTGCATTCGCGGTGCTCGCGGTCGCCATCGCTGCAATCGTCATCCTGCGCCGCCCTCGCCAGCGCGAGTGACGTCAACCGTGTGACTCGTCGGCGGTGAGCCATTCGGGGAAGGGGTCGAGGAGTCGCAGCCAGGCACTCGGCCCCGCCGCGAACTCCTCATCCGTGAGGGCGGCGTCATCGAGTGCGGCGGCGAGCGCGGCGGTGTCGAGATCGATGCCGATGAAGGCGAGATCCTGGCCGATCGCGAGGAGCTCGGCCTCGGCGCTGACCGCATCGCCTCCGACGGGTTCGAACGAGATGACTCGGCCGACGTGATCCCAGCTCGCGATATTCCGCGGTCTCGTCGCCAGCCGGCAGAACCCGGCCGATCGGACGACGAATCCGAACTCGCCGGGCTCGATCCGCTCATCGAGTACCGTCTGGAGGCGACCCGGGTGAAGCGGCCGCTCGTGGACGTAGCGAGCTGCGGCGACTCGTGGATCGGTCATGTACGGGTCGAACTCGTCATTGAGGAGCGCGATCCACCCGGGCCGGTCCTGATGCCGGGAGAAGGTCAGCGGCTCGGTGATCGGCTCGTATCCGTCCTGGTGCAGACTCAGGCGCGCCTTCGGCGCCAGATGATTTGCAAGTGCCATGAGCGCCGACAGGTCCGCGGTTGCGAGCGATTCCCAGTTGACGAAGACGATCTGCGAGGCGTACTCGAGCTGGGTGATGAGCAGCTCGGCGCGCGCGACGAAGAGCGAGCCGCCTCGCTGGGAGACGTAGTCATCGCGCATCACGTCGGTCAGCACGTGCAGCGCGTCGACGACGCACACCAGGTGCGTCAGGCGCATGCGCTCGGACTCGGCGTCGAGCGCTCCGATCACCTCGGTTGCGCGTGTCTCCGCCGGGAGCTCGATGACGGCCCCCGACGCTCCGGTCCAGGGAACGAGAGCGACGGCTTCGAGCAGCGGATCCGACCCCTGCGCGAGTCGCGCGGCGGAGATCATGGCTGCTCCGGTTCGGGCGCTCCTCCGCTCCGCGAATGCTCGGCGCTCGGGTGCGCATGCTCCCAGCACGGCTGTGATCTCGATGCGTTGCATAGCTTCCTTCCCAGGCGATCGATGGCGATCGCACCTCCACTATAGTGATAATTGTTATCAATAAAGTTGAAGGAGACACGATGAAGGTTCGAGCATCGCTGAAGTCGCTGAAGCGCCAGCCGGGGGCGCAGGTCGTACGCCGTCGAGGGAGGGTCTACGTGATCAACAAGGCCAATCCCCGGTTCAAGGGCAGGCAGGGCTGAGGAGGGCGCGGTCAGCCGCACCAGTCGCTGAGCCCGCCGATCGCGGAACGGACGGTCTCGCCGCTGTCGACGCGCACGTAGTTGGTGGTGGTCTGCGAGTAGCCCGGAGCGGCTTCGACGCCATCCGACTCGCCGTCCGCCGAAACGGTCTCGATCGCCGCGAACTCGGCGTTGGGAGAGAGGCAGATCCGGCCGATCCGGGTCGATTCCGCGGCCGGCGTGAAGATCGTGCGCGTCTCCTCCCCGTTCCGCACGAGCACGGCGCCGCCGACGACCAGCGAGCCGTCGCCGAGCGGTGATCCCGCAGCGCGAGTGTCGACACCGCCCGAGGAGGCGAAAGCTTCTACCGCCAGCCCCGTTCGGGCCAGCGCGGCGTCCGGAGCGAGCGCGAGCAGTGCGCGCCCGTCGGCGCCGGCAGGCGACGCGATCGGTGCGCGCGGCGGCGAGCCGTCGAGGGTACCCGTCACCGCTCCCGAGAGGTCGACGAGCGATGGGCCCGATGACTCGCTGATCGCCAGCGTGGTCGTTCCGGGAATGAAGCCGAGCAGTTCTCCGCTCACACCGAGCTCGAAGACGCGGGGCTCAGGCGCCGCCTCCCAGCCGTGCAGTCGGCCGTCGGGGCTCTGGAACACGATCGACGTCGTTCCCGGAATGAAGCGCCAGTCGCGCACGGGGAGCGCAGATCCGTCCGCGTCCGCGACGGTGGAGACGATGACCGTCGCGGGGTCGATCACGAGGAGCGTTCGATCGTACTCCGTGCCGTCGTCGCCGGCCCCCGACGCGACGACGCCGAGCACCCCGCTGTTCGCGTCGCTGCGCAACTGACTGAGGTGCGGCGCGGACATGATGCGGAACGGGTCGGGGTCGGTGAACCCTCCCGATCCTTCACCTCCGGTCGCCTCGGAGTGGATCGCGAGCGCGGCGAGTCCGGAGTCGTCGCGCGATACGACCGCCAGCCCGGTGCTGGTGCTCGAGTACTCCTCGATGCTCGGAGCGGAGAACACGGTGCGGGTGGAGGACGCGTCGTGCAGTCGGTGCTCGAGCAGGCGATCGCCGTCCGCCGACCGGCTGAGCGTGTACGTCGCGGGGTCCGGCGTGCGCACCGACGCCGTGACGGCATCGCTGCTCCCCGTGGCCGCACCGTGGACCTGCGCCTCGATGCGGTACTCCGTGCCGGTGTCCAGCATCTCGAGAAAACGAATCGTGAGCGCGCTGCCCTCGGAGGTGATGTCGATCGGCGTTTCGGGAGTGACCACCACCGACTCCGGGTCGACGGGTTCGATCGGCTGACTGAAGTGCAGCTGAACTCGCTGATCGGTGCGCGAGACGAGCAGGGAGCTGTTCGCATCGACCCCGGAGAGTCGCGGAGGCTGCACGAGGTTCGCGCCGGCGAGGCCGGCGGCGAGCGCACCGAGGATCGCGAAGACCGCGATTCGCGACGCGAGCGTCCGCCGACGAGCGCGGTGCTCAGTAGACATACGGGTCGTCCGGTTCATCGATCGGGGTGATGCTGAACGGCCGCAGCACGACCGGTTGATCGCTCGTCACGTCGGGATTCGCGACGAAGACGCCCTCGACATCGACCCAGGAGCCCTCGGCATGATCGCGTTGCCAATCCGGTGAGAGCACCGGCACCCCGAGCGGTTGGGCATCGACGGCGCAGCAGGAGACGACGAAGCGCGCCGCGAAGAAGACATCATCCGACTCGTCGGCGCCGGGGAGTACGAAGCCGATGAAACTCGCCGTGCGTCCCTCGGCCTCCGCGCCTCCGCCCTGTCGCAGCAGCATCGCCCAGTCGCGGGCATCCCGATCCGCGTCCTCTCCGGAGAGGGCGACGCCGTCCGAGGGCCCGGTCCCGGTGTTCACCTGCCGCTGCTGAGCGGTCGCCACCGAGAGCGTGGTCGGGGGAGCGACGAGCAGAGCCGCGGCAGTTGCGACGACGAGCAGCACCGCGCCTGCTGCGGGAATCGCGCGGGCCACCGGCGAGCGATGCGTGCGCGACGGCGGTGAGTCGCGGTCGTGGTCGCGGTCGTTCGCATCTCCATCGGCTTCGCGCGCGGCGCGGTGCAGCGCCGGCACCGCCGCGCAGAGTGCGATCGCGGCGATCCCGCACAGGGTGACGGTGAACCAGAAGTACCGGGGGTGCACGTACCACCCGAGACGGCCCGTCGCGGCGAGCCAGGCGATCGCCGCGATGCCGAACCCGCTGAGCACGAGCCCCCGCCAGTAGCGGTCGAATCGTTCACGCCACAAGATTCAGCCCCCATCCGACGACCAGGCAGCACAGCGCCACGAGGCTGGTGAGCAGCGCGAGCGCACGTGCGGTGAAGGTCGTGCGCAGCAGCGCGAGCATCTTGATGTCCATCATCGCTCCGAAGAGCAGGAATGCGACGATGCTCCCGGGGAGGAAGGTGGCGCTGAGGGAGAGGATGAAGAACGCATCGACGCTCGAACAGATCGAGATAATGAATGCGAGGAGCATCAGCGCGATCACGGACCAGAGCGGATGGGCGCCCAGCGCGATCAGGAGGTCCCGCGGGGCGCCGACCTGGATCGCCCCGGCCAACGCCGATCCGATGATGAGCGCCGGCATCATCGCGCTCGTCTCCTCGGCCATGCCGACGAGACTGCGCTGCACGCGGCCGCTGCGCGCGTGGTCGTGGGAGTGCTCGCAGTGCGCACGGAAGCCCGCCGTGAGGAGTGACGACTGATCGGCCGATCGGCTGACGAGCCAGCCGGCGAGATTCGCGATCACGAAGCCGCCGATGATGCGCGCGGCGAGGATCCCGTCGCTCCAGCCGAAGGCGTGATAGGTCGTGATGATGGTCACGGGGTTGAGCACCGGAGCGGCCAGCAGGAACGTCGCGGCCTCGGAGACCGTGAAACCGCGCATCATGAGCCCGCGCGCGAGGGGCACGTTGCCGCACTCGCAGACGGGCAGCAGCACCCCGGTGACCGAGAGCACCGCCCGCCGCAGCACGGCATTCCGGGGGAGTACCCGGTCGATGATGGACTGGGGCACCCAGACCTGCACCGCGGTGGAGAGCAGTATGCCGAGGAACACGAACGGCAGCGATTCGATGAAGACGCTCAGCGAGAGCGCGACGAAGTCGGCCAGTGCCTCGGGGAGCGCGAGCGCCTCCCCGGCTCCGTCGGTGACGGCCCGCAGTGCAATCGCGGCGATCAGCGCCAGCGCGCCGGCCCCGGCGAGGGCGACGGTGCGCGAACGATGCATCACCGCCGCCATGCTTCCTCCGATCCGAACCGCGTGCACTCCGCCCGGCGCTGCGGGGCGCGGGCCGGGCCGACGCGCTCAGTACCGCCGATAATCGTTCTCAGTATAGAAGCGATGGAGAACCGGAAGCCGCGGAACCGTCGAGTGTCGAAGCGGCGCCCGTGAGCTTATCGGGAGCCGGCGCTGCGGCATGCGGCGCAGACGCCGAACACCTCGAGGGTGTGCGAGTGGATGTCGAAATCATGGGTGCTCGCGACCGACGTGAACCAGGCCTCGTCGGGCGGCTCGATCTCGATGGTCGTGCCGCAGCTCGTGCACACCATGTGGTGGTGATGCGTCTGCGGATCCTCGCACGCCCGATACAGCTGCCCCTCGGGAGTCGAGATCGCGTCGGCCTCCTGGTTCTCGACCAGAGCGTTCAACTGGCGGTACACCGTCGCGATCCCGATCTTCGAGCCGTCGTCGGCCAGGCGCCGATGCAGCTCCTGCGCCGAGATGAAGCCGGCCATCGACTCGAGGGCCGTGCGCACCGCTGCGCCCTGCGCGGTACGCCGAGTGCGGGTGGTGGTCACAGTGCGGCTCCAGAGATCGATGGTCGCATCCGATGCTAGCAGCGGCACGTCACCTGCGGTTCATCCGCGAGCGAACACCGGTGACGCGACGGGATGGGGGGCGGCGCCCGTGTTGCGCTTCCCGGAGCCCGCCGCTGCCGATAATCTGGACGAATGACCGGAAACCGGAAAGGGGTGCTCGAATGGGATCGTCCAGTGGCAGCGCCGCTTCAGTAGCCGGGAGCGACGCCGAGCTCGAGCCGTTGTCGCGGAGGCGTCTGATGGGCGTGCTCGCGTCACTCGGCTGGAACTACACGGTCGACGACGAGGGCGACATCCGCGGGGCCTGGGAGCACGGATCCTTCTTCTTCCTCATCGATGACGAGGATGACGAACTGCTCTGCGTGCGCGGATACTGGCGCGGGCGGCTCGTCGATGACGAGTACCTCCGCGCCCTCGAGATCTGCAACCTGTGGAATGCGGACCGGCTCTGGCCGAAGACGTTCGTCGGCCGCGGCGACGACGGATCGATTCGGCTGAACGCCGAGCACACCGTCGATTACGCACCCGGGGTCACCGATGAGCAGCTCGCGCAGCACGTGCGCTGCGCCGTCGGCACGAGCATGGCCTTCTTCGCAGAGGCCGATGACGCGTTTCCGGAGGCCTCGGCGCGGTATCGCGCCCAGCGTTGACTAGGCTGACGGCATGAAGCGAGTCGCGGTGGTCGTGCTCGAGGGGGCGAAGCCGATGGACGTCGGCATCCCGGCTCAGGTCTTCACCCACCGCGCGAGCATGCCGTACTCGGTCGATGTGTGCGGCATCAGGCCGGGGCTGATCGCTGGAGGCGACGGGCTCTCGTACCACGTGGAGCACGGCCTCGATGCGCTCGATGATGCGGATCTGATCTTCGTTCCGGGGTACCGGTTCCCCGACCGGGAGGCGGCGCCCGCGGTGCTCACCGACGCACTCGGTCTGGCGCACGAGCGCGGGGCCATTCTCGCCGCGATCTCGACCGGCGCATTCGCGCTGGCCGCGACCGGCCTGCTCGACGGAAGACGCGCGACGACGCACTGGCACTACGCGCGTCGCCTCGCGGAGCAGTTCCCGAACGTGCGGGTCGACGATCGGGTGCTGTTCGTCGACGAGGGCTCGGTGCTCACCTCGGCGGGCGCGGCCTCGGGCATCGACCTGTGCCTCCATCTGCTGAGGCGCGAGTCCGGAATGGCCGTCGCCAATCATGCAGCCCGACGCCTGGTCGCTGCACCCTATCGCAGCGGTGGTCAGGCGCAGTACCTCCCGCACAGCGTGCCCGAATCGACCGGCGAGCGGTTCACGCAGACACGGGAATGGGCGCTGCGCCACCTGGGCGAACCGCTGACGATCGCGCGCCTCGCGGAGCACGCGCGCGTGTCGGGTCGAACCTTCTCGCGCCGCTTTCTCGACGAGACGGGGTACACCCCGATGCAGTGGGTGATGCGCGCCCGGGTGGATCGCGCGCGCGAGCTGCTCGAGGAGACCGATCTCGGCATCGATGCCATCTCCGCCTCCGTCGGGCTGGGGTCGGCGACGAACCTGCGTCGGCATTTCCGGCAGGTGCTCGGCACCGCTCCGACCGCCTATCGGCGCACGTTCTCCCAATCCGAGTGACGGATCGCGCACGGGTGTTCCGCGTCGTCGGATCATGGCAGTTTGCGTTCGAATGATGGCAATGCGGCCACTGGCGCACCCGTCGAGCACGTACCAGTCTGGAATCAGTCCACTGTGCACACCATTGCGAAGGAGATCGAAGAGCCCATGACCCGTCGGGTAGCCATCAATGGATTCGGACGAATCGGCCGGGGCGTGCTGCGCGCCCTGCTGCAGCAGCAGAACGACCTCGAGGTCGTCGCGATCAACGACCTCACCGACGCGCCCACGCTGGCGCACCTGCTCTCCCGGGATTCGCTCTACGGCAAGCTCGATCAGCCCGTCTCGGTCGACGGCTCGACGCTCGTCGTCGGCGATCGCCGCATCAAGATTCTGGGTGAGCGCGACCCCGCACAGCTTCCCTGGGCAGAGCTCGGCGTCGATGTCGTGCTCGAATCGACCGGCTTCTTCACGAAGGCGGAGGATGCTCGGAAGCACATCGAGGCCGGAGCGAAGCGCGTGCTCGTGAGCGCTCCTGCGAAGGGCGCCGATCTGACGCTCGTGGTCGGCGTGAACGATGATCTGTACGACCCCGAGCAGCATCGCATCGTCTCGAACGCCTCGTGCACCACCAACGCACTAGCTCCGCTCGCGAAGGTGCTCGACGACTTCGCCGGCATCGAGTGGGGCACCATGATGACGGTGCACGCCTACACGGCCGACCAGCGTCTGCAGGACGCGCCGCACTCCGATCTGCGTCGCGCCCGAGCGGCGGCGTTGAACATCGTGCCGACGTCGACCGGTGCGGCGACCGCGATCGGCCTGGTGCTCCCGCAGCTCGACGGCAAGCTCGTCGGCGGATCTCTCCGCGTTCCGGTGCCGGTCGGATCGATCGTCGAACTCACCGCTGTGGTGTCGCGCGACGTGACGCGCGACGAGGTGCTCGCGGCCTACCGCTCCGCTGCAGAGGGCCCGCTGGCCGGAGTGCTCGAATACTCGGAGGAGCCGCTCGTCTCCTCCGATATCGTCGGCAACCCGCACAGCTCGATCTTCGACTCCGAACTCACGTTCGTCGACGGCAAGCACGTCAAGGTCACCGCCTGGTACGACAACGAGTGGGGCTTCTCGAACCGCGCTGCTCAGGTGCTCGCTACTCTCGCGGCGTAGTTCACGACCGTATTCGCGCTCCCGGCCCCGTTCGATCCACTCGAGCGGGGCCGGGAGCGTTTCAGCGCCCGGGCGAATCCGAGCGGGCTGGACGCGAACGCAGAGCGATCACGAGCGCCGCGATCACTCGCCACCCGAGGAGGAATACGCCGAGCGTGATGGTCGCGACGATGATGAACGATGGGGCCGTGCCCGATCCGGTCGCCGCGCGGAGCAGCATGCCGAGCGCGACCGCCCCGGCCCAGACGGGAAGCCCGGCGCGAACGATGGAGAGGGGGTGCCTGAACGCGAGCGCTGCGAGCCAGGCGATTCCCAGCCCGACGACGAACGGCCAGGCCGTCTCCAGCAATCCGAGCATCGATGGCGCGCGCTCGTGACTGCTCCGACCGATGCCGGCGAACAGCAGCACGAGCAGCGCGTCTGCGCCGAAGGCGAGCGCTGCCGTGCGGCGCGCTGCCGAACCGGGCCGGCGATCCTGCTCGCCGCTCGAAGCCGTCACCGCGTCGACTCCGCCCGCGAGTGCCGGATCACATCGAGCACCGCGTCGTGCACGCGGCCGTTCGTCGCCAGCGAGCTGCCGTTCCAGGCGCTCTCCGCGCCGTCGATGTCGGTGAACCGCCCGCCCGCCTCTCGCACGATCGGGACGAGCGCGGCGAGATCGTAGGGCTTCACGTCGAACTCGGCGACGATGTCGACCAGTCCCTCGGCGAGCAGCATGTACGACCACATGTCGCCGTAGGCGCGATCGCGCCACACCGCGCGCGTGAGGGCGATCAACGGGTCCAGGTGCCCAGCGAGATCCCACTGCTCGATGCTCTGGAAGCTGAGCGAGGCGTGCTCGAGGTCCGCGACGGCCGAGACTCGCAGTCGACGAGGATCCGATCCCTCCTGCCGGCCCCACGCTCCCGCGCCGGCCTCCGCCCACCAGCGAGCACCGAACGCCGGAGCGGAGACGACGCCGACCGACGGGCTTCCGTCGACCTCCAGTGCGATGAGGGTCGCCCAGTTCGGCACGCCGCGCAGGAAGTTCGACGTGCCGTCGATGGGATCGATGATCCAGCGCCGCGCACCTCGATCCTCGCGGCCCGACTCCTCGCCGAGGAACCCGTCGCTCGGGCGCTCGGACGCGATGCGCTCGCGGAGGGCTCGCTCGACCGCGGTATCCGCGTCCGTGACGAACGTGCGATCCGGCTTCGTGTCGATCGCGAGGTCCGCGGCTCGAAAGCGGGGGAGCGAGATCGAATCGGCCAGGTCGGCGAGTTCGAGTGCCAGCGCGAGGTCGGGAGAGGGGAGCGCTCGGGTCATTGACACACCTTCCATGAGCGGGAACCACCGGGCGGATACGCGAAAAGCCCGGTATGAGATACCGGGCTTTTCGAACTGTGCGCCCTCACGGGCTCGAACCGTGGACCCGCTGATTAAGAGTCAGCTGCTCTACCAACTGAGCTAAAGGCGCATATCGCTGTTCCGAGACCTTGCCTCGCTGAGCAACGGATGAAACTCTAGCACGTTCAAGACAGCGCCTTCAAATCGGGGCGTGGAGCCCGCGCGCGTCGCAGCCATCGGGCCCGCTGACGAATCAGCGCTTCCTGCGCCCTCGCTTACCCTGCTCCTCCAGGTCCTCCTCCTGCATGGAGACCGTGGCGATTGCGAGCACGAGCCCGGCGAGCCATGCCGCCCAGATGAGGTAGCGGCGCCAGTCCTTGTGCATGGAATTGGTGCGCCGCGCGGTGCCGATCGCGCCGAACGCGGAGCCGATCACTCCCGGATTGGTGACGTACTTGCCGATGGACACGGTGCCTCCCTGCGGTCGGTGATGGTGACGATCTCAGCCTAATGGGAGCGTCAGCGGAGGGAAGGGGGTTGCGGTACCCTGGCAGCGACAGGCTTCGCGCGTGCGGGGTGTGGAACGAGCGATGAAGGAGAAGCCGGTATGGCGAAGCAGGAGACGGGCGCGCTGTTCGAGGAGAGCTCGCAGGGGGCGGTCAGCGCCGTGACGGCGATCGTGTTCCTGGTTTCGATCGTGCTGGTGCTCGGCGGGTTCGTCGTCATGAGCTATGGCGTGAACCCCGAGCTCGGTGCCGCCGAGGTCTGGACCTTCGCAGGCGGCCTCGCCGCGACGACGCTGGGCTTCGCGCTTCCGTTCACGCTGCTGCCGCTGACCGGCAAGTAACGAGCGCATCGCAGAAGCGGGGTCGGGGGAGACGCTCCTCCGACCCCGCTTCCGCGTTTCCCGGGCCCGCGTCGTGCCGCTTCTCCCGCGCGGACACGCCGGTTCCCGTATGCGGCAGGCCCTAGAATGGCGGTCATGGCAGAGATGGACATGAAGCCGCGGAGTCGCGACGTCACCGATGGAATCGAGAAGGCCGCCGCCCGGGGCATGCTCCGCGCGGTCGGCATGGGCGATGCGGATTGGGACAAGCCCCAGATCGGCATCGCGAGTTCGTGGAACGAGATCACTCCCTGCAATCTGAGCCTCGATCGTCTCGCTCAGGGCGCCAAGGAGGGCGTCCACTCGGGCGGCGGGTACCCGCTGCAGTTCGGCACGATCTCCGTCTCCGACGGCATCTCCATGGGTCATGAGGGGATGCACTTCTCGCTGGTCTCCCGCGAGGTCATCGCGGACTCCGTGGAGACCGTCATGATGGCGGAGCGCCTCGACGGGTCCGTGCTGCTCGCCGGCTGCGACAAGTCGCTGCCCGGCATGCTGATGGCTGCGGCCCGCCTCGACCTCGCATCCGTGTTCCTCTACGCGGGATCGATCGCCCCGGGCTGGGTGAAGCTCACCGACGGCACGGAGAAGGAAGTCACGATCATCGACGCCTTCGAAGCGGTCGGCGCGTGCAAGGCCGGAACGATGAGCGAAGAGGACCTGAAGCGCATCGAATGCGCGATCGCCCCCGGCGAGGGCGCGTGCGGCGGCATGTACACCGCGAACACGATGGCCTCCATCGCCGAGGCGCTCGGCATGAGCCTGCCGGGATCAGCAGCCCCGCCCAGCGCGGATCGCCGCCGCGACTACTTCGCGCACCGCTCGGGCGAGGCCGTGGTCAACATGCTGCGCCTCGGCATCACCGCGCGCGACATTCTGACGAAGCCGGCGTTCGAGAACGCGATCACGCTCCTCATGGCGTACGGCGGCTCGACGAACGCGGTGCTCCACCTGCTCGCGATCGCCCGCGAGGCGGAGGTCGACCTGACGCTCGAGGACTTCGACCGGATCGGTGCGAAGGTTCCGCACCTCGCCGACATGAAGCCGTTCGGCAAGTTCGTCATGGCGGACATCGACCGTCACGGCGGCGTTCCCGTCGTGCTCAAGGCGCTGCTCGACGCCGGGCTGCTGCACGGCGACGCGCTCACGGTGACCGGGAAGACGATGGCCGAGAACCTCGCCGAGCTCGATCCCGACCCCATCGACGGTACGGTGATCCACCACCTCGACGATCCGATCCACGCCACCGGCGGTCTGTCGATCCTCCACGGGACGCTGGCGCCCGAGGGCGCCGTCGTGAAGACGGCCGGCTTCGACGCCGAGCTGTTCGAGGGCCCGGCCCGCGTCTTCGACCGGGAGCGTGCGGCGATGGATGCGCTCACGGAGGGCCGCATCGGCAAGGGCGACATCGTCGTGATCCGGTACGAGGGGCCGAAGGGCGGCCCCGGCATGCGGGAGATGCTCGCGATCACCGCCGCCATCAAGGGCGCGGGGCTCGGCAAAGATGTACTACTATTGACTGACGGACGATTCTCAGGCGGCACAACCGGCCTGTGCATCGGCCACATTGCACCGGAGGCGACGGACGGCGGTCCGATCGCCCTGGTCCGCGACGGAGACCTGATTCGGGTCGATATCGCCGCACGAACGCTCGATCTGCTGGTAGACCCCTCTGAGCTCGAGGCCCGACGAGAAAACTGGGCCCCGCTTCCCCCGCGGTACACGCGCGGCGTGCTGGCGAAGTACGCGAAGCTCGTTAAGTCGGCGTCCCACGGCGCCGTCACCGGCTGAGCCGGAAGACGCGCGCACGGCACGTCGTCGGCCGAACACGGCCGCGTCCCGCGACATCACCTCCGATCACGAAAGCTGGACATGAACTCGGAATCGAGTGCACTCCCATCACCACATGCGGCGCAGCGCGGCGAGCGGATGACCGGCGCGCAGGCCGTCGTCCGCAGCCTGGAAGCTCTCGGCGTCTCCGACGTCTTCGGGCTTCCCGGTGGCGCGGTGCTGCCGCTCTACGACGCCCTGATGGACGCGGAGAAGCTCCGCCACGTCCTCGTACGGCATGAGCAGGGCGGCGGCCACGCCGCCGAGGGCTTCGCCACGGCGAGCAACAGCGTCGGCGTCTGCATCGCCACCTCCGGCCCCGGCGCGACGAACCTGGTCACCGCCATCGCGGACGCGTACATGGACTCCGTGCCGCTGCTCGCCATCACCGGTCAGGTGTATTCGCATCTCATGGGCACCGACGCATTCCAAGAGGCGGACATCGTCGGGATCACGATGCCGATCACGAAGCACTCGTTCCTGGTGAAGCGCGCGGAAGACGTTCCCGAGGCGATCGCCGCCGCCTACTACCTCGCGTCGACCGGCCGGCCCGGGCCGGTGCTCGTCGACATCACGAAGGACGCGCAGGAGGGCGAGCTCGACTTCGTCTGGGGCGAGCGCGCCGATCTCGCCGGCTACCGCCCGATCACGAAGGCCAACAGCAAGCAGATCCAGGCCGCCGCGGATCTCATCGCGGATGCGAAGCGGCCCGTGTTCTACGTCGGCGGCGGGGTCGTTCGCGCGGATGCCGCGGAGGAGCTCCGGCAGCTCGTCGAGCTCGTCGGCGCCCCCGTCGTGACCACGCTCACGGCCAGGGGCGTCTTCCCCGACTCCCACGAGCAGCACCTCGGCATGCCCGGCATGCACGGCACCGTGCCCGCCGTGCTCGCTCTGCAGGAGGCCGACCTGCTGATCACGCTCGGAGCCCGCTTCGATGATCGGGTCACCGGCAAGGCGGCGCTCTTCGCCCCGCACGCCAAGGTGATCCACGCCGATATCGATCCCGCGGAGATCGGGAAGATCCGCGCGGCCGACGTTCCGATCGTCGGCGATGCCGCGGAGGTGATCGCCGACCTGATCGCCGCGATGTCGACGGCCCAGGTCAGCCGCGAATGCGCGAACATCAGCCCCTGGTGGGAGCGGTTGCGCGCGCTGCAGCAGAAGTTCCCGCTCGGCCATCAGCCGACGAGCGACGGCCTGCTCTCCCCGCAGCACGTCATCCAGCGCATCGGAGAGCTCACCGGGCCCGAGGGCGTGTACGCCGCGGGCGTCGGGCAGCACCAGATGTGGGCGGCGCAGTTCATCACGTACGAGCGCCCGGGGTCGTGGTTGAACTCGGGCGGCGCGGGCACGATGGGGTACGCCGTGCCGGCTGCGATGGGCGCGAAGGTGGCGGAGCCCGACCGCGTCGTGTGGGCGATCGACGGCGACGGCTGCTTCCAGATGACCAACCAGGAGCTCGCGACCTGCGTCGTGAACAACATTCCGATCAAGGTCGCCGTCATCAACAACTCCTCGCTGGGCATGGTGCGGCAGTGGCAGACGCTGATCTACGACGGCCGGTACTCCAATACCGAGCTGAACACGGGGCACGGGTCGCAGCGCGTGCCCGACTTCGTCAAGCTCGGAGAGGCGTACGGGTGCCTGGCCATTCGCGTCGAGCGCGAGGACCAGGTCGACGAGGCGATTCAGCTCGCCCTTGCGACCAACGATCGCCCCGTGGTCATCGACTTCGTCGTGAGCGCGGACGCGATGGTGTGGCCGATGGTGCGGCAGGGCACCTCGAACAGCGACATTCAATACGCACTCGAACACAGCCCCGAATGGGATGGGGAGTAATCATGAGCCGTCACGTGCTGAGCCTCCTCGTCGAGGACAAGCCGGGTCTGCTGACCCGAGTCGCCGGGCTGTTCGCCCGTCGGAGTTTCAACATCGAATCACTCGCGGTCGGCCCGACCGAGATGCGCGGTCTCTCCCGCATCACCGTAGTGGTCGACCAGGACGATGTGCTGCTGGAGCAGGTCACGAAGCAGCTCAACAAGCTCGTCAATGTGATCAAGATCGTCGAACTGGAGAGCGCGACGTCGGTGCAGCGCGAGCACGTGCTCATCAAGGTGCGCGCCGACAACCAGTCGCGATCCCACGTGCTCGAGGCGGTCACCCTGTTCCGCGCGCGCGTCGTCGACGTGGTGCCGGATGCCCTCACGATCGAGGTGACGGGCGACCGCGGCAAGATCGACGCCTTCCTGAAGGTGCTCGAGCCGTACGGCATCAAGGAGATCGCGCAATCCGGCCTGATCGCCATGGGGCGCGGCTCGAAGTCGATCACCGAGCGCGTCTTCAAGAACTAGCCGAGCACCCGCTCCGCTGCACGAGCTGTAACGAACCACCACAACGAAGGAGAGTCCCAAGTGGCAGAGATGTACTACGACGCCGACGCCGATCTGTCGATCATCCAGGGCAAGAAGGTAGCCGTCGTCGGCTACGGCTCGCAGGGTCACGCCCACGCGATGAACCTGCGCGATTCGGGCGTCGAGGTCGTCATCGCCCTCAAGGAGGGCTCGAAGTCGATCCAGAAGGCCGAGGAAGCCGGGTTCGAGGTCAAGAACGTGGCCGATGCCGCGGCGTGGGCCGACCTGATCATGATCCTCGCGCCCGATCAGCACCAGCGCGCCATCTTCTCCGAGTCGATCAAGGATCAGCTGACCGAGGGCAAGACGCTCGCGTTCGCGCACGGGTTCAACATCCGCTTCGGCTACATCGAGGCTCCCGCCGGCGTCGACGTGATCCTCGTCGCGCCGAAGGCCCCGGGCCACACGGTGCGCCGTGAATTCGAGGCCGGCCGAGGCATCCCCGACATCATCGCGGTCGAGGTCGATGCTTCGGGCACCGCGTGGGAGACGGCCAAGTCGTACGCGAAGGCGATCGGCGGCACCCGCGCCGGCGTCATCAAGACCACCTTCACCGAGGAGACGGAGACCGACCTCTTCGGTGAGCAGTCGGTGCTCTGCGGCGGCACGAGCCACCTCGTCCAGTACGGCTTCGAGGTGCTCACCGAGGCCGGCTACCAGCCGGAGATCGCCTACTTCGAGGTGCTCCACGAGCTGAAGCTGATCGTCGACCTCATGTGGGAGGGCGGCATCGCCAAGCAGCGCTGGTCGATCTCCGACACCGCCGAGTTCGGCGACTACGTCTCCGGCCCGCGCGTCATCGGCCCCGAGGTGAAGGAGCGCATGCAGGAGGTGCTCGCCGACATCCAGTCGGGCGCCTTCGCGAAGCGCTTCATCGAGGACCAGGACAACGGCGGCGTCGAGTTCCAGGAGCTGCGCAAGAAGGAGGAGTCGCACCCGATCGAGAAGACCGGTGGCGAGCTCCGCAAGCTCTTCGCATGGCAGCAGCAGGACGCCGACTACGTCGACGGCTCGGCTGCTCGCTGATCCGACGCACTGAACGCCCGCCGGGAATCGCTCCCGGCGGGCGTTCTGCCGTGCAGCGCCCGCTGCCTCGCGTGGTCCTGAGCCGGCGTCGCCGGGACTCCCGCGGTTACGAGGAGGACGCTCGTTTCGTGCGGGCCGTGGCCGGCGCCGTCCACGGGTCTTCGGGCCACGGGTGCTTCGGGTACCGCCCGCGCATCTCCTTACGCACATGGTGATACGGGCCGTTCCAGAACGACTCGAGGTCGTCGGTGACGGCGAGCGGCTTCCGGGCCGGGGACAGCAGGTGGAAGAGCACGGGCACGCGACCGTCGACGAGCCGGGGGGATCGGGCCAACCCGAATACCTCCTGCAGTTTCACGGCGACGACCGGTCGTTCCGCGCTGCTTCCAGGAGTCGGATACGCGATGCGGGCGCTGCCACCGGACGGCACGTCGAGCCGCGCCGGGGCGAGCTCGTCGAGGCGCGCCGCATCGGGCCAGGGCAGCAGCCGGCGCAGCGCGGCGGTCAGGTCCAGCGAACGGAGCGCGCCGCTGCCCGAGAGTCGCTCGAGGTCGGGCCCGAGCCACTGATCGAGCGCGTCGAGGAGCGCGGCATCTTCCATGGCGGGCCAGGGATCACCGAGTTCGGCGTGCAGCAGCGCGAGCCGCGCGCGCAGGTCGGTCGCCGATTCCGGCCACGTCAACGCTCCGAGACCCTCCTCGCTCAGCAGGCGGACGATCGCGGGTGCCGTATCGTCCGCCGTCGCTGCAACGGGGGTCGAAGCGAGCAGGATCGCGCCCAGTCGCCGATCCCGCCGCACCTGTACGCGCCCCTGAGCAACGCGTGCCACGCGCTGCTCCGTCAGCAGGGCGGCACCGAAGTGCAGCGCGTCCGCCTCCGTGAGCGCTGCGGCGAGACGGATCACGGCTCCGGTCCCATCGGCGGATCGACCTGTCGCTCGCTGGACCTCGCGGACGGCGATCCACTCGGAGGCGAGCAGCGGGCTCCCCTCAGGGAGTGCGGCGCGCGTGCCGCTCGCCAGCGCATAGGCGCGCGTCTCTCGTCCGACGCGCCGGGCGATCCACTCGGGGCGGGCGAGCGCCAGCACGGCACCGGGGTCGACGGCGTCGTCGGAGGCGCCGGGTGCGGGGTCCGCGATCCTGCGCAGTCGCTCAGCCTCCCTGCGCCAGCGACCCGCCCCGGGGGCGCGTCCGGCGCGGAGGTCGGCCAGCAGGCGCTCCAGATCGGAGCCCGCATCCCGATGATCGCCGGACATCGCGGCGACGATCTCCGCGACCCGACGTGCACTGCCCAGCGCGCTGCTCCCGGCGAGGAGCGCTCGCGCCTCGCGCGCACCGACCGGAAGTTGAGCGATGCGCGCGCCGAGGGCGGTGATGCCGCCGGTGCCGTCGACGAGTTCGATCGAGCGCAGCACCCCCTCCGCCTCGTGCATCGCGGCGTCGGGCGGCCGCGTCAGGAGCGCCAGTCCCTCGCCGCGCGGCGTTCCCCAGGCGGCGAGCAGCAGGGCGGCATCGGTGAGGTCCGCCGCAGTGATCTCCGGCGCCGCTTCGGCGGCCATGCGCGCGAAGTCTGCCTCGGCGTAGGCGCGCACGGCGCGTCCCGGGCCGAGTCGCGCCGCGCGACCGGCCCGCTGCACCGCGCTCGCGCGGGAGGCGCTCACGGTGACGAGCCCGGTCATGCTCCGCGCCTGGTCGCGCCGCACCTCGCGGGAGAGACCCGCGTCGATGACGAGGCGGACTCCGGGAACCGTGAGCGAGCTCTCGGCGATCGACGTGCTCACGACGATGCGGGGCGGATCACCCGGGGTGCGCCCGCGCACCGCGCGATCCTGCTCGCGGGCATCGAGGCGGCCGTGCAACGGCAGGACGTCCACCGGAGTGTCTACATTCGCGGGGGCGCGATCGCGGAGCAGACTCACGAGCGCGTCGACCTCGCGCACGCCCGGCACGAACACCAGCGCATCGCACCCGTCTCGTTGCTGCTCTCGGGCCGCGACACCGGCGAGGTGCGCGAGAAACCCTCGAGTCGCGCCGCGCTCGTCGAGCCGGGGGAGGTCGTACGCGGCGTACTCCACTCGCAGCGGGTGCAACGCGGACGGCACCTCGACGATGGGAGCGGGGGAATCGTCCGACCCGAGCAGCTCTGCGACACGCTGGGCGTCGAGCGTCGCCGACATGGCGATCACGATCAGATCGTCGCGGAGCGCCCGCACCTCCGCCAGCATCCCGAGCAGGAGATCGCCGTCGACCGACCGCTCGTGCACTTCGTCGAGGATCACGGCGCCGACACCGGGCAGATCGGGTTCGCGCAGGAGGCGGCGAAGCAGAACCCCGGGTGTGAGCGCCTCGATGCGATGTCCGGGATCGAGCACCCGCTCGCCGCGCACGGTGAACCCGACCGCGCTCCCGAGGGGAGAACCGTCGAGCTGGGCGATGCGTGCGGCGGCCGCGCGCACCGCGACCCGGCGGGGCTGCGTCAGCAGCACCGTCGAAGCATCCCGATCGTCGCCGTCGCCTGCAGCCGCGCGCGAGAGCAGCATATTCGCGATGAGCGGCGGCACGAACGTCGTCTTTCCCGTTCCAGGAGGCGCCGTGACGACCGCGGTGCCAGTCTCCGCGGCGCTCGAGAGCGGATCGCGAGCCTCTCCGACGATGAGACCGGCGCCGATGGAGGCGAGGTCGAAGCGGTGCGGCACCGCTCCAGTCTAGAAGCCGACCGTTGCGCGGTCGGGGCTCGCGGACGATCCGCACGTCGACCGCGCGGTGCTCCCGGCGGTCTCGAAGTCGTCGAGCGATACCCTGGAGGGATGAAGCAGAAGCCGGGCCGCGCGTCGCGGGAACCGCGGGAGAGCTCGCTCGCGAGCGGATGGACCGTCGAAGGAGATCAAGCAGCCGTCGCCGAACCGGTCGATGCGCACACCGAAGCAGCTCCGGACTCGGCCTCCGGTGCCGTCCGGGGTGCGCCGGGAACGCCGTCGATGCTCCCCGCAGCGGACGCCGGAGTCGACGCGCCGGTCGACGATGACGCCGACGATGCCGAGTTCGACGCGCGACCGCAGATGTCGAACGGCGCGCTCGTGGTGCTCGGCGTGTTCGGTGGACTCTACCTGCTCTACACCTGGGGCTGGTTCATCGTCGCTCAAGCCTATTCGGGCAACAACGCCGTGACCGCGGCGGGAAGCGGCCTGATCGGCGGCGTGCTGCAGCAGGTCGTCTTCTGGGCGGCGCCGCTCGCAGCGCCGCTCTGGTTCTTCATGGCGCTGGTGCTGAGCCGCGGCGGTCTTACGAAGCGGCTCGCCATCCTGCTGCTCATCGGCGCCGTGGTGCTCGTGCCGCTGCCGATGCTCATCGCGAGAGGGGCGTAGGAGATGGTGAAGCTCATCTCAGCGTGGATCGTCGGGTTGCTGCTCGCTCTGCTCTACCTGTACGCGGTGGTCGCCGGTATCGGCAATTTCGTCGGCCTCGTCGGGCTGAGCGAGGCGCTGGGCACCGGGCTCTCGGGCACCGGCCGGCTCTGGCTGATCATCGGCATCGCGATGCCCGTCATCGTTCTGGTCGTCGCACTGCTCGTCGGCCGAGGCCGTGGCGCGGGGAGCAGGATCCTGCTGCTCGCCGCAGGCGTCGCCCTGGTCGCAGCGTGGCAGATCGACCTCATGCACGTCATCCCCGAGTCGTCATATTTCGCCTAGCCGAGATCAGCCGATCCGAGCATGGCTAGACTGGTGACCTGCGTGCGCTGCGCGTATTGTCCTCGTTTTCAACCCGAAGGATCTGCTTGATGTCTGCGCCGGTCGTGCTGATCGCCGAACAACTCTCGCCCGCAACCATCGCCGCTCTCGGCCCCGACTTCGAGGTGGTGCATGTCGACGGCACCGACCGCGATGCGCTGCGCTCGGCGCTCGGCTCCGCAGACGCGGTGCTCGTTCGCTCTGCCACGCAGATCGACGCGGAAGCGCTCGGCTGGGCGCCGAAGCTCAAGGTCGTCGCGCGGGCCGGCGTCGGGCTCGACAACGTCGACATCAAGGCGGCGACGCAGGCCGGCGTCATGGTGGTCAATGCGCCGACCTCCAACATCATCAGCGCGGCGGAGCTGACTGTCGCCCACATTCTCGGGTTGGCCCGGCATCTGCCTCGCGCCCACGCCTCACTGGCCGCGGGGGAGTGGAAGCGCTCCTCCTTCACCGGCACGGAACTGTTCGAGAAGACCGTCGGCATCATCGGCCTCGGGCGCATCGGCGCCCTCATCGCCGATCGCCTCCGCGGCTTCGGCGTCGAGCTCTTCGCCTACGATCCGTACATCACGGCGGCTCGCGCCCAGCAGCTGGGCGTGCAGCTCGTCTCCCTCGACGAACTCGTCGAGCGCGCCGACTTCCTGACGATTCACATGCCGCGCACGCCCGAGACGCTCGGCATGATCGGCGCGGAGCAGTTGCGCGCGATGAAGCCCACCGCGTACGTGGTGAACGTCGCGCGCGGCGGGCTGATCGATGAGGAGGCGCTGGCCGACGCGCTCGCAGCCGGCGAGATCGCCGGGGCGGCGCTCGACGTCTTCGTGCAGGAGCCCCCGGCCGACACCCGTCTCACCGGGCTGCCGAACGTCAACGTCACGCCGCACCTCGGGGCCTCCACCGACGAGGCGCAGGAGAAGGCCGGCGTCTCCGTCGCGAAGTCGGTGCGCCTCGCGCTCGCCGGCGACCTCGTGCCCGACGCGGTGAACGTCGCGGGCGGTGCGATCGACGAGTACGTGCGACCCGGACTGCCGCTGACCGAGAAGCTCGGCCAGGTCTTCGCGGGGCTCGCGGGCGGCGCCATCGCGTCGATCGACATCGAGGTGCACGGCGAGCTCGCCGATCACAACGTGCAGGCGCTGCGCCTCGCCGGGCTCAAGGGCCTGTTCTCGAAGGTCGTGAGCGAGCCGGTCTCGTACGTGAATGCGCCGCTGCTCGCGGAGCAGCGCAACATCGACGTGCGCTTCACGGTCGACGCCCAGTCCGAGAGCTACCGCAACGTGATCACGATTCGAGGCGCGCTCACCGACGGCACCCCCATCTCGGTTTCGGGCACCCTCACCGGGCCGAAGCAGGTGGAGAAGATCGTCGAGATCAACGGCTACGAGGTCGAGCTTCCGATCCCCGAGCACCTCATCGTCTTCAGCTACGTCGACCGTCCCGGCATCGTCGCGACGTACGGCGGTGTGCTCGGCGAGGCGGGCGTGAACATCGCCGGCCTGCAGATCGCTCGCGATGAGAAGCGGGGAACCGCGCTGTCGGTGCTCTCGGTGGACGCGCCGGTCGAGGAGGCGCTCATCGGGGCTCTGCGCGGCGCGATCGGCGCCGAGAACATGCACACGATCGACATCGACGCGCTGTAGGCGCTGAACCACGAAGCCCCTTCCGCGATCTCCGCGGGAGGGGCTTCGTGCGTACTGCGCGCGGTGTGCGGGGCGCTGGGTGATGGGTGATGCGCGCGTTCGCCGCTACCGCCCCGCGCGGATCGCCGAGGCGACCGCCTCGATGTGCTGCAGCGCCGCACGCTCTGCGGCGATCCGGTCTCCCGCCTCGATGGCCGAGAAGATCGCCGCGTGCTCGAGGTCGGAGTCGAGCTGCCTCGCCTGCGTGATGTTCAGGAACTCCGACTGGAGGTCGAGCGATCGCCGCATCGATGCGGTGATGCTGAGCAGTACGGAGTTGTGGCTCGCCTCCGCGATGAGGGTGTGGAAGTCGCGGTCGAGCCGCACCCAGTCGTGCAGCTCGGTCGTGTCGAGCATGCGGCTCAGCAGACGCCGCATCGCATCGAGCTCGTTCTCCGTGCGTCGCTCCGCGGCGTGACCCGCCGTCGGCACCTCGACGTGGATGCGCGCCTCCATGAGATGGTCGGGGTCGAATCCGCCGAACTCCGACACTCCCGACGGCGTCTTCGAGAGGACGTACGTGCCGCTTCCGCTGCGCGTCTCGGTCAGTCCGAGGGTCGAGCAGGCGTGCAGGGCCTCGCGGACGACGGATCGACTCACCCCGAACTGCTTGGCGAGCGTGAGTTCTCCGGGCAGCCGGTCGCCGGGAACGACGGACTCCGTGCCGATGAGATCTCGGATCGCACGAAAAGCGGCCTCGGTCGCGCTGACGCGCGTGACGGGGGAGTGCATTGACGGACCTTTCGGGAGCGCAACGCGGGCTCGCAGGTCGAGTGTCGGCGTCGGCGCGGATCTACTCGCACCAGAATATTGAGTTTCGCCGCGCAAGGGTAATCTGTCGCACCCCGGTGCTATTCTGTGAGAGCGGGCGACTGCCCGTGTCAAACGAAGAACCGAGCACGCCGATCGGCGGGCTGGTCTTCGGTGGTGGATCCCTCTGGTTCCGCGCGGAGCGGTGCGCAGGGTGGTCGTCTACTGAACATCAGCATCCGCGGTCGACCGCAGCATATGCCGGTGCGATCCGGACTGTCCATCGCGTGCTCTCGTGAGTGAGGAGATCCTGTGGAGGGTCCTGAGATCAAGTTCGCCGAGGCCGTGCTCGATAACGGCACGTTCGGCAAGCGCACCATCCGATTCGAGACCGGTCGTCTCGCGCAGCAGGCGCAGGGCGCCGTCGCCGCGTACCTCGACGAGGAGACGATGCTCCTCTCGGCGACCAGCGCGTCGAAGCAGCCGAAGGATCACTTCGACTTCTTCCCGCTGACCATCGACGTCGAAGAGCGTTCGTACGCCGCGGGCAAGATCCCCGGCTCCTTCTTCCGTCGTGAAGGACGCCCGTCGACGGAGGCGATCCTCGTCTGCCGTCTCATCGACCGTCCGCTCCGCCCCTCCTTCGTGAGCGGCCTGCGGAACGAAGTGCAGGTGGTCATCACCGTTCTCTCGATCGCGCCGGGCGAGTTCTACGACGCGCTCGCGATCAACGCGGCCTCCGCCTCGACGCAGATCTCGGGTCTGCCGTTCTCCGGCCCCATCGCGGGCGTGCGTCTCGCGCTCATCGGCGACCAGTGGGTCGCGTTCCCCAACGCCGAGCAGTTGAAGGACGCGGTCTTCGACCTCGTCGTCGCGGGGCGCGTGGTGACCGACGCGAACGGCGGCGAAGACGTCGCGATCATGATGGTCGAGGCTGAGGCTACCGAGCACAGCTGGGATCTCATCCGCGGCGGTGCGAAGAAGCCGAACGAGGCCGTCGTCGCCGAGGGGCTCGACGCTGCGAAGCCGTTCATCGCGCAGCTCTGCAAGGCGCAGTCCGAGCTCGCCGCCCAGTCGGCCAAGGAGATCGCCGATTACCCGGTCTTCCTGCCCTACACCGACGAGGTGCTCGCAGCGGTCGATGCGCTCGCACGCACCGAGCTCGCGCCGATCTACCAGATCGCCGACAAGCAGGAGCGCCAGAACGCCGATGACGCGCTCAAGGCACGCGTGAAGGAGGGCATCGCCGCGCAGGTCGAAGCCGGAACCCTTCCCGAGTCCGCCAATGCGCAGGTGTCCGCAGCGTACAAGACCGTCACGAAGGATATCGTGCGCACCCGCGTGCTCACCGAGGGCGTCCGCATGGACGGCCGTGGAACGAGCGACATCCGCGCGCTCGATGCCGAGGTGCAGGTCATCCCGCGCGTGCACGGATCCGCGATCTTCCAGCGCGGCGAGACGCAGATCATGGGCGTCACCACGCTGAACATGCTCAAGATGGAGCAGCAGATCGACTCGCTCTCCCCGGTGACGAGCAAGCGGTACATGCACCACTACAACTTCCCGCCGTACTCGACCGGTGAGACCGGCCGCGTCGGCTCCCCGAAGCGACGCGAGATCGGGCACGGCTTCCTCGCGGAGCGCGCCCTCGTGCCGGTGCTGCCGAGCCGCGAGGAGTTCCCGTACGCGATCCGTCAGGTCTCAGAGGCGCTCGGGTCCAACGGCTCCACGTCGATGGGGTCGGTCTGCGCGTCGACCCTGTCGCTGCTGAACGCCGGCGTGCCGCTGCGCGCGCCCGTCGCCGGCATCGCCATGGGGCTCGTCTCCGATGAGGTCGACGGGGAGACGCGGTACGCGGCCCTCACCGACATCCTGGGTGCTGAGGACGCGCTCGGCGATATGGACTTCAAGGTCGCCGGAACCGCCGACTTCATCACCGCTATCCAGCTCGACACCAAGCTCGACGGCCTCCCCGCCTCCGTGCTGAAGGGTGCGCTGACGCAGGCTCACGAAGCTCGCCTCACGATCCTGGGCGTGCTGAACCAGGCGATCGACGTGCCCGACGAGATGGCTCCCACTGCTCCTCGCGTGCTCACCGTCAGCATCCCGGTCGACAAGATCGGCGAGCTGATCGGCCCGAAGGGCAAGACGATCAACGGCATCCAGGATCAGACCGGCGCCGACATCTCGATCGATGACGACGGAACCGTCTACATCGGTGCGACCGACGGCCCGGCCGCGGAAGCCGCGCGTGCGCAGGTCAACGCCATCGCGAACCCGCAGAACCCCGAGGTCGGCGAGCAGTACCTGGGCACCGTCGTGAAGAACGCCGCCTTCGGTGCGTTCATCTCGCTGCTCCCCGGCAAGGACGGCCTGCTGCACATCTCCGAGGTGCGCAAGCTCGCCGGCGGCAAGCGGATCGAGAGCGTGGACGACGTGCTCTCCGTGGGACAGAAGATCCTCGTGAAGATCACGAAGACCGACGACCGCGGAAAGCTCTCCCTCGAGCCCGTGCTCGAGGAGCAGGCGGCTGAAGCCCCGGCCGAGGGCGCTTCGGAGGCCTCCGCGACGGAGTAATCCGCGCGCAGGGGTGCGCCGCACCCGACGCCCGTCGTCCCGCACAGCGCGGGGCGGCGGGCGTCGTGCGTTGCGCGGTGAGGCCGGGCGCCGGCAGGCGGGGCGCCGTGCCGAGCGCGGGCTCCGAGCCGCAGGCCCTAGGCTGAGTGCATGCGCGAACCGATTCAGCTGCCCCTCGACCAAGCCGAACTGACCGCTGATCTCGGCGGCGGTCTCGTGCGGCGCACGGTGCACCCGAGCGGGCTCCGCGTCCTGACCGAGCGCATGCCGGGTGCGCGCAGCGCGTCGATCGGGTTCTGGGTCGGCGTGGGCTCCCGCGACGAGCAGGCCGAGCGCCCCGATGCGCCCGGGAGCCTGGGATCGACGCACTTCCTCGAGCATCTCCTGTTCAAGGGCACGCCGACGCGCGACGCGTTCTCCATCGCGACGGAGTTCGACCGGATCGGCGCCGAGCACAATGCGCTCACGGCGAAGGAGTACACCTGCTATCACGCCAAGGTGCGCGATGTCGACCTCGAGGTCGCGGTCACGATGCTCAGCGACATGGTGGCGAACTCGGTGCTCGATGAGGAGGAGTTCGAGACGGAGCGCGGCGTCATCCTCGAAGAGCTGGCGATGGCGGCGGACGATCTCGCCGATGTCGCGAACGAGCGCTTCTTCGAGGCCGTGCTGGGCGAGCACCCGCTCGGGCGCCCGATCGGCGGGTGGCCGGAGACCATCACGGAGGCGCGTCGCGCCGACGTCGACCGGCACTACCGCAACCGCTACGACCCTTCGACGCTCGTGGTGACGGCCGCGGGCGCCGTCGACCACGACGGGCTCGTCGCGCAGATCCTCGCCGCCTTGAACGCCTCGCCGGAGCAGCGCTGGCACACCGACGGAAGTGCTGCGCCGGTGCGGCGGGCGCAGGTGGTCGACGCAGAACCGGAGGGCGCGGCGGCTCTCGGGTCCGCGACCCTCGATTCCGCACTCGCGCGGGAGCCGCGCGTGCACATCACGGAGCGACCCTCGGAGCAGTTGAATCTGCTCATCGGCACGATCGGGTTCAGCGCGAACGATCCGCGCCGCTTCGCCTACGGCATCATGAACTCGGTCCTCGGCGGGGGCATGTCGAGCCGTCTCTTCCAGGAGATCCGCGAGAAGCGCGGCCTCGCCTACACGGCGTACTCCTTCGGCGCGAGTTACTCGGATTCCGGCGTGTTCGCGATGTACGCAGGCACCGCACCCGAGAAGGCCGCCGATGTCATCGAACTCAGCCGGGTGGAGCTGCGGCGGCTCGCCGACACCGAGATCTCGGGCGACGAGCTCGACCGGGCGCTCGGCCAGATCGCGGGGTCCACCGCGCTCGCACTCGAGGATTCGGACACGCGCATGGGCCGTCTCGCCCGCGCGGAGCTCGGCAGCGGAGAGCTCTACGATCTCGACGCCTCCCTCGAGCGCTTCGCAGCCGTAACTCCGGAGCACATCCACGAGGTGGCGGCAACGCTCGCCGCGCGCCCGCTCACCGTGGTCGCGGTGGGCGACGCCTCGCGATCCTCACTCGATTCGCGCGGTTGACCGATTCGGCCGAACGGTAGCCTGGAACCATGATGAATCGTGTAGCGGTGTCGGGGTCGACCGGGCGCCTCGGGCGTCTCGTGTGCGAGGTCGTCGAGCAGCATCCCGACTTCGAGCTGGTCGCGCGCCTGCGCAGCACGTCGGATCCGGACGAGGGCGCCGACGCCGATATTCTGATCGATGTCAGCCGCCCGGACGCGTCTCCGGGCATCGTCGATCGTGCGCTCTCGCGGGGCCAGCAGGTGATCATCGGCACCAGCGGGTGGTCGGCGCATCTGCTCGATGCGCTCGCGACGAAGCTCGAGAGCACGCCCGAGCGGGGCATCATCGTCGTCCCGAACTTCTCGCTGGGATCCGTGCTCGGCACCGCCCTTGCGCGTATCGCGGCGCCGTACTTCGACGCCGTCGAGGTGATCGAAGCGCATCACCCGGGCAAGGTCGATTCGCCGAGCGGAACGGCGGTGCGTACTGCGGAGCTGATGGCCGAGGCCCGCGGCGGCCGGCCCGTCGACGCACCGTTCGCGGAGCAGCCCGCCCGCGGCGAGCTCATCGAGGGCATTCCGGTGCACAGTCTGCGACTCGCGGGAGTGGTCGCCAAGCAGGAGGTGCGCTTCGGCGGCCCGGGCGAAGTGCTCACGGTGACGCACGACACGCACTCCAACGAGGCGTATCGCGCCGGTGTTCGCGCTGCGCTCGAGGCGGTCGTGAGTGCGCGCGGCCTCACCGTCGGGCTCGATGCGCTGCTCGGCCTCGGCGGAATCGCCGGGGACGGGGGAGCGAGGTGAGCGCTCGCCGGCGCGCCGTGCTCGGCGTCGCGATCATGAGCGCCGTGCTGGTGCTCTACTTCGTGTTCGTGGGAATTCGCGCGATCGCGTTGCTCGGCTCGGGCGACGCGGTCGCGATCCTCATGGGCGCCGCCATGCTCGTGCTGCCGCTCATCGGGGCGTGGGCGCTCGTGCGGGAGATCATCTTCGGCAGCCAGGCGACGCGACTCGCGGACCGGCTCGAGGCGGAGGATGCGCTGCCCGAGGAGCCGGTCTCCGCGCTGCCCTCCGGGCGCCCGGATCGCGCTGACGCCGACGCCGCCTTCCCGAGGTACCGGGATGCCGTCGAGGCGCAGCCGGAGTCGTGGCGCGCCTGGATGCGGCTCGGAATCGTCTACGACGCCTGCGGAGATCGGAAGCGGGCGCGCAGCGCGATTCGACGGGCGATCGCGTTCGAACGGCAGGATCTTCGGTCGTAGCCCGGGCGATTCGTGAATTGCGCACCACGTGCATAGAATCGATGCCCGGGCCGCCACGTCCGGAGCTTTCTGGATCATGCAATCGACGACCCAGTCTGGAAAGGTGACATGGCGAAGTACGACCTCAACGCGCCCGAGCCCGCGACGCGGACGCTCGATTCGGTCAGCGGCATCAGCAAGAAGGGACTGCCGTCCGGCACGGTCGGAGTGCTCGGCGCCCTGGTGATCGGTCTCTCGGTCTGCGCGCCGGCGTACACCCTCACCGCGGCGGTGGGCCCGGCTGCGAGCGAGGTCGGCTACCAGACCCCCGCGATCTTCCTCATGGGCTTCATCCCGATGCTGCTCGTCGCCCTCGGATACCGTGCGCTCAACTCGGCCATGCCCGATTCCGGCACCTCCTTCACCTGGGCGACGCGCGCATTCGGCCCGTGGATCGGGTGGATGGCGGGCTGGGGCCTCATCGCCGCGACGGTGCTCGTGCTGTCGAATCTCGCCGGGATCGCCGTCGAGTTCCTGTTCCAGTCGATCAGCATCATGGTGAACGACCCGTCGATCGCCGACATCGCGGACAACAAGTTCATCAACATCGCCGTCTGCCTCGGCTTCATGGCCCTCGCGACGCTGATCTCCTACCGAGGCATGACGTCGACGAAGGTCTTCCAGTACATCACCGTGGTCTTCCAGATGGGGGTCATGGTCTGGTTCATCGTCGCCATGTTCGTCGGGGCGGGAGACCCGGCGAACGCCGAGGGAACGGCGCCTCAGCTGTCCTGGTTCAACCCCTTCGAGGTCAGCAGCTTCAGCGCGTTCGCCGCCGGCATCGCGGTATCGATCTTCGTCTACTGGGGCTGGGACACGGTGCTCACGATGGGCGAGGAGACGAAGCCGTCGAAGGGCCGGCTCTCGACGGAGAGCAAGGCCGCCATGATCCTGGTCGCGATTCTCGTGGTGCTCTACGTCGGCACCGCTACGGCGACCGTCGCGTTCGCGGGGATCGGCGACGGCCCGACGGGCCTCGGCAACTCGGCGATCGTCGAGAACGTGTTCGCGGCCCTCGCGCATCCGGTGATGGGGCCCGCAGCGATCCTGCTCTCGCTCGCGATCCTCGTGAGCGCCATGGCGTCGATCAATTCGACCGCCATCTCGCCCGCCCGTACTCTGCTCGCCATGGCGCACTATCGCGCACTGCCGGCGGCGATCAAGCGCGTGCACCCGAGGTTCAAGTCGCCGCACGTCGCGCTCATGCTCTCCTCGATCGTCGCCTCGGTCTTCTACGCGGTCATGCGCTTCATCAGCGAGGACGTGCTGTGGGACACGATCACCGCGCTCGGCATGATGGTGTGCTTCTACTACGGCATCACCGCGCTCGCGAGCCCGTGGTACTTCCGCAGAACCGCGGTTCGTGAGGGCGTCGGCTCGATCCTCTCCAAGATCGTGCTCCCGGGGCTCGGCGGCGTGCTGCTGCTGATCGTGTTCGTGAAGACGACGATCGACTCGATGAGCCCGGACGCCGGATCGGGCAGCAACATCGCGGGCGTCGGCCTCGTCGGCCTCATCGGCGTGGGCGTGCTCGGCATCGGCGTCGTCCTGATGCTGCTGCAGGCGAAGGCTTCGCCGGAGTTCTTCCGGGGGCGCGTGCTGGCGCGCGTCGATGCGTCGGAGGACACCTCGGCCATGCCGGTGTTCGACGACGGACTCGGCTCGTAAGCGGCGCGGAGGCGCGAGCACCGCGAACGACTGGTGCGGTTCCGCGGATGATCACGTAGGCTCGATGCTGCTGAGATCGGGTGGAGATGCGTGCGATATTCGGGGCGGTGCTGAAGCGGCAGAACGACCGCTCGCTCGCCACTGCAGCGTTCTGCATCGCGGGCATGCTCTTCGCGATCGGCAATGCGACGATCTTCCTCCCGGCGGGCGACGAGCGCCCCGACCTCGGTGCGGTCGCGATCGCGTGCGCGCTGGCTGCGATCTGCGTCCTCGCCGCCGGCTACCGGTTCTCGACCCGGGCCGCCGGCGTGCTGATGACGCTCGCATTCGTCGTGGTGGTGCCGTCGGTGTTCCTCGCCCCGGATGCGATCCGCTCGATCAACACCGGGCTGCTGTTCCTCCCCTTCTTCCTCTACCTCGTCTGGTTCATGCCGATGTGGTTCGCCCGATTGCTCGGGTATCCGTGGATCGTGCTCGTCGACGCCTTCGTGCTGCTGAGGTTCGGGCCGTCGGTGCTCTCGGTCCTCGTGACCCTGACCGTGACGGGGCTCGTGCTCGGTGAACTGATCGGCCTCTTCAAGCGCCGCCTCGAGCGCAACACCCTGATGGATCCGCTCTGCGCGGTCTGGAACGCGTGCGGATTCCGCACGCTGCTCGATCGGGCGATCGCCGCGTCGCTTCGAGGCGGTAAGCCGTTGACGATGCTGTACCTGGATCTCGACGACTTCAAGCAGGTGAATGATCGCCTCGGCCACTTCGAGGGGGACCGCGTGCTGCAGGAGTTCGCTCGACGCATGCTCGAGCACAGCCGGCCGCAGGACGTCTTCGCCCGCTTCGGCGGTGACGAGTTCGCGCTGCTCCTCATCGACGCCGACGCGTCGCTCGCGCGCTCGATCGCCGAGCGGTTGATGGGCGAGGTCGACATGGTTCGGTGGTCGTACGGCATCGCCGAGTGGGGGCCCGGCGAGACGGCGGACACCTTCATCTCCCGAGCTGATCTGGAGATGCTCGGGGCGAAGCGGAATCGGAAGGGCGGCACCCGAGAGCCAGGCGGTTCCGGGTACGAGCCGCGGTAGACTCGGGCTCGTGAGTGCGAACGCGATCCCGACCCCGTACGAAGACCTGCTCCGAGAGGTGTACGAGCACGGCACCGCGAAATCGGATCGCACGGGAACCGGAACGCGGAGCCTCTTCGGGCGGCAGATCCGCTTCGATCTCTCCGAGTCGTTCCCGCTGATCACCACGAAGCGCGTGCACTTCAAATCCGTCGCCGTCGAGCTCCTGTGGTTCCTGCGCGGCGAGGGGAACACCGGGTTCCTGAAGGAGCACGACGTCACGATCTGGGATGAGTGGGCGGACGAGAACGGCGATCTCGGGCCCGTGTACGGGGTGCAGTGGCGCTCGTGGCCGACGCCGTCGGGCGAGCACATCGACCAGATCTCGAACGTCGTCGATCAGCTGCGCGCGAACCCGGATTCGCGGCGCATCATCGTGTCGGCCTGGAACGTCGCCGACCTCGAAGACATGGCACTCGCGCCCTGCCATGCGTTCTTCCAGTTCTACGTCGCCGACGGGAAGCTCTCGTGCCAGCTGTACCAGCGCTCGGCCGACATGTTCCTCGGCGTGCCGTTCAACATCGCCTCGTATGCGCTGCTCACCCTCATGGTCGCGCAGCAGACCGGCCTCGAACCCGGAGAGTTCATCTGGACGGGCGGCGACTGCCACATCTACGACAATCACGTCGAACAGGTCGAACGGCAGCTCGCCCGCGATCCGTATCCGTATCCGAGCATCGAGATCCGCAAGGCGGACTCCATCTTCGATTACTCGCTCGAGGACTTCTCGATCGTCGACTATCGGCATCACCCGGGCATCAAGGCCCCGGTGGCGGTCTGACATGATCCTCGGCATGATCTGGGCCCAAGCCCGCGGAGGAGCCATCGGCCGGAACGGCGAGATGCCGTGGCGGCTGCCCGAGGATGCCGCATTCTTCAAGGAGCAGACCCTCGGCGCGCCCGTGATCATGGGTCGAGGCACCTGGGAGTCGCTGCCCGCGCGGTTCAGGCCACTGCCCGGTCGCGAGAACTTCGTCGTGACCCGCACGCCGGAGTACGACGCGCCCGGAGCCACGGTGATGCCGTCCCTCGAAACGGCCCTCGAGACGCTCGAGGGTGCGACCGGAGCAGAGGACCGCGTCTGGATCATGGGCGGCGGTCAGCTCTATCGTGCGGCGATGCGGTACGCCGAGGAGCTCGTCGTGACGAGGATCGGACTCGATGTTCCCGACGCTGACACGTTCGCTCCGGAGATCGGGCCGGAGTGGACGCTCGTTGATCCGGGCACGCTCGAGACGTCGCGCACGGGCCTGGAGTACCGCTTCGAGCGGTGGCGCACGGGGGCTCCGAGGGAGAACGTCCGGTAGCCTAGTCTCGTGGCACACCCAGAGAATCCTTTCGGTCAGGTCCTCGTCGCTCTCATCACGCCGTTCCACGCCGATGGTGAAGTCGATTGGGCTGCGACCGAGAAGCACATCGACGACTGCATCTCGAGCGGCGCGGACGGCATCGTGGTCACCGGTACGACCGGTGAGACGAGCACGCTGACCGACCCCGAGAAGCTGAAGCTCGTCGAGGTCGCGAAGTCGGTCTCCGGGGGCCGTGCCAAGATCATCACGGGCGGGGGGTCGAACGAGACCGCGCACGCGATCGAGCTCTACCGCGCCAGCGAGAAGGCGGGCGCCGACGGCGTGATGATCGTCACGCCGTACTACAACAAGCCGACCCAGGCGGGCCTGCTCACGCACTTCCGCATGGTCGCCGACGCGACGGACCTTCCCGTCATCCTCTACGACATCCCCGGCCGCACCGGCGTGCCGATCAGGTACGAGACCCTGCTGCGGCTCGCGAAGCACCCGAACATCCTCGCCGTGAAGGATGCGAAGGGCGACTTCAGCGAGGTCAGCCGCGTGCTGAACCAGACGGATCTGCTGTACTTCTCGGGCGACGACGCCAACGTGCTGCCTCACCTGTCGATCGGGGCCTCCGGGCTCATCGGGGTCACCGCCAACATCGCCGCCGCGCCGTACCGCGCGATCATCGATGCGGTGAACGCAGGCGATCTCCACACCGCTCGCGATGTGCACCAGCAGCTCGAACCGCTCGTGCGCGCGGTCATGACGCACGTTCCCGGCACGGTCGCGGCCAAGTACATTCTGCACGGCCTCGGCCGCATCGGCAGCCCGCGGGTGCGTCTGCCCCTCGTGGGGCCGGAGGAGTGGGAGGCCGCCCTCATCGAGGACGAGCTCGCCCTCATCACCGATGCCCCCGGCATCGATCTCTCGAACTTCAGGCCGGACCGCAATGCGGCTGCCGGCGGTGCCCTGCCCCGGATCGCAGGCACCACCCGCTAATAACAGGAGGCTCAGTGCCCAACCCCGTAATCACCCCGCCCGCTCTCGAAGCGGGCACGCTCCGCATCACGCCGCTCGGCGGCCTAGGCGAGGTGGGCCGCAACATGACGGTCTACGAGATCGACGGCAAGCTGCTCGTCGTCGACTGCGGAGTGCTCTTCCCCGAGGAGCACCAGCCCGGCGTCGATCTGATCCTGCCCGACATCTCGAAGATCGAGCACCGCCTCGGCGATATCGTCGCGGTGGTGCTGACGCACGGCCACGAAGACCACATCGGCGCGGTGCCGTACCTGCTGAAGCGACGGGAGAACATTCCGCTCATCGGCTCGAAGCTGACCCTGGCGTTCGTCGAGGCGAAGCTCAAGGAGCATCGCATCCGCCCGGAGACGCGCGTCGTCGCCGAGGGCGATCGCATCACGACCGGGCCGTTCGACCTCGAGTTCATCGCGGTGAACCACTCGATCCCCGATGCGCTCGCCGTGGCGATCCGAACGGACGCGGGTCTCGTCATCGGCACAGGCGATTTCAAGATGGATCAGCTGCCGCTCGACGGGCGCATCACCGATCTGCGCGCCTTCGCCCGCCTGGGTGAGGAGGGCGTCGACCTGTTCATGACCGACTCGACGAACGCCGAGGTGCCGGGCTTCACCGCACTCGAGAAGGACATCGGGCCGGTGCTCGAGCGCGTCATCGAGAAGGCCCCGGGCAAGGTGGTGGTCGCGAGCTTCTCGAGCCACGTGCACCGCGTGCAGCAGGTGCTCGATGCCGCCGAGAAGAACGGCCGCCGCGTCGTGCTGCTCGGCCGCTCGATGGTGCGCAACATGAAGATCGCCTCCGACCTCGGGTACCTGACCGTGCCCGAGGGCGTGCTCGTCGACCTCAAGAAGAGCGGTGACATCCCCGACGATCGCATCGTGTACATGTCGACCGGGTCGCAGGGCGAGCCGATGGCGGTGCTCGCCCGCATGGTGAACCAGGAGCACCAGGTCGAGATCGGCGCGAACGACACGGTGATCCTCGCCTCGAGCCTGATCCCCGGCAACGAGAACTCGGTCTACCGCATCATCAACGGGCTCATGAAGCTCGGCGCGAACGTCGTGCACAAGGGCAATGCCAAGGTGCACGTCTCGGGCCACGCCTCGGCAGGCGAGCTGATGTACTGCTACAACATCGTGCGCCCGAAGAACGTGATGCCGATCCACGGCGAATACCGCCACCTCATCGCGAACGCAGGCGTGGCCATTCAGACCGGCGTGCCGCAGAACCGCACGATCATCGGGGAGAACGGCACGGTCGTCGACCTGGTCGACGGCGTGGCGCGCAAGGTGGGGCAGCTCGAGATCGATTTCATCTACGTCGACGGCAAGAGCGTCGGCCGCGTGACCGACGAGGATCTGCGCGACCGTCGCACCCTCGCCGAGGAGGGGTTCATCTCCGTCATCACGGTCGTCGAGACGAGCCTCGGCCAGATCGTCTCGGGCCCCGAGGTGCACGCGAAGGGCGTGGCCGAGGACGACCGGGTGTTCGACAAGATCAAGCCGCAGATCGCAGACGCCCTCGAACAAGCGATGAAGGACGGCGTGACCGATCCGCATGCGCTGCAGCAGATCACGCGCCGCACCGTCGGCCGGTGGGTCGGCACGAAGCTGCGCCGCAAGTCGATGATCGTTCCCGTCGTGGTCGTGGTGTAACTCGTGACGACCGGTTCGGCCTCGTCCGTCGCCCGGTTCGCCTCGGACGCGGAGCGCGCGGAGTGGGATGCGCTCGTCGTCGCCAACCCGGATGGGGGCGAAGTGTGGGCGGGCGAGGCGTACCTCGACGTCAAGCGCGACCAGAACGGATACCGCGACCTCCGGGTGATCGTGGATCGCGGTGCTCGCGCGCCGATAGCGGTCGGCGTGCTCGCGAAGCGCGTACCGCTGCTCGGATGGTGGTGGCACACCCCGGCCGGCCCGGCGGGCGCGAGCGCAGCCGAGGTGCTCGAGGCGTCCGAGGCCGTCGCGAAGCTCGCGAAATCGGCAGGCGCGTTCCTGCTGAAGATCGAGCCGCGCATCGGTCGTGACGCGATCCGCGACATTCGCGCAGCCGGGTACCGCGAGGCGGTGCGCATCATCCCGAATCCGTCGACCATTCTCGTCGACGTCTCGGGAACGGAGGACGAGGTCTTTGCGCGACTCGGCAAGAAGGCGCGCAACGCCGTGAACCGAGCGGCTCGCGACGGCATCGTCGTCTCGCGTGTCGAACCGACGGCCGAGCACTCGGCCGCGCTCTTCCAGCTGCTGCGGGAGACCGCGGAGGGCCGCTTCGTGCTGCGATCCGAGCAGTACTATCGCGAGTTCTGGGAGCGCTTCTCGCGCGGCGGCGTCGGCCAGATGTTCCTCGCGCACCGCGACGGCGCGCTCGTCGCCGGAGCGTACGCGATGGCGCTCGGCGATAAGACGACGTACAAGGATGGGGCCTCCGTGCGGGCGAAGACCGCATACGGGGCATCGCACGCCCTCCAGTGGGAGGTCATCCGCTGGGCGAACGAACGGGGAGCCACGGTGCACGATCTGTGCGGCGCCCCTCCCTCCGACCGCGCAGACGACCGCGAGCACCCGCTGTTCGGCGTCGGGCAGTTCAAACGATCGTTCGCACCGCAGATCACCGACTACGCCGGGGCGTTCGATCTTCCGCTGAAGCCGCTCGCGTATCGCGTCTGGAATGCGATCGGCGACCGGATCGCGCGTCGCGTGTCGCTCGCCGTGCGGAAGGATCCCTACTACTGATGGCTGCCGGACTCATCCGCGCGAGCGCCGTGATGGCTTCGGGCACCATCGTCTCGCGCGTACTCGGTCTCGCGAAGGCGATGCTGCTCGCCTACGCGATCGGGTCGGTCGGGGCGCGCTCGGCGGACGCCTTCGCAAACGGAAATCTGCTGCCGAACACGGTCTACATGATCCTGATCGGCGGCGTGCTGAACGCCGTGCTCGTCCCGCAGATCGTCAGGGCGGCGCAGAACAGCGACGGCGGCGCCGGGTACATCAACAAGATCCTGACCCTCGTCACCACGGCGCTCGTGCTGATCACCGGCCTGGCGATGGCGGCGGCTCCGTGGATCGTGCGGCTGACGGTCGAGGGGTGGGGGGAGGATCAGCTCGCGCTCGCCACCGCGTTCGCCTACTGGTGCATGCCGCAGGTCGTCTTCTACGGCATCTACACCGTGATGGGGGAGGTGCTGAACGCGCGAAGCCGGTTCGGTCCGTTCACCTGGGCGCCGGTGCTCAACAACCTGATCGCGATCGCGGGAATCCTCGTCTTCATCGCGATGTTCGGCGCCGACCCCGAGGGCCGCCTGGCGGTGACCGGGTGGAGCCCCGACATGATCGCGGTGCTCGGCGGCAGTGCGACGCTCGGCATCGTCGCACAGGCTCTGATCCTCTTCGTCTCGTGGCGCAACGCCGGCATCCGCTTCCGCCCCGATTTCGCGTGGCGGGGGGTCGGGCTCGGGCACACCGCGCGACTGGCGACGTGGACGCTCGCGATGGTCGTCGTCATGCAGGTCGGCGGGATCGTGACGAATCGCATCGTCGCGATCGGCTCGGGCGAGGGCCCGTCGACGAGCGCCATGCAGAACGTCTGGCTCATCTTCATGATGCCGCACTCCGTGATCGCCGTCTCGCTCGCGACGGCGTACTTCACCCGACTCGCGGAGTGGGGCCAGTCGGGCCGCATGACCGAGTTCAGGAGCGACCTCTCCGCGTCGCTGCGGCAGATCGCCCTGGTCATGGTCTATGCAGCCGTGCTCCTCGTGACCGCCGCACCGTTCATCGGTCGCATCATCAACTTCGGTGCGCTGCCCGAGCAGGTCGACATGTTCGCCGAGGCGCTCGTCGCCTATGCGGCGAGCCTCGCGGCCTACAGCTTCCTGTTCGTGGTGCAGCGCGCGTTCTACGCGCTCTCCGACACGCGGACGCCTTTCGTGTTCACGACGATCCAGATGGCGCTCGTCATCGCGCTCTCGCTGCTGCTTCCCGTGCTCGTCGCCCCGCGTCACATCGGAGTCTCGTTCGCGGCGGTCTGGTCGTTCGCGACCGTCGTCGAAGCCGTCATCGCGACCTGGCTGCTGCGTCGGAAGATCGGGTCCATCGACGGGCGCCGGATTGCTCAGAGCCTCACCAAGTACCTCATCGCGGCGGTGCCTGCGATCGCGGTCGGTATGCTCGCCACGCACTTCGGGCGACTCCTCGCCCCCGACTTCGGCGTCTGGCAGGCGCTCCCATTCGCGGCGGGCGAGGCGGTGCTCGTGGGCGTGGTGTACCTCCTCGTGCTCAGGCTCCTCAGATCCTCAGAGGTCTCGGACATCGTCGGCACCGTCTCTCGAACTCTTGGAAGGAGTCGTTCGTGACCTCCCTCACCGTGACCCCCTGCACCGACCGTGCAGAGTGGGATGCCACCGTCGCACAGCTCGGCGGGCATCCGCTGCAGTTGTGGGGCTGGGGCGACGTGAAATCCGCGCATCGCTGGAAGGCGGAGCGCGTGCTCGTGCGCGCCGGATCCGATGCCGACGCTCCAGTCGTGGGGGCATGTCAGCTCCTCACGCGCACCCTGCCGGGGCCGCTCGGCGATTTCGTCTACGCGCCCCGCGGCCCGGTGCTCGCTCGCGACTCGACGGCGCCGGAGCGGCCGTCCTCCGAGCCCGCCCCGGCGGCGATCGCGGATGCGGTGGCCGACTACGTGCACGGCTCGCGTCGGGCCGTCGCGCTCTCCATCGAACCCGACGAGGACGCGGGCGAGTTCGCGCTCACTCCTCGCTGGCGTGCGGCCGAGACACCCGTGCTCCCGGCGCGCACGTTGATTCTCGACCTGCGGAGGTCGGAGGACGAACTGCTGGCCGATATGGCGAAGAAGCACCGGCAGTACATCCGGAAGTCGGGAAGGGAGGAGGCGCTGCAGATCCGCCCCGTCGAGTCGCTCGCGGAACTCGACGCATGCCTCGAGGTCTATCGCGAGACGAGCGAGCGCGCCGATTTCGGCCTGCACGAGGATTCGTACTACCACGATGTCTTCACCATGCTCGGCGAGGACTCGCCCGTGTGGGCGGCGTATGTCGACGGGCGCCCGGTCGCCTTCCTGTTCATGGCGAAGTCGAGCCGCACCGCGTTCGAGCTCTACGGCGGAATGGACGAGACCGGGCAGCGCTTGCGCGCCAACTACGCGCTCAAGTGGCACGTCATCAGGCACATGAAGTCGATCGGGATCGAGCGCTACGATTTCGGCGGCCTCATCAACGACGGCGTGACCACGTTCAAGACGGGCTTCGCCTCCCATGAGAATCTGCTCGTCGGGAGCTGGGATCGCCCGGGCCGGGGGTACGCGCTGTGGACGAAGGGTCTTCCGCTCGCCAAACGCGCGGTGCGCGCACTCACCCGCCGGTGACACGCCGGCGGAGAGGTAACGCCTGACCGCCATTTCGGGGTGGTCGTGCTAGTGATTCGCTCCCGAGCGGAGCGTCAACTCGCCAATGTCGGCGGTCGAACGTACCCTCGTACCATGGCCAGTAAAGCTTCGTCGCGCCAGCACACGGGTAAGGCCGCGAGTCGGGGTTCCCGTTCCGCGGAGACCCGAGCGACCGCGAAAACGAAGGTGCTCGCCGAGCCCGAAGCAACGGATGGCGTCGTCGTACGCGCATGGAACGGCCTGGCCCACGCCGTCGGAGCTGCTGCTCGTGCGTTCCGCGTCGAACCGCTCGCGCCGGAGGACCGTCGGGACGGGGTGCCGCTCCTGCTCGTGCTGCTCGCGATCGTCGGCGCGGTGATCGAGTGGTTCTTCATCGGGCAGACGTTCGCCGTCACCCTCGACGCCTGGTCGTTCGGCGGACTGTTCGGCCGCGTGGCGTTCGGCCTGCCGATCATCATGGCCGGGTTCGCGCTCTGGCTGTTCAATCATCCCTCGAGCGTCCACGACAACCGGCGCATCGCCACGGGGCTGACGCTCGCAGTGCTCTCCGCCGCCGGGCTCTGCCATCTGTACGGGGGCATGCCCAATCCCTGGGAGAATCCGGAGCGGCTCAGTGCAGCTGGCGGTGTCTTCGGGTGGCTCGTCGGCGGCGCACTCGGGTACCTGACGATCTGGGTCGCGGTTCCGCTGCTCTCGCTCCTGATCCTGATGTCACTGCTGATCGTGCTGAAGACGCCTCCGTCGCGTATTGCGAGACGCGTGCGAGAGGCCTATGCGTTTCTCTTCGGTGTCAGCACCGACTCCGAAGCCGATGCGGAGCCGACGCCGACGCCGAAGCGCACGCGCAAGCAAGAGCGCGCCGAGCAGCAGGCGCTGTTCGACCTCGAGGCGCAGGAGGGCGAAGGGGACGCAGTACCGTGGTGGCGTCGGAACGCCTCCGGACGCGAGGAGGATCCGGAGTACGCCGCGGATCACTCGGCGCTCGACTCCGCCCTCAACTCCGGTTCGGGGGCCGGGACAGCCCCCGAACCGGAGCGCGGCGGGGCCTTCGAGTCGGCGCTCGCTCCCGAACCGACGACCGGGGTGTTCCCCTCCGATCTGTTCGACGAACTCGATCAGGCCGAGGCCGCCGTGCAGGCCGCCGCCACCACTCCTGCATCCGGCCTCGGCGACGACTCCTGGGATGACTTCGCGGCTCCCGCTCCGCAGACCGCGGCCGAGGAGCCGGCCGTTTCCTCTTCCGCATCGGCCGAACCGTTCGTCGTCGCACCTCCGCACAGCCCTGCAGGCCAGGCGGCGTACCAGCTTCCCGATCAGCACGCCCTGTCCGCGGGCGACGCCCCGAAGACGCACACCGAGGCGAACGATCTGATCACGGCTGCGATCGCTCGAGTCTTCGAGGAGTTCAAGGTCGATGCCCGGGTGTCCGGATTCTCGCGAGGCCCGACCGTCACGCAGTACGAGGTCGAGCTCGGCCCAGGTGTGAAGGTCGAGAAGGTCACGGCGCTGTCGAAGAACCTCTCGTACGCCGTCGCCTCGAACGAGGTGCGCATCCTGTCGCCGATTCCCGGGCGCAGCGCGATCGGCATCGAGATTCCCAACCAGGACCGCGAGAATGTCGCGCTCGGCGATGTGCTGCGCTCGAGCAAGGCGCAGCGCAGCGTGCATCCGATGACCATCGGCGTCGGTAAAGACGTCAAGGGCGGCTTCGTCGTCGCGAACCTCGCGAAGATGCCCCATCTCCTCGTCGCAGGTGCGACCGGCTCGGGTAAATCGAGCTTCATCAATTCGATGATCACCAGCATTCTGATGCGGGCGACGCCCTCCGATGTCCGCATGGTGCTCGTCGACCCGAAGCGCGTCGAGCTCACGGTCTACCAGGGTGTGCCCCACCTCATCACGCCCATCATCACGAACCCGAAGAAGGCAGCGGAGGCGCTGCAGTGGGTTGTGAAAGAGATGGACATGCGCTACGACGACCTGGCGAGTTTCGGCTTCCGCCATATCGACGACTTCAACGAGGCTGTGCGATCCGGTGGCATCGTGCTTCCCGAAGGCAGTCAGCGCGTGCTCAAGCCGTACCCGTACCTGCTCGTCGTGGTCGACGAGCTCGCCGATCTCATGCTCGTCGCCCCGCGTGACGTCGAGGATTCGATTCAGCGCATCACGCAGTTGGCGCGCGCTGCGGGCATCCACCTGGTGCTCGCGACGCAGCGCCCCTCGGTCAATGTCGTCACCGGCGTCATCAAGTCGAATGTTCCGAGTCGATACGCGTTCGCCGTCGCCTCGGGCACGGACTCGCGCGTCATCCTCGACGAGGTGGGCGCCGAGCGGCTCATCGGGCAGGGCGACGGGCTGCTGCTCCTGAACGGCGAGTCGTCGCCCGTGCGCGTGCAGGGCGCGTGGGTCGGGGAATCCGAGATCGCTCAGGTCGTCGCCCATGTGAAGGCTCAGGCGCAGCCCGAGTACCGCGCCGACGTCGCGCAGGCGGTCGAGAAGAAGGAGATCGACGAAGACATCGGCGACGATCTCGAAGTGCTCGTCGCCGCGATCGAGCTGGTCGTCTCGTCGCAGTTCGGGTCGACTTCGATGCTACAGCGCAAGCTGCGCGTCGGATTCGCCAAAGCGGGCCGCTTGATGGACTTGATGGAGTCGCGCGACATCGTCGGTCCTTCTGAGGGGTCGAAGGCCCGCGACGTGCTGGTGAGCCCGGAGCAGCTTCCGGAGGTGCTCGCACGCATCTCAGGCGCGCCGGCGTCGTCGTCGCCCGCGATCGAAGCGTCGCGGTCGCAGACTTCGAGCGGAGCCGCCGCGGCCGCAGCGGCTGCGCCACCCGCCGTCGCAGGTTCGGCTCCAGCGGAGAGCGAGAGCGGAGACGCGGTGACGGACGTCATCGATCCGCTCGAAGCCTCGGCCGGTCACGGCGATCCCCGATACGACGATCCGATTGCGCGGCATCACGCGAACCTCGAAGAGGTCGAGGGCGATGATGATGAAGACGCGTGGCAGCTCACCGGTCGCGACTGACCTCGTGCCGCCGTGCGGCAGCGCAGTACTCGAAGACGCAACAGCCAGACAGAGGAGATGACGGTGTCGCATCCCGAACCGAGCACGGCCGAGCCGGCGAGTGACCAGCGTGAGGCCGGGCGACCGGAGCGCCAGAAGTGGGTCTGGGGCATGACCGGGGCCCTCGCGGTGGTGGTGCTCGGCGCCGCAGGCGCCGTGGTCGCCATCGACGCCCAGTCGAACAATCGCGCGGATGTTCGCGCCGTTGCCGAGGAGTACATCGGCGCCGTCGCCGCGGGTGATGCGGAGGCAGCCGAACGTCTGTTCGACGGTCGCACCTCGCCGGGCACGGAGTCGGTACCCGATGCCGACGCGTTCGCCGAGGCGTCGCACATCGTCGACGCCGAGCTCGGGCGCTTCCGCGTCGACTTCGACGCCGGCCGAGCGTCGGGGGACGTCTCGTATGCGCTCGACGGCTACCCGTACACGGAACGCATCGAGCTTCGGCGCACGGAAGACGACGCCTGGCGCGTGACGGCGGGCCTCCGGCACGACGTCCCGCTCGACACGACCGGAGGCGGCGCGCTCGGACTGCAGGGGGCGGACGCCCCGCTTCCCGAGGATGCGCAGTCCATCACGCTGTACTCGAGCGAATACTCCCTCGTCTCGCACAACCCCTTCTTCGAGGCGGCGGACGAGGCCCGCTTCACAGTCACGTCGGATGGTGATGCGCTCTACACCTCCGACTGGCTCGTCCCGGGAACCGGTTACGCGGAGGAAGTGCAGCGCGCGGTTGCATCGGCGTATGAGGAGTGCGCCGACCTCGCAGAGGTGTGGGAGCTGCAATCCTGCGGCATCGATGCTCCCGAGCCGAGCGCGGAGTTCGACAGCATCGCACCGGTCACGGTCACGATCGAGATGACCGATCCACCGATGGTGAGCGGCAGCGACGCGGCGTCGATGTGGATGCAGATCGAGGAGCGCGGCTCGTTCGCAGCGACCTACTCGGGGCGCGACGCGGATGGGCGCGCGCTGACGGAAGAAGTCGAGGTTCGGGCATCGGCGGCGGACGTCGAGGTGATGCCGACGGTCGATGGGCTCGACGTCGAGATCTACCCCTACTAGAACCTCGATGCAGGCCCTCAAGTAGGCTGCTGACATGACCGGCAACGCCTCCGCCCCCGTGGCACCCAGCAATTGGAATGCCCCCAACATCATCACGGGCGCTCGCATCGTCGCCACCCCGTTCTTCCTGTGGATGCTTCTCGCCGATGGGGGAGTCGACGGGCCGTGGCGCTGGGCGTCCGCCGCCTTCTTCGTGCTCGCGATCGCGACCGACGCCTGGGACGGGCACATCGCGCGCTCCCGTGGGCTCATCACCGATCTCGGCAAGCTGCTCGACCCCATCGCCGACAAGTTCCTGACCGGCGCGGCACTGGTGGGACTTTCGATTCTGGCCGAGCTGCCCTGGTGGGTCACCGTGCTCATACTGGTTCGGGAAGTGGGCATCACGGTGCATCGGCTGCTCGTCGCCCACGACGTGGTCCTCGCCGCCGCGTGGGCGGGCAAACTGAAGACCGTGGCTCAGTCGGTGGCCATCACACTCGCGCTGCTCCCGCTCGCGAGCGTCGTGGGGCCCGCTGCGCCGGTCATCGAGTGGGTGAACATCGTCACGATGGCGATCGCGTTCGTACTCACGATGTACAGCGGACTCGACTACGTGGTGGGGTATCTGCGTGCCAAGAGGACGACGCAGTGAACTCGCCGGATCGACGAGACCTCGCCGAACGCGTCATCGCGACGGCTTCCTCGCGAGGATTCACGATCGCGGTGGCGGAATCCCTCACCGGCGGGCTGCTCGCCGACGCACTCGTCTCGATACCCGGCGCTTCGAAGACGCTCACCGGGGGAGTCGTCGCCTACCACACGGCGCTCAAGCACTCGCTCCTGGGTGTGGACGCCGAGCTGCTCCGCGAGCGAGGTCCGGTCGACGGAGAAGTCGCTCGTCAGATGGCGGATGGCGTGCGCACGGCCTGCGCCGTGCCGAACGGCGATGTCACGGCGCCGACGGCGATCGGAATCGCCACGACGGGCGTGGCCGGGCCCGATCCCGACCCGCAGACCGGTCAGCCCGCTGGAACAGTGTGGATCGCGGTGAGCTGTGCAGGTCTTGAGCGCCAGCAGCTGCTCTCCCTGCCGGGCGACCGTTCGAGCATTCGCGCCGCGGCCGTCGACGCCGCCATCGAGCTGTTGCGGACATGCCTCGAAGACGAGTGTGCATCGACGACACCCTGATCTCGGTACGCTGGGGGGCGAATCGATCATCGCAGATCGCGGCGATCCTACTCCGAAAAGGGGATTGAGAGTGCAGAAGAACAGACGTTGGACCCGCGTGCGCGCTGGTCTCGCGGCAGGGTTCGCGCCGATGCTGCTGCTGGGGACCGGAGCGGCGACAGCGGTCGTGCCGTCGCAGGCCGAAGGGGAGACGTACGTCATCGCGACGGACACGACGTTCGCCCCGTTCGAGTTCCGCGATCCTTCCACGGGCGACCTGGTCGGCATCGACATGGACCTGATGAATACGATCGCGGAGCGGGAGGGGTTCAGCGTAGACATCCGGTCGCTCGGATTCCAGGCAGCGCTCTCCGCCGTGCAATCGGGGCAGGCGGACGGCGTCATCGCGGGCATGTCGATCACCGACGAGCGCAAGGAGATCTTCGACTTCTCCGAGCCGTACTTCGAGTCCGGCGTGCAGATGGCGGTCGCGGCGAACGACGACTCCATCGAGAGTTATGAGGACCTCGCGGGTGAGACCGTCGTCGCGAAGTCGGGCTCGGAAGGGCTCGCGGAGGCGGAGAAGCTTGCCGAGGAGTACGACTTCACGGTCAAGGCGCTCGACCAGTCGGCGACGATGTACGAATCCGTGAAGAACCAGTCGGCGGTCGCGGTGTTCGACGATTACCCGGTGCTCGCCTACGGCATCGAGCAGGGGAACGGCCTAAAGGTCGTGACCGAGAAGATTCCCGGCGGGGAGTATGGATTCGCGGTGGCGAAGGGGCAGAACTCCGAGCTGCTCGCCGCCTTCAACGACGGTCTCGCGAAGCTGCAGGCCGACGGCACCTACGATGAGATCCTCGACACCTATCTCGGAGACTCAGAGGCCTCGAGCGGTGGGGGCAACATCTTCGAGCTCGTGGGCCAGAGCTGGCCCGCGCTCTCGAAGGGGCTGTGGAACACCGTCTCGATCACCGTCGTCTCGTTCGTGATCGCGCTGGCGCTCGGCCTCGTCTTCGGCTTCATGAAGATCTCGTCCTCGCGCATCGTGCGCGGGATCGCGACGGTGTACGTGTCGATATTCCGCGGCACTCCGATCCTGGTCTGGGCGTTCCTGTTCTACTTCGGGCTCCCGCAGCTCACGGGAGCTCCCGGCAATGTGTTCCTCGCGGGCGTCGCGACGCTCGCCCTGAACGCGGGCGCGTACCTCACCGAGATCGTCCGAGGAGGACTGCAGGCGGTCGATCCGGGGCAGATGGAGGCCGCACGCTCGCTCGGTCTCGGCTGGGGGCGTTCGATGCAGCGCGTCGTGGTGCCCCAGGCCGCGAAGATCTCGATGCCCTCCATCATCAATCAGCTCGTGATCACGCTGAAAGACTCCTCGCTGCTCCTGACCATCGGCTTCGCCGAACTCCTCTACCAAGCGCAGCAGATCTACGCCGCGAACTTCCGCACGACGGAGATGCTGATCATCGTCGGCGTGATGTACTTCGTCGTCATCACGCTGCTGACCTGGCTCGCGAACATCGTTGATAAGAAGGTGAACAAGTGACCGAGAACACGGCAATGCGCACGGGCACTCCCGCGATCGAGGTCGTGGGTCTGCGGAAATCGTTCGGCAGCAACGAGGTGCTCACCGGCATCGATCTCGTGGTGGGCGAGGGGGAAGTCGTCTCCGTCATCGGGCCATCCGGATCGGGCAAATCGACGCTGCTCCGCTGCTTGAACCGCCTCGAGGAGCCGACCGGAGGGTCGGTGGTCGTCGGCGGCATGGAACTCACCTCGACGCAGGCGGACATCAATGTCGTGCGGCAGAACATCGGCATGGTGTTCCAGCACTTCAATCTGTTCCCGAACATGACCGTGCTCGAGAACATCATGCTCGCGCCCGTCGATCTGAAGAAGAAGTCGAAGAGCGAAGCCCGAACCTCGGCTCTCGCGCTGCTGGAGCGGGTCGGTCTCTCGGAGAAGGCCGATGCGCGACCCGCGTCGCTCTCCGGGGGGCAGAAGCAGCGCGTGGCGATCGCGCGTGCGCTCGCCATGGAGCCGAAGATCATGCTGTTCGACGAGGCGACCTCGGCACTCGATCCCGAAATGGTGGGAGAGGTGCTTCAGGTCATCCGCGACCTCGCCGCATCGGGAATGACGATGGTGCTCGTCACGCACGAGATGGGCTTCGCGCGCGAGGTGTGCGATCGCGTCGTCTTCATGGACGAGGGAGTGGTGGTCGAGCAGGGGGCGCCGGAGCAGGTCTTCGAGGCTCCGCAGCAGCCGCGCACGCAGGAGTTCCTCTCGAAGGTGCTGTGAACGATTCCGGCGCGCGATCCTGGAATTCTCCTGAACCTGAGTCGCTGTGACTCAACTTCAGTGAGATTTCAGGAATAGAACGGTTATGCTCTGAGTTGTTCCCAGTACGACGACTCGACAACGGTCGGCGTTCCCGCAGCGACAGCCTGTCGTGGAGCGGGTATGGTGGAGGCACGACTCGGGTTGTGCACGTGAAGGAGGGTTCACATGGTGCTCATGCGTCAAGAGATCGGCGATGTGCTGCGTGACTTCCGGCTGCAGAAGGGTCGTACGCTGCGGCAGGTGGCCGGCGAGGCGAGCGTTGCGCTCGGATACCTGAGCGAGGTCGAGCGCGGGCAGAAGGAGGCGTCGAGCGAGATCCTCGCGGCGGTCGCCGATGCGCTGGATACCCCGCTCTCCGTGATCATGGGCGAGGTGAGTGAGCGACTCTCCGTGGTGGAGGGCCTGTCGCTCCCGATGGCCCACCGGGTGCCCGACACCGTTCCCGCGGAGCTGGTGTCGGGGTTCACCCCCGAACTGGTCTCGTAAGAGCCTTGCGATGTGCGCCGTATGAGCGGCGCCGAAGCGCCCGTCCGATTCAGGCACGGGCGCTTCGCCGTTCTCCGGCGAATGATGCGAAGTGAGTGTGACAGATGCGGTTGAGTGAATTCCGGCGGGCGTGCATCTCCGAGTTCGGCGAGGATTACGCGCCCGTGCTGCTGCGCGATCACTGGCTCGCTGCGCTGAATGGCACCGCGAACGAAGCCATCGAGAGAGGGGTCTCGCCCCGTCGGGTGTGGGACGCGCTCTGCGTCGATCTCGGGGTGCCGGTGCCGCGACGCCACGGTCGAGGCCTGCCGGATCCCCGCGACTGAGAGGCTGATCCGTCGTCGAGATGAGGGAGGCGGGCGACCAACACGCCGCTTCGGTATTCGAAACTGTGTTCGAGTGGTGTTATCTTCGTCTACAGGTGGCGCAGAGCGCTTTCCAGTCACAGATCAGCACGATCGGCCGTGAATGTCGGAGGCTGATTCTAGGGTGAGAAGCGCACGACCACCGATGCCTTGTCTGCCCCGCCCGGGGTCGAGACAGTATGCAGGCAGCACACCCAGCGGCACGCCGCGCACGTGAAGAGGAGCACACCATGGCAGCACCGAAAGACCGCGAAAAGGCACTCGAGGCGGCCCTCGCGCAGATCGACCGAAACTTCGGCAAAGGCGCGGTCATGCGCATGGGGAGTCAGGATCGCGCCCCCGTCGAGGTGATTCCGACCGGTTCTGTCGCGCTGGACGTGGCGCTGGGTATCGGAGGCCTCCCGCGCGGGCGCATCATCGAGATCTACGGCCCGGAGTCATCGGGTAAGACGACGCTCACCCTGCATGCGATTGCGAACGCACAGCGCGCAGGCGGCATCGCAGCGTTCATCGACGCCGAGCACGCCCTCGACCCCGAGTACGCCCAGAAACTGGGCGTCGACATCGACGCGCTGCTCGTCGCTCAGCCCGACACGGGCGAGCAGGCGCTGGAGATCGCGGACATGCTGATCCGCTCCGGCTCCGTCGACCTCGTCGTCATCGACTCGGTCGCAGCGCTCGTGCCCAAGGCCGAGATCGAGGGCGAGATGGGCGACAGCCATGTCGGTCTGCAGGCGCGACTCATGTCGCAGGCGCTGCGAAAGATCACCGGCAGCCTGAACTCCACGAAGACCACGGCCATCTTCATCAACCAGTTGCGTGAGAAGATCGGCGTCTTCTTCGGAAGCCCGGAGACGACCGCCGGCGGTAAGGCGCTGAAGTTCTACGCATCGGTGCGTCTCGATATTCGTCGCATTCAGACGCTGAAGGACGGCGCTGACGCGGTGGGCAACCGCACTCGGGTGAAGGTGGTCAAGAACAAGATGGCGCCGCCCTTCAAGCAGGCGGAGTTCGACATCCTCTACGGCATCGGCATCTCCCGCGAGGGATCGCTCATCGACTACGGCGTGGAGCAGGGGCTGATCAAGAAGAGCGGAGCCTGGTTCACCTACGACGGAGATCAGTTGGGTCAGGGTATGGAGAACGCGCGCCGGTTCTTGATCAATCACCCCGACGTCGCGCTTGAGATCGAGGAGAAGATCCTCACGAAGCTGGGTGTCAACGGACGTAAGGAAGCAGGGGCCGACGAGGCGAGCGAGGCTGCACCGGGCGGTAAGAATGCGCCGGTGACGAAGGCCGCTCCCGCAAAGACGGCGCCCCCCGCTCCCGAGAAGCGCGCGAGCGCCTGAGATGGCCGTCCGGTTTCTCCCTCCACCCGACGAAGGATCGCGGTCGGAGGACCGGGGCGACCTGGCCGAGGTCATCGAGCTGCGCTCGCAGTTGAATCGTCGGGGTTCGGCGACGGGTGACGAGAGTGCGGCGCACCCTGCGGGTGCATTGGCCGGTGCTCAGGCCGGTGCCGGTGCGGAGGCCGGTGCCGGTGCTGAGGCCGGTGCCGGTGCGGATGCCGACGCGGAGTTCGAGCCGCGCGCCACCGGAAGCGTGCAGAACGAGCAGAGTCCGCGTCGAGCGACGCGCGAAGAGCTGGCCAAGCTCGTCGACTCGGGAGTCGCTTCGATCATCGATGCGGGAGCGCGACCGGTGGTGCAGGGCGATTTCTCACGCGGGCTTTCGCCCGCGTCGGCGGAGGTCCGTGACGACCGCCACGACAGTGTCGAGGAGGAGCTGGAGCTCGCGACTGAGCTCGCGACTGAGCTCGACCCCGAGAGCGAGGCGTCGGCCCACGAGCCTGCTGGGCCCGAGCGCACCGCCCATGACGACGGAGTGCGCATTCTGGGGCGCCGCGCCCGGTCGAGCGGCGAGCTCCGCGAGGAGCTCGCCCGCCTCGACCACGGGATCGACGAGATCGAGACGGTGATCGACGAGTTCACACGCAGCCTCTACCTCGACGATCTCGGGCTCGCACGCACGCTCACGGAGAAGTTGCGCCATACGAAGCGAGCGAGCCGATCGCAGATCCGTGTGAAGCTGCAGGCCCGCAAGCTTCCGGGCGATGTCATCGAGACCGCGATCGGCGAGCTCGACTCCGATGAGGAGTTCGAGCTGCTGCGGCAGACCGCGCGCGATCGCGCGGCGAAGCTCGGCGGGCTCGAGCGTCAGGTCGCCGAGCGCCGGTTGCTCGGCTTCCTCGCCCGGCGGGGCTGGTCCGGCGAGCCCGCGATGCGGGCGGCGCGGGACGCGCTCGACGGGTCGGGCCGAGGCTCGCGGGGAGGCCGCGGCGGTTCGGGCGTCCGCTTCGAGTAGCGGTGCCCCCGGCCGCGGCCCGGTCGTCGCGCCTGCCGTCGCCGGTAGACTGGGGACCATGAGTCTCACCGCTGTCCAACCCACTGAGATCCAGCTGTCGCCCGCGGCAGTGCGTCGCGACGGCACCCCCCGCAGCTACTCCGTGCGCACGCTCGGGTGCCAGATGAACGTGCACGACTCCGAGCGGCTTTCGGGTTCGCTGGAAGCCGCGGGATACGTACCCGCGGAAATCGCGGAGTCGGCCGACGTCATCGTGATCAACACGTGTGCGGTGCGCGAGAATGCGGCGAACAAGCTGTACGGCAATCTGGGCCACCTCGCCGGCGTGAAGCGGGAACGCGAGGGGATGCAGATCGCAGTCGGCGGCTGTCTCGCGCAGAAGGACCAGGGCGCCATCGTCGAGAAGGCGCCTTGGGTCGACGTCGTCTTCGGAACCCACAACATGGGGTCGCTCCCCGCACTGCTCGAACGAGCGCGGCACAACGCCGAGGCCCAGGTCGAGATCCTCGAGTCACTCGAGGTGTTCCCGTCGACGTTGCCCACGAAGCGCGACTCGGCATCCAGCGGCTGGGTCTCCATTTCTGTGGGATGCAACAACACCTGCACGTTCTGCATCGTCCCGGCGTTGCGGGGCAAGGAGAAGGACCGCCGCCCGGGCGACATCCTCGCCGAGGTGCAGGCCCTCGTCGACGACGGCGCCATCGAGGTGACACTCCTCGGTCAGAACGTCAACACCTACGGCGTCGAGTTCGGCGACCGTCAGGCGTTCGGCAAACTGCTCCGCGCCATGGGCGACATCGGCGGCCTCGAACGCGTCCGATTCACCAGCCCGCACCCGGCGGCGTTCACCGAAGACGTCATCGCGGCGATGGCCGAGACGCCGAACGTGATGCCCGTGCTGCACATGCCGTTGCAATCCGGCTCCGACACGGTGCTCAAGGCGATGCGGCGCTCATACCGTTCGAAGAAGTTCCTCGGAATCCTCGACGCCGTGCGCGAGCGCATCCCGCACGCGGCGATCACGACCGACATCATCGTCGGGTTCCCGGGCGAGACCGACGCCGACTTCGAGGACACGCTGCGCGTGGTCGAAGCCTCGCGGTTCGCGAGCGCCTTCACGTTCCAGTACTCGATCCGACCGGGCACTCCCGCCGCGGACATGGACGGCCAGCTGCCGAAGGCGGTGGTTCAGGAACGCTACGAGCGGCTCCAAGCCCTGCAGGAGCGCATCTCCCTGGAGGAGAACCAGGCGCAGATCGGCCGCACGGTCGACGTGCTGGTCTCCGCCGGCGAGGGGAAGAAGGACGCGGCCACGCGTCGCTTCTCGGGCCGCAGCGAAGACAACCGGCTCGTGCACTTCGCGGTACCGGAGGGAAGCGACGAACCCCGCCCCGGAGATGTGGTGACCGCAGTGGTCACCGCCGCCGCCCCGCACTTCCTCATCGCAGACTCCGCGGTCGACCCGCTCGAGAGCTCTCGTCGGTTCGCAGTGCGCCGCACGCGCGCGGGAGATGCATGGGACCGGCGTCAGGCTGAGAGCTGCGGCGTGCCGGCACCGGCGAACGCGGATGAGGCGGGCCCTCGCGTCGTCAATCTCGGACTGCCGACCATCCGCACCCGATGATCACGGGTGGCAGGCTCGACGCGGATCGAGCACGCCGCACGTCCCCCGCGCTCTGGGCTGTCGTCGGTGCCACCGGGACGGGGAAGTCGGAGCTCTCGCTCACCCTCGCCGAGCGGCTCGCCGAGAACGGTCGCGCCGCGGAGATTGTGAACGCCGACGCGATGCAGGTGTATCGGGGAATGGACATCGGTACGGCGAAGGTGTCGCAGTCGGAGCGGAGGGGGATCGCGCATCACCTTCTCGACGTGCTCGAACCCGGTGAGGAGGCGACGGTCGCGTGGTACCAAGCGGAAGCGCGCGCCGCGGTCGCCGAGATCCATGCACGAGGCGCCGACGCGATCCTCGTCGGGGGGTCGGGTCTGTACGTGTCGAGCGTGCTCTTCGACTTCCAGTTCCCGCCACGCGATGCGGCGCTGCGCGCGGAGCTCGAGGAGGCGGCCGTTCGCGATGGTGCGGGTGCCCTGCTCGAGCGGTTGCGCGCTATAGACCCGGCGACTGCCGCAGCAGTCGATGCGCGCAACCCGCGTCGCGTCGTGCGCGCGCTCGAGGTCGCGCTGCTCGGGGGAGATGCGCAGGTCACCCTGCCCGCCGAACCGAGATTGTGGCACGATGCTGCAGCCGGCGGCACGCGCATCCTGGGGGTGCAGGTCGAACGGGCGGAGCTCGTCGAACGGCTGGATCGGCGCGTGGAGCAGATGTGGAGCTCCGGACTGCTCGACGAAGTGCGCGCGCTGATTCCGCGCGGGATCGCTGAGGGGCGCACGGCCTCGCAAGCCATCGGCTACGCCCAAGCGCTCGCGCAGCTCGATGGGCGTCTGACGCAGGCCGACGCGATCGCTGAGACGCAGCTGCTCACGCGCCGGTACGCTCGCCGGCAGGTCAGCTGGTTCAAGCGCTACCCGAACGCCGAGTGGCTGCGCGCCGGCGAACTGCCCGCGTAAACTGGGGCCATGACGACCCTCGCGTTCACCAAGGGCCACGGCACGGGCAACGACTTCGTGCTCTTCTCCGATCCCGATGGCGAGCGCGAGCTGACCCCCGAGCAGATCCGCTTCCTGTGCGACCGCAGGTTCGGCATCGGCGCGGACGGCGTGATCCGTGCGGTGCGATCGCGCTCCATCCCCGAGGGCGCCGCGTGCCTCGCGGAGGAGCCCGACGCCGAGTGGTTCATGGACTACTGGAACTCGGACGGCACGCCGGCCGAGATGTGCGGCAACGGCGTGCGGGTGTACGCCCACTACCTGATCACCGAGGGCCTCGTCTCGCCGGAGCGTCGCGACACACTGCCGATCGGCACGCGAGCCGGGGTCAAGGATGTTCTCGCGGGCGTCTCCGGGTACACCGTCGATCTCGGACGCTGGCGCCTCGCCGAGGACCGCCTGGTGGCCGCGCAGGGCCTCGATGTCGCTCGTCCCGGTCTCGGCATCGATCTCGGCAATCCGCACGTCGTCGCAGCGCTGGCGGATCCCGCAGAGCTCGACGGCCTCGACCTGCACCGGGAGCCCGCCCTCGAACCCGTCGCCGAGCACGGCGCGAATGTCGAGTTCGTCGTCCCGGAGGATCCGCTCATCAAGGACGGCGTGGCCCGCATCCGAATGCGCGTGCACGAGCGCGGCGTCGGCGAAACGCTGTCGTGCGGCACGGGTACTGTGGCCGCTGCGCTCGCCTTCCGTCACTGGGGCGGCGAGGGCATGCCGAATCACTGGCGGGTGGACGTGCCCGGCGGGCGTCTCGCGGTGCGCATGTTCCCGACGGAAGAAGGCGAGCACGTGTCGCTCAACGGACCCGCCGAGCTCGTCTACTCGGGTGAGATCGAGCTCCCCGCGGCCTGAATCGGCCCCGAGGGCGAACTACGCGCGGCGGGCGCGGATGATGTGGAAGCCCTTGTCGCGCCCTGCGCGGTCGACGTCGAGTTCGGCGAACTCCGACGCGATCCAGCGCTGCAGCGAGTCGGCTCCCAGGTGCTTCGCGACCACGAAGTGCGCGATGCCATCGTCGTTCAAACGGGGAAGCCACTGGTGCAGGATCGCGTGCAGTGCATCCTTGCCCACCCTGATCGGCGGGTTGGAGCGGATCTCCCCGAATCTCAGCGCGGCGGGAACATCGTCGGGAGCCGCGACCCGCAGATGAGCGAGCCCGAGCCGCTCCGCGTTCTGCCGGGTCAGCTCTCGCGATCGCTCGTTGACGTCGATCGCCCAGATCTCGCGTTCGGGCTGCGCGAGCGCAGCGTCGAGCGCGATCGCACCCCACCCGCACCCCACGTCGAGAAGAGGGGCCTCGCCCGCGGCCCCGAGCTCTCGAGCGCTGGGCAGCTCGCGCAGCAGGATCGCGGTGCCCCGATCGAGCTGGTCTGGGCTGAAGACGCCGCCGGCCGTGACGACCGTGCGCGGCTCGCCCGCGAGCTCCACCTCGATCTCGCGGAGCCTGAGCTCGCCGCCGGGCGATTCGGAGAAGTAGTGCTGAGTCACCGATCCAGTATCCCAGCCCCTCGGCTGCGCCCAGGGCGAACGGCCGACGCGCCCGGGCGGCGGCCGCGTACACTTGGGGCCAGATGAAGAAACGAAACGCAGACGATGCAATGATCGCAGTCGAGGACGCTGTCATGGAAGACGCCCTCGATCCGGCACCGGCAACCCCGCACGCGGCTTCTGGAGACGCACTCGACCGGGTGCTCGCGCGCGCCGCGGGCACGGGATCCGCCACGGTCATCCGCGACCTCACCAGCGGCGCACAGGCTCTCGGAGACGAAGATCATGATCGGCTCGAGGGCGACCTCGATGCCATCCGTATGGAGCGCGAGGACCGCGCCTCGCTGAAGCGCGTCGTCGGGCTCTCCACCGAGCTCGAAGACGTCACCGAGGTCGAGTATCGGCAGCTGCGACTGGAGAACGTCGTGCTCATCGGCGTCTACTCCCAGCGCAGCGCCGAGGATGCCGAGAACTCGCTGCGCGAACTCTCCGCGCTCGCGGAGACCGCGGGAGCCCGCGTGCTCGACGGCCTGCTGCAGCGGCGCGCGCATCCCGATCCGGCGACCTACCTGGGCAAGGGCAAAGCGCAGGAGCTCGCCGAGTTGGTCGCGGCAGTGGGCGCCGACACCGTGATCGCCGACACCGAGCTCGCACCGAGCCAGCGCCGTGCGCTCGAGGATGTCGTGAAGGTGAAGGTGATCGACCGCACGGCGGTGATCCTCGACATCTTCAGCCAGCACGCCAAGAGCCGCGAGGGCAAGGCGCAGGTCGAGCTCGCGCAGCTGCAGTATCTCCTGCCTCGACTGCGCGGCTGGGGCGAGTCGATGTCGCGTCAGGCTGGCGGTCAGGTCGGATCGGCCGGCGCGGGTATGGGCTCGCGCGGCCCCGGTGAGACGAAGATGGAGCTCGACCGCCGCAAGATCCACATCCGCATGTCGAAGCTGCGCAAGCAGATCGCGGGGTTCGCTCCAGCGCGCGAGGCGAAGCGCGCGAATCGCAAGCGCGGCGAGGTGCCCTCGGTGGCGATCGCCGGGTACACGAACGCCGGCAAGTCGAGCCTGCTCAACCGGCTCACGGGCACGCAGGAGCTCGTGCAGAACCAGCTGTTCGCGACGCTCGATACGGCGATCAGGCACGGCGAGACCGAAGACGGGCGCCGCTTCACCTACGCCGACACGGTCGGGTTCGTGCGCAACCTGCCGCATCAGCTGGTCGAGGCGTTCCGCTCCACGTTCGAGGAGGTGGGCGACGCCTCGGTGATCCTGCACGTCGTCGACGGCTCGCACCCCGACCCCGAGGCGCAGTTGCGCACAGTGCGCGACGTGATCGCCGAGGTCGAGGCGCAGGACATCACGGAGCTGGTGGCGTTCAACAAGGCCGACCTGCTGGACGATTCGCAGCGGCTGGTGCTGCACGGCCTCGTGCCCGACGCCGTGTTCGTCTCGGCGCGCACCGGCGAGGGCATCGACGAGCTGAAGCGACGCATCGACGCCGCGCTCCCGGTGCCGGATCGCGAGATCACCGTCGTGGTGCCGTACGACCGCGGCGAGCTCGTGGCCGAGCTGCACGAGCGCAACCGCGTGCTCGAGACGGAGTACGTGGAGGCGGGCACACGGGTCCGTGCGTACGTCACCGCGGAGACCGCGTCGAAACTCGAACAATACGTCCTATAACCCAGGCTTCGGTACCCGGGTAACAGTGAGCAACATCGCTCGGCGAACGAGCGTCGGCTGGATACCTTGGGGGAGTTCCACGGGGAGCAGCGCCTGCTGCGATCCTTGAGTTCCCACGAAAAGGACGGCCATGACCGCAACGACGCATCTGCCCACCGCGACCATTCTCGGCTACCCGCGACTCGGGCGCCGCCGCGAGCTGAAGCGGGCGATCGAGTCCTACTGGAAGGGGCAGATCGACGAGGTCACCCTGCAGCAGACCGCCCGCGACCTTCGCGCATCCACTCGCGCGCGCCTCGTCGAGCTCGGTCTGCCCGCCGCGGGCGGAGCCGTTCCCGAGACCTTCAGCTTCTACGATCAGGTGCTCGACGCCACGCTCGCGCTCGGCGCGATCCCGCATCGCTTCGCCGATATCTCCGGCAGCGACCTCGTGACCTACTTCGCGCTCGCCCGCGGCGATCGCGACCACCAGCCGCTCGAGATGACCAAGTGGTTCGACACGAACTACCACTACAGCGTTCCCGAGATCGACGAGCGCACCCCGCTTGCGGCGAATCCCGCGCAGCTGGTCGCGCAACTCGCGGAGGCGGCGGAGCAGGGCATCGACTCGCGCCCGGTGCTCGTCGGGCCGGTCACCTACCTGCTCCTCGCGAAAGCCTCGGACGATGCCGGCGAGGGCTTCGCACCCATCGATCGACTCGACGAGGTCGTGGCCGTGTACGGCGAACTGCTCGCCGCGCTGGCGGGAGCGGGCGCGCAGTGGGTGCAGCTGGACGAGCCCGCGCTCGTGTCGGATTCGCTCCCCGTGCCCCGCGAGCAGACGCTCGCTCTCGTCGAGCGTGCGTACGCGGCGATCGGTGCGGCTTCCGAGCGGCCCCGCATCCTTTTGACCGCGCCGTACGGCGACGCCTCTGCGGCGCTGGCGCGGCTCGGCGCGCTGCCGGTCGAGGCGGTGCAGGTCGACCTGGTGCGCGGCGGCCTGCCCGAGGCCGAGCTCGCGTCGGGTGAACTCACGGCCGCGTTCGCAGGCACCCAGCTCCTCGCGGGCGTCGTCGACGGGCGCAACATCTGGAAGACGGACCTGCGTGCCGCTTTCGGGAACATCGAGCGCTTGCAGCGCGCCGGTATCTCGGCTGTGGCCGCCACGTCGAACAGTCTGCAGCACGTCCCCCACGACGTCCGGGACGAGACGCGGCTCGACGCGGAACTCGCATCATGGCTCGCCTTCGCCGACCAGAAGATCGAGCAGGTCGTGATCCTCGCTCGCGGGCTTGCGAATGGCGCCGCAGCGATCGAGGCCGAACTCGCAGCCGTCGACGCGATCCTCGCGGCTCGTGCCGGGGCCTCTGGAGTGCGAGTGGACGAGGTGCGCGAGCGGGCCGATGCTGTTTCGGGTGAGGATCGCGAGCGCGCCGACGAGGGGGAGCGCCGCGCCGCGCAGCAGGCGCTCGACATCCCGGAGCTCGCGACGACGACCATCGGCTCGTTCCCGCAGACTCCGGAGATCCGCCGAGCGCGAGCCGCGTTCGGCAGGGGTGATATCGCTCAGGAGGAGTACGACGGGTTCCTGCGCGCCGAGATCGAGCGGGTGATCCGCCTGCAGGAGGAGATCGGCCTGGACGTGCTCGTGCACGGCGAAGCCGAGCGCAACGACATGGTGCAGTACTTCGCGGAGCTGCTCGACGGGTTCGCGGTCACCGAGCACGGCTGGGTGCAGTCGTACGGCACACGGGCGACCCGACCGTCGATCCTCTGGGGCGACGTGTCCCGCCCCGCCCCGATGACGGTCGCCTGGTCCGCGTACGCGCAGTCGCTCACCGACCGGCCGGTGAAGGGGATGCTCACGGGCCCCGTGACGATCCTCGCCTGGTCCTTCGTGCGCGACGACCAGCCGCTGGCCGATACGGCGACGCAGGTCGCCCTCGCCCTGCGCGACGAGATCGACGACCTCGTCGAGGCCGGCATCCGCATCGTGCAGGTGGACGAGCCGGCGCTCCGCGAGCTGCTGCCCCTCGACGCCGACCGGCAGGCGGCGTACCTCGGTTGGTCGGTGGGCGCGTTCCGCCTCGCGACGAGCGGCGCGGCTCCCGGCGTGCAGATCCACACGCACCTCTGCTACTCGGAGTTCGGCGAGATCATCGACGCCGTCGACGGGCTCGACGCCGATGTCACGAGCATCGAGGCGGCCCGGAGTCGGATGGACGTCGTCGAGCCGCTGGGCGAGCACGGGTATGCGCGCGGCATCGGCCCGGGCGTGTACGACATCCACTCGCCCCGCGTGCCGAGCGTCGAGGAGCAGCAGGAGCTCATCCGGATCGCGGCAGCGCGCATTCCCGGCGAGCAGCTCTGGGTGAATCCCGACTGCGGCCTGAAGACGCGCGGGTACGAGGAGACCGTGGCGAGCCTCACGAACCTGGTGCACGCGGCCCGTGCGGTGCGCGCGGGCGCGTGAGCGCGCCGGACGGTCGTGAGGCGGGGGCGGAGGAAGCGGCCCTCCCCGCCGAGCACGCCGGGGCGTGGCGCGGCGGCGAGCTGCCGACCGAGGCCGTGGGCAGCCTGCCGCGCCCCGCCCGTCTGCAGCGATCGGTGCTCGACGCAGAGGCCGGCCTGGTCGACGCGGAGACGCTGCGCGGCGAGCAGGATCGCGCCGTGCGCGACACCCTCGCAAGATTCGCGGAGACCGGTTCGCCCCTGGTGAGCGACGGCGAGCAGCGGCGGCAGAGCTTCTCCAGCTACCCGCTCGGCACCTCCTTCGCGGGTGACGTGCGCGAGGGGCCGGTGTTCGCGGTGTTCGCCGACGGGCACCATCGCGTGATCCCGAGCCTCGCGCGGGGCCCCTTCCGGTTCCGCTCGTGGGCGGCGGACGACGTCGCGGCCGCACGGCCGCTCACCCGTCTGCCGCTGAAGCAGGCGGTCGTCTCGCCGTCGATGCTGTCGCTCATGGTGCCCGCGGAGGGACTGGGCGACTACTCCCGCGATGCGTTCCTCGACGACGTCGTAGCCGGGTGCGCCGAGGATATCCGGCGCAGCTTCGCCGCCGGCGCCTCCCGCGTCAGCATCGATTTCACGGAGGGGCGGCTCGCGCTGCGCCGCGATCTGCGCGCTCCCTGGGCGGGCCCGGAGGCGCTGAGCGGATTCATCGATCTCATCAACCGCGTGCTCGCGGAGCTCACCCCCGAGCACCGCTCCGCAGTGGGCGTCCATACGTGCCCCGGCAACGACCACGACTCGGCGCACAGCGCCGATGTCGACTACGCCGCGCTGATCCCCGAGCTCTTCCAGATCGAGGCCGGATACTTCCTCGTGCAGGCCGCAAGCGAGAAGGAGCCGGATCGCGTGGCTCGACTCGTGGGGCGTCAGCTGCGGCAGCGCGCGCGCACATCGGCGGCGCCGCCGCGCGTGCTGCTCGGCGTCACCGACCCGACCAGCCCGAAGCTCGAGACCGCGGCGGAGGTGCGGGATCAGCTGGTGCGCGCGGCACGGTTCATCCCGGTCGAGCTACTCGGCTCGACGGACGACTGCGGGTTCTCCCCGTACCTCATCGACGAGAAACCGAAGCACGGATCGCCCGACTTCGCTCGCGACGTGGCGTTCGCGAAGATCGCCGCACGCGTGCGCGGCACGCGTCTCGCGCAGCAGGAGCTGAGCGGCGCATGAACTCGTTCCTGCTCCCCGCCCGCGCGGCGACGCGCGCCCGCTTCTCGTTCGAGGTGTTTCCGGCGCGCTCGGGCGCGGCCGCCCTCGCCCTCGGCCACGCCGTGCAGCATCTCTCCGCCGCCGATCCCGACTTCATCTCGGTCACCTACGGTGCGAACGGATCGAACCGCGACGCCTCGCTCGATCTGGTCGCGTACCTCCGCGACCACACCGATGCGCTGCCTCTGGCGCACCTGACGACGGTCGCGGAGAGCTCTGAGGCCGTGCGAGCCGCGATACACGCGATCATGGACGCCGGCGTGCACGACTTTCTCGCGCTCCGGGGCGATCCGCCTCGCGGGCTCGACGAGAGCGACGCTCGAGTCGCAGGCTCGATGAGTTCGCTGGAGCTGGTGCGACTGGTCGCGCAGGCCCGGGCCGAGCGACCCGCGCTGACGAGTGTCGGACGCACCGCGGTGGCTGCGTACCCGAACGGCCATCCGCTCTCGCGCTCGCGGGCCGAGGATATCGACTGGCTCGTCGCGAAGCAGGAGGCCGGTGCGAATCTCGCAATCTCGCAGCTGTTCTTCCGAGCCGAGGAGTACCTCTCGTTCGTCGACGACGCGCGGAGGGCGGGGCTCACCATGCCGGTGCTCCCCGGACTCATGCCGGTATCGACGAGCGCGCAACTCAGAAAGGTCGCCTCGCTCGCGGGCCGACCCGCTCCTTCAGAGCTCGCTCGCGCACTGGACGCAGAGGGCGGGTACGCACCCGAGCTGGGTGTCGAGCATACCGTCGCCCTCGCGCGGGAGCTGCTCGACGGAGGTGCGCCGTCGGTGCACCTCTATACGTTCAATCGGCACGAGCAAGTGCTCGCCGTGCTGCGGGAGCTAGGCTTGCTCACCCCTGACCCGGTCGTCTAGGCAGGCGCCCGGCGCCGTGCGCGCGCAGTCGGTGCGGGCTGAGCCTCAGACCGACCGGAACACAGCGACGACCCGGCCGAGCACCTCGGCATGGTCGCCGAGAATCGGCTCGAACGCGCTGTTGCGCGGCAGGAGCCAGGTGTGGCCGTCTCGACGCCGGAAGACCTTGACCGTCGCCTCCCCATCGAGCATCGCCGCCACGATGTCTCCGTTCTCCGCCTCTCGCTGCTGCCGGATCACGACGAAATCCCCGTCGCAGATGGCCGCGTCGACCATCGAGTCGCCGACGACGCGCAGCATGAAGAGCTGGCCGTCGCCGACGAGGGTGCGGGGGAGCGGCACGACCTCCTCGATCTGCTGATCGGCGGTGATGGGAACGCCGGCTGCAATCTGGCCGACCAGAGGAACGTACGCCGCCTCCTCCGGGCGCTGCACGGGCTCCTCCGCGAGTGCGGCCGAAGTCGATGCCAGTTCGACCAGGATCTCGAGGGCTCGTGGGCGATTCGAGTCGCGCCTGATGTACCCGCCCAGCTCCAGCCGACTGAGCTGGTGCGTGACGCTCGAGAGCGAGGAGAGACCGACCGCGTCGCCGATCTCGCGCATGCTCGGGGGATACCCGCGGCTCTCCACCGAACGCGCGATGCACTCGAGGATGGCCTGCTGCTTCTCGCTCAGCGGCTTCGCGGATCGGGGCGCGGCTACGTCGCTCATCGCTGTCCTTTCTGGCCCAGAGGGCGATGCGGAGGGGGCGCGATCCATGAATGTCGGTGGGTGCTGATTCAGTGATCCCGTTGATCGAAACCATAGCCGTACTGCTCGAACACCGGCAAACGTATGTTCGAGTGTCGCGGGAAAACATCGAAACATATCTTCGAACGAACGGTTGCGGTTTCGAATCATCGAATATATATTCGAAACAGATGTTCGGCGCCGGCCTCGGTCGGCCCTCATCGCATCAGGAAGGGAAGTCGACATGCGTGCAGCAGCGGTTCTGGGTCAGCAAGTGCAGGGGTCGAGCGATGTCTCGGGCAAGCTCCGTCTGACTCGGCGTGGTCGTATCGTTCTGGGGGCGTTCCTCACGGTGCTCGCGGCCGGGGCGCTCGCTCTCTTCGCCTCGCTCGCCGCTCCGGAAGCGATGGCCTCCGGCGAGGGCCCGAACGGCGAGCAGTTCGAGTACGTGGTGGTGCAGCCGGGGAGCTCGCTGTGGTCGCTCGCGTCCGATCTCGACCCGACTGCGGACCCGCGAGACCTCATCACCGAGATTGTTCAGCTGAACCAGCTCGAGGATTCGTCAGTGCAGGCCGGGGAGGCGATCGCGGTTCCGCTGCGGTACTCCGACAACCCGTTGGTGGTATCGGGCGACGAAGTGGGTGCGTGAGCGCGTCAGCCGGGAGGGCCTCTGCGCGGCCCTAAACTATCGGGGTGACTAGCTTGAGCGATCTTCCACTTCGTGACAACCTCGTGGGTCAGCAGCCCTACGGCGCGCCTCAGGACGCGGTTCGGGTGAGCTTGAACGTCAACGAGAACACGCATCCCATTCCGGAGCACGTCGCGATCGACATCGTGCAGTCCCTCGCTCGAGCGGTCACGGGAGTGAACCGGTACCCCGATCGTGAGTTCGTCGAGTTGCGCGCTGCGCTCGCCGGGTATCTCGGTCACGGACTGTCGGCTGAGCAGCTGTGGGCTGCGAACGGTTCGAACGAGGTGCTCCAGCAGGTGCTGCAAGCATTCGCGGGCCCGGGCCGATCTCTGCTGAGCTTCACGCCGACCTATTCCATGTACCCGCTGCTCGCCGCCGGCACGGATACCGAGTGGATCGGCGTCGAACGCCCGGTCGATTACGCGCTCACTCCCGAGGGAGTGGTGCACGCGCTCCGCGAGCACACGCCGGACGTCGCGATTCTCTGCGGCCCCAACAACCCGACGGGTTCGACGCTCGACCGCGAGGTGATCCTCGCCGCCTATGACGCGTTCGACGGCATGCTCGTCATCGACGAGGCGTACCAGGAGTTCGATACGGAGCGGGAGAGCGCGGTTGCGCTGCTTCCCGGTCGGCATCGCCTGATCGTCTCCCGCACGATGAGCAAAGCGTTCGCGTTCGCGGGCGTGCGCCTCGGGTACCTCGCCGCCGACCCGGCCGTGATCGACGCGCTGCGGCTGGTTCGGCTCCCGTACCACCTCTCCGCACTCACGCAGGCGGCGGCGACCGCTGCGATCCGCCACGCCGACGCGATGCTCGCGACCGTCGCCGACATCAGCGCGCAGCGGGATCGCCTCGCGCGCGCCCTCTCCGAGCTCGGCTACCGCGTGCACCCCTCCGGAGCGAACTTCCTGCTCGTCGGGGGGTTCGCCGATCCCGCCGCGACGTTCGAGGAGCTGCGAGCGCGTGGGATCCTCATCCGCAACCTCAGCATCCCGGGGCACCTGCGCATCACCGCGGGAACCGAGGCGGAGACGAGCGCTGTGATCGACGCGATCGCCTCGCTCGGCCCGGGCGGCGCCCGCGCGTGATCCGGCTGCCCCGTGGCCTCCCTCGACGCCGATAGACTGGTGACCATGACTGCAGCACCCCGCACCGCCTCGCTCGAGCGCTCGACCAGCGAGTCGCAGATCAGTGTGAGCGTCGACCTCGACGGTTCCGGTACCTCGCAGATCGAGACCGGGGCGCCGTTCTTCGATCACATGCTCACGGCGTTCGCCCGCCACTCCCTGACGGACCTCACGGTGAAAGCCGTCGGCGACGTGCACATCGACGTCCACCACACGGTCGAGGACACGGGCATTCTGCTCGGTCAGGCCATTCTCGAGGCGCTCGGCGACAAGTCGGGAATCTCGCGGTACGGCGATGCACTGGTGCCCCTCGACGAGGCGCTCGCACAGGCGGTCGTCGATATCTCCGGCCGGCCGTACCTCGTGCACTCCGGGGAGCCGGCAGGGTACGAACTGCACCTCATCGGCGGCCACTTCACGGGCTCGATGGTGCGGCACTTCTTCGAAGCGCTCACCTTGAACGCCCGGCTCACCGTGCACCTGAAGCTGGTGGAGGGGCGCGACCCCCACCACATCGCAGAGGCGGAGTTCAAGGCATTCGCGCGCGCCTTCCGCGTGGCGAAAGCGCTCGACCCGCTCGTCTCCGGTGTGCCGTCGACGAAGGGCGCGTTGTGAGCGAAGCCGCGAGTTCCCCGCGCAAGAAGGTCGTCGTGCTCGATTATGGGTCGGGCAATGTGCACTCGGCGGTCAAAGCGCTCGTCCACGCCGGAGCCGATGTCGAGCTGACCCGGGATCCCGCTGCCGTGATGGATGCGGACGGACTCCTCGTTCCCGGCGTCGGAGCGTTCGACGCTGTGATGCGCCAGCTGCGAGCGGTGCGCGGGGATGAACTCATCGATCGTCGGCTCGCCGGGGGGCGGCCCGTGCTCGGCATCTGCGTCGGCGAGCAGGTCATGTTCGCCCACGGCATCGAGCGCGGCGTCGAAACCGAGGGTCTGGGTCAGTGGCCGGGCACCGTGCGCGAGATCGATGCTCCCGTGCTCCCGCACATGGGGTGGAACACCGTCGACGTGCCGCAGGGTTCACGGCTCTTCGCCGGTCTCGAGCGCGAGCGCTTCTACTTCGTGCACAGCAATGCTGCGACCGAGTGGTCCATCGAGGGGCGCACTGCGGTGACCCGGCCGCTCGTGACCTGGGCCGAGCACGGCGAGCGCTTCATCGCAGCGGTGGAGAACGGACCGCTGAGCGCGACCCAGTTCCACCCGGAGAAATCGGGCGATGCAGGGATCCGGCTGCTGCGCAACTGGATCGAGACCCTGTAAGCCCCGCCGTGCCCTCGAGCGTCGGAGACACCGCGTCTTCGGCACGGCGGCGCCCCTGAAGACCGTGTCGCGAATACCCGAACCGCACCCCGAGAAGGAGACACCACTCATGAGCGAACTCGCCGAACGTCCGAAGCTGCAGCTGCTTCCGGCGATCGACATGGTCGACGGCAAGGCGGTGCGTCTCACCCAGGGCGAAGCCGGCACCGAGACGAACTACGGCAGCCCCGTCGACGCCGCGCTCGACTGGATCGATCAGGGCGCGGAGTGGATTCATCTCGTCGACCTGGACGCCGCGTTCGGCCGGGGGAGCAACGTCTCCGTCGCCCGGAAGATCATCAAGCGCTCCGGAAACGTGAAGATCGAGTTCTCGGGCGGCATCCGCGACGACGCGTCGCTCGAAGCCGCGCTCGAGATGGGAGCGACGCGAGTCAATCTCGGCACTGCCGCGCTCGAGAACCCGGAGTGGACCGAGGCCGTCATCGCCCGTTTCGGCGATCGCATCGCCGTGGGCCTGGATGTGCGGGGCGAAACCCTTGCGGCTCGCGGGTGGACCGAGGAGGGCGGCAACCTCTGGGACGTGCTCGACCGCCTCGAGGCGGCCGGCTGCCCGCGCTACGTCGTCACGGACGTCACGAAGGACGGTACCCTGCGCGGCCCGAACATCGAGCTGCTCGGCCAGGTGTGCGCTCGAACGAACCGACCCGTCATCGCATCGGGCGGCGTGTCGAGTCTCGATGATCTCGCCGCACTGCGGGAGCTCGTGGACGACGGGCTCGAGGGCGCGATCGTCGGGAAGGCGCTGTACGACGGAGCGTTCTCGCTGCCCGCTGCGCTCGACGTCGCGGGGCGGTAGGCGGGGCGCCGCAGTCATGGCGATCAAGAAGCTTCCGTCGACCGGCGACGCTCCGCGGAGTACGGGCGTTCCCGAGAGCCTCCACGCAGGCGGTTCCTCCGACTCCGCGGGTTTTCCGTGGGCCGGGCGCACGTTCGATCACCACGACACCGCGTTCGCAGGGGATGACGGCCGCGCCTCGGAACGGGTCGCGATGCTCGTCCGCTCGGTCAGGGATGCGGCGCGAGCGGCTCAGGCGGCTGCGGGGGCGGAGGAGTACTGGAGCGCCGTGGGCAGGGCCGCCGAGGCGCAGGCGGACGCGATCGCAGGGTTCGCAGCGGAGCGCTTCCTGGTGCCGATGCTCGCGGAGGCGGGCGCGCTCGGGCAGACTCCGGACGGGCGCACGGTGGAGAAGTCGCAGGAGCTCTCGATCGTCGCGGTCGCGGCGCCCGACGGCCGGCGTGTGCTTCCCATGTTCAGCTCAGTGGACACGCTGCGGCACTGGAACCCGGAGGCGAGGCCCATTCCCGTGCGCGGGTCCCAGGCGGCGCTGGCCGCGGCGGGGGACGGAGCCGAACTCATCATCATCGATCCGGGCACGTCGGAATGCGAATTCGGCGTGCGCCGCACGGCGCTCGAGGCGCTCGCGCTCGGGGAGCGCGTGCTCCCCGCATGGGCCGACGCGGCCGTGCAGGAGGAGTTCCGGAGGATCGGTGCGGCCGATCCGCGCATCGAAGCCCTCTGGACCGCGCCCGGGGAGCTCGAGAATCGCCTGTTGCAGCCCGAGGTGACCGTGCTGCTGCGCATCGCGGGGGACGACCGCGACACGCACGGCGACGTACTGCAGGCGCTGCAGGGCCGCATCGCCGCCTCGGATGTCGTGGCGGATCGCGTCGACTCGCTCACCCTGCGGCCGGTCTCGGCGGCGTGACGACGTGCGCCCCGCGGGAGCGGCGCCCGGAGAGCAGACGAGCTCAGACGAGGTTGATCAGCACGATGTAGCAGGTGGTGCCCGCAGCCACGCTGAGCACGGCGCGCCGACGGCCCACGAGGTGCACCACGACGGTGACCGCCGTCGCCGCGATCACGGCCCACCAGTGGCCGGTACGCGCAACGAACTCGTCGCGGAGGATGACGACCGCGAGGATGAGGAGGATCCCTGCCGGCATCCACCGTCCGAGCGCGGCGACGAACTTGGAGCGACGCAATGGCTTCAGAATGGCGAACGGCAGCGCGCGCAGCGCGATGGTGACGACAGACCCGAGTGCGACGGCCGCGAGCAGGTAGCCGAGATCAGGCATCGTCGGAATCCTCTCGTGCCGGCCGTGCGCGTGTCACCGCATAGCGGCCGGCGAGCAGCGCCGTGAAGATCAGCAGCGCGACGAGCAGCGCGTTGCCGGGAGCGGCGACGATCGCGACTGCTGCCGCCGCCGCCGCGAGCAGCGCGGATGGGAGCTCGCGTCGGCTTCGCACCGCATCGAGCGTCATGACGACGAAGAGCGCGACGAGCGCGAACTCGAACCCCTCGATCGGCTCCGGAAGCGCAGTCGCGAGCGCGACGCCGAGCAGGCCTCCGACGACCCAATAGGTCTGCATCGCGAGTTGCCCCGACACCATGCGAGCGGACGAGAGCCGCTCGCGGTCCATGAGCACGTACGTCGCATACGCCTCATCGATCATCGCGTAGACCGAGTATGCGCGCGGCAGCCCGCGAGTCACTCGTGAAATCGGGAACGAGAACGCGTAGAACACATGCCTGAAGTTCACGGCGAAGACGGTGATCGCGATCGTGACGAGCGGCGTCGCCGCGGCGATCATGCTGACGAGGAGTAGCTCCACGGAACCGGCGAAGATGCCGATCGAGAGTGCCGGAGCGAGCCACCAGGGGAGCCCCGCCTGCACGACGAGCACTCCGAGCGCGACGCCGAGCGGCAGAATGCCGATGCCCACGCCCAGTGAATCGCCGAGACCTGCGGCGACCTCAGCGCGCCGCGACGGGCGGGGAGCGTGCGGAACGGGTGCGTGCTCGGGCGGGTGGGGCACGTCGGCCCCCTAGTTCACCGGACCGGTGTACTTCTCACCCGGGCCCTGCCCGATGGGATCGGGGATCACCGAGGCCTCGCGGAATGCGAGCTGCACCGAGCGCAGCCCGTCCCGCAGGCTGCGAGCATGCATGTCGCTCACCTCGGGCGCTCCTGCTGTGATGAGCCCGGCCAGCGCGTTGATCAGCTTGCGCGCTTCGTCGAGGTCGATCTGAGTGTCCGGGTCGTCGGCGAGCCCGACCTTCACGGCGGCAGCACTCAAGAGGTGCACGGCGGCGGTGGTGATCACCTCGACGGCGGCGACGTCGGCGATGTCGCGCGTGGCCTGCGAGATGTCGGCATGCTCTGAACCCGCCGCGGCCGCGGAGGCGTCGGGCTGATCTGGGGTGTGCTCGCTCATGAGATCCTGTCTGCTCCTGCGGTAGTTGTGCTACGATTGATCCGGTTCTCGGTGTTCTGCCGAGATCACGGAAGTGGAGATTCTCCCACCCGGCACCGTTTCAAGGTTACCGGGTAGTTGACACCCCGCCGATCACTCGGCAGCTGCACAAGGGTGTGGGATGGCGCGTGCGCGATCCTGATCTCGATGCTCCGTGGCTCCGTACCGGAGCGCCCACCAATGAGATCAGAGGAGCCGGCGATCAGCGATCCCCGTACGAATGACAGAATCCGCGTCCCCGAGGTGCGACTGGTAGGACCCAGTGGCGAGCAGGTCGGTGTCGTGCCGATCGAGACTGCGCTCCGCATGGCTGTGGACGCCGATCTCGATCTCGTCGAGGTTGCCCCCAACTCGAAGCCTCCCGTTGCCAAGATCATGGACTTCGGGAAGTTCAAGTACGAGGCAGCTCAGAAGCAGAAGGAAGCCCGCCGTAACCAGGCGAACACCGTGCTCAAAGAGGTGCGCTTCCGGCTGAAGATCGACACGCACGACTACGAGACCAAGACGAAGCGCGCCGTCGGCTTCCTGTCGCAGGGCGACAAGGTCAAGGCGATGATCCTGTTCCGCGGGCGCGAGCAGTCGCGGCCCGAGATGGGCGTGCGCCTGCTCCAGCAGTTCTCGGAGGACATCGCCGAGTACGGCGTCGTCGAGTCGAACCCGCGCATCGACGGCCGCAACATGGTGATGGTCGTCGCTCCGCTCAAGAACAAGTCCGAGGCGAAGGCGGAGTTGAACGCCCGTCGCGCCGAGGAGAAGGCCACTCGCCGGGCCGACAAGTCCACCAGCACGGAGTCGGACGGCGAATGAACTGCGGTGCGCTGCCGAGCGCAGCGCCGCCCCGCAATCCGCGGCCGTGAGGCTCGCACACAACAAGGAGAAATCGATGCCCAAGCAGAAGACCCACTCGGGGGCCAAGAAGCGCTTCAAGCTCACCGGTTCCGGCAAGCTGATGAAGCAGCAGGCTGGCATGCGCCACAACCTCGAGGTGAAGGCCTCGAAGCGCAAGCGCCGTCTGAACGCCGAGCAGGTGCTCGCCAAGGGCGACGCCAAGCAGGCCATGAAGCTCCTCGGTCACTGACCGACGCGAGCGCATAGCTTTCATCTGAGAACTTTCTAAGGAAGAACTGAAATGGCAAGAGTCAAAAGGGCCGTCAACGCCCACAAGAAGCGTCGCGTCATCCTCGAGCGCGCCGAGGGATACCGCGGTCAGCGTTCGCGTCTGTACCGCAAGGCCAAAGAGCAGGTCATCCACTCGCTCGTCTACTCGTACAACGACCGCCGCAAGAAGAAGGGCGACTTCCGTCGCCTCTGGATCCAGCGCATCAACGCCGGCGCACGTGCGAACGGCCTGACCTACAACCGCTTCATCCAGGGCCTCGGCCTCGCGGGTGTCGAGGTCGACCGCCGCATGCTGTCGGAGCTGGCCACCAATGAGCCCGCTGCCTTCGCCGCGCTCGTCGAGGTCGCCAAGTCGGCTCTGCCCGAGGACACCTCGGCTCCGAAGGCCGCGTAAGCAGTTCTTCCCGTCGAAGACCCCCGCTTCCCAGGAAGCGGGGGTCTTCGCGTCTCCGGGCACGAGACGAATCGGCCGTCTCCACGCGCCAGTAGGCTGAACTCATGGCCGATGAGATCCTCAGCAACTCCAAGTCCGAGCGCGTGCGGCGGATCGCCTCGTTGGCGCGGAAGAAGGAGCGGCAGTTCCACGGCCGATTCCTGGTGGAGGGGCCGCAGGCCGTGCGCGAGCTGCTCGCGCACCGTCCGGAGCTGACGGAGACCGTGTACACGACCCTCGGCGGTGAGAGCTGGCAGGTCGAGATCGACCGTCTCGCCTCCGACGCGGGAGTGCGCCTCGAGCGGGCCACCCCGGAGGTCATCTCGGCGATGTCGGAGACGGTCAACCCCCAGGGTGTCGTCGCCGTCGCGCGCAGCTGGGAGGCGAGCGCTGCCGAGGCGCTCTCGGGAGCACGGCTCGTTGCGATCCTGCACGAGATTCGCGATCCTGGGAACGCGGGAACGGTGCTGCGCGCCGCCGATGCTGCGGGTGCAGACGCCGTGATCTTCGCGGGGGCGAGCATCGATCCGTTCCATCCGAAGGTCGTGCGGTCGACGACGGGATCGCTCTTCCACCTTCCCGTGCTGGTCGTGCCGACCCTCGGCGAGGCGGTGGAGGCTGCGCGCGAGGCCGGCCTCTCCGCTCTCGCCGCCGATGTTCGCGGCTCGGATCTGCTCGAAATGCGTGCTTCGGGTGCGCTCGCCGGCCCCGTCGCGTGGGTGTTCGGCAACGAGGCTCGCGGGTTGAGCGAGGCCGATCGGGCACTCGCCGACGGTTCGGTGCGGCTCCCGATCTACGGCGCGGCCGAGTCGCTGAATCTTGCGACCGCCGCGAGCGTGCTGCTGTACGAGACCGCGTTCAGCCAGCGGAGTCGGTGACGGGCGCCCGGGCGTCGACGCCTGTCAGAATGGTCGGATGCTGCGCATCGACCTGAACTGCGACCTCGGCGAGTCATTCGGCACCTACGTCTTCGGCGACGACGCCGCGGTGCTCTCGTCGGTGTCCAGCGCAAATATCGCGTGCGGGTTCCACGCCGGCGACCCGCGCGGCATTCGTGAGACCTGCGCAGCGGCTGCACGGGCGGGGGCGGCGATCGGCGCGCACCCCGGCTACCGCGATCTCGCGGGGTTCGGGAGACGCTTCATCGAGTACGATCCCGGCGAGCTCACCGATGAGCTCATCTACCAGATCGGCGCGGTGCAGGCGCTCGCCCGAAGCGTCGGGTCGGCGGTGCGATACGTGAAGCCCCACGGCGCGCTCTACAACGCCATCGTGCGCCACGAGCCGCAGGCCGAAGCGGTCGCCCGAGCGGTACGAGAGATCGGCGATGGACTCCCGATGCTGGTCCCGCCCGGCTCCGTCATCGAACGGGTCGCGCGCGACGCCGGAATGCCCACCTATGCGGAGGCCTTCGCCGATCGCGCATACACTCCCGACGGCGCGCTCGCGCCTCGAACCTCACCGGGAGCTGTGCTCACGGCCGACGCGGCGATCGACCAGGCGGTGAGGATCGCGACGACCGGGCGCGTGGTCGCGGTCGACGGCAGCGAGATCGCGGTGCAGGCCGACAGCATCTGCCTCCATGGCGACCGGCCCGAGGCGGTGGGTCTCTCGCGCGAGATCCGCGCGGCACTCGAAGACCGCGGCATCGAGATCGCGAGTTTCGTCTAGATGAGCGGCTCGAATCGCGTGCGGCCTCGGGCATCGCATCGCCCGTCGCCCCTCCTCGTGCGCGCCGTCGGCGATCGCGCCTGCATCGTGGACCTGCCCGATCTCGACTCGGTGCTCGGGCTCGCGGCGATCCTCCGAGAACGACGCTTCCCCGGCGTGATCGACATCGTTCCCGCGGCGCGCACCGTGCTCGTGAGGTGCGCCGACCGGGCGAGCGCGCGCCGCATCGCGGAGGAGGTCGAAGCGCTGCCCGCGGGCATCGGGACGTTCGCGAGGACGATGCTCGGTGAAACCGCCCGTGTCGCCGTCATCGATGTCGTCTACGACGGCGCTGACCTCGAGTTCGTCGGCGAGCGCACCGGTCTGGGTGTCTCGGGCGTGATCGCTGCGCACACCGGCGCTCGATGGACGGCCGCGTTCGGCGGATTCGCGCCCGGCTTCGTCTATCTCACCGGGGGCGGTGCTGCGCTCGAGGTGCCGCGCCGAGGAACGCCCCGCGAGCGCGTCGAGGCGGGTTCGGTGGGGCTGGCGGGCCAGTTCTCCGCGGTCTACCCAGGCGCATCTCCGGGAGGGTGGCAGCTGATCGGCCGCACCAGCGCGCACCTCTGGGATTCCGGCCGCGACCCGGCGGCGCTGCTCGCGCCGGGCGATACGGTGACGTTTCGCGCCGTTCGCGAGCAGATCTCGGTCCCGCGCGATGCGGGCGCGCCGGATGCGGATGAGACGGCTCGTGCAGTGCCGCCGAGTGGCGGGCCGGCGGCCTTCACGGTGCTCGATCCGGGGCTGCAGACGCTCGTGCAGGACGCCGGGCGGGCCGGGCACGCGGCGATCGGCGTGAGCGCTTCGGGTGCCGCCGACCGCAGCGCCCTGCGCACTGCGAATCGCGCCGTGGGCAACGAAGCGGGGGCTGCGGCCCTCGAGACGCTGAATGCCGCCGTTGCGATCCGCGCCGAGACCGACATCACGGTGGCGCTCTCGGGTACCGATGCGGAGGCGGAGGTCATCGACGACCGCGGTGCGCGCCGAGCGGTCGCGGCCCGGGAGTGCGCCTTCACGGTGCACCGCGGGGAGACGCTGCGCATCGGGCGGGCGACGCGCGGTCTGCGCGGAGTACTCGCGATACGAGGCGGCATCTCCGCCCCTCCGGTGCTCGGGAGCGCCAGCCACGACAGCCTGTCGAACCTCGGCCCGCGGGCCCTCGCAGCCGGCGATGCGCTCGCGATCGGCGACGCGAGCGCATCCGTGCCGGCGCAGTACGAAGCTCGAACGGGCCACGACGTGCCCGGGGACGAGGCCGTGCTGCGGTTCGTCCCCGGGCCCCGTGACGAGTGGTTCGCCGCCGCGGCCGTCGACGCGCTGACGTCGCAGGAGTGGCGTGTGACGCCGACCTCGAATCGTGTCGGCCTCCGACTCGAGGGAGCGCCGCTCGAGCGCGCGCGGCATGACGAGCTTCCGAGCGAAGGGACCGTCCGCGGATCGATCCAGATCCCGCCGGATGGGCAGCCCGTGCTCTTCCTCGCCGACCACCCGGTGACGGGCGGTTACCCGGTGATCGGCACGGTGGTCGACGCCGACACGGATGCCGCCGCGCAGCTGCGGCCGGGCGCGAGTGTGCGCTTCGCGCCGGTGGATCCCGATGACGCGCATCTCGAACACGCCGTCTCGGTCGGCGCCGCCGCACCCCGGGTCCCCGACACGGTGCGGGTCTCGCTCGAGGTCGACGGGAGGCGCGTGGCCGTCTCCGTGCCCGGGGCGCTCGCCGCCGCGCTCGACCGGCTGGCGGAGGGTGAGAACCGCGACCGGAAGGAGGCCGACCGCGCCGCGATCGCCGAGCTGCTCGCAGAGATCCTCGCAGCGACCGGCTCCCGGTAAGATAGGGACTCGTGTCAGACAGCGCCCCGAACTCGAATCCGATCACCGCTGAAGCGGCCGAGGCTGCGGTCGGAGCCGCGCTCACCGCATTCGCCGCGGCAGACTCCGTCGCCGCACTGAAGGCCGCGCGCACCGCTCACGCGGGCGACGGGTCGCCGATCGCGCAGCTCAACGCCCAGATGCGTGCGGTGCCGAAGGAGGAGAAGGCAGCGACGGGCAAGCTCATGGGGCAGGCTCGCGGGCGCATCGAGGGCGCCTACAAGGGGCGAGAGGCCGAGCTCGTCGCGCAGGAGGCCGCAGCGCGGCTCATCGCCGAGACGGTCGACGTCACGGCCGCTCCGGTGCGCCGTGCGGCCGGGAGCCGGCACCCGCTCTCGCAGCTGCAGGACGAGGTCTCGGACGTGTTCATCGGCATGGGCTGGGAGATCGCGGAGGGCCCCGAGGTCGAGCACGAGTGGTTCAACTTCGACGCGCTCGGCTTCGACCCCGATCATCCGGCGCGCGCGATGCAGGACACCTTCTTCGTCGAGCCGGCCGACCGCCACCTGGTGCTGCGCACGCACACCTCTCCCGTGCAGATCCGTTCGCTGCTCGACCGCGAGCTGCCGGTCTACGTCGTCGCCCCGGGCCGTACGTACCGCACGGACGAGCTCGACGCCACGCACACCCCGGTGTTCAGTCAGATCGAGGGCATCGCGATCGACCGCGGGCTGACGATGGCGCACCTGCGCGGCACGCTCGAGCACTTCGCCCGCCAGATGTTCGGCGCGGAGGCCGAGATCCGGCTGCGGCCCAACTTCTTCCCCTTCACCGAACCGTCGGCGGAGATGGACGTGTGGCAGCCCCACGCCAAGGGCGGCGCGCGCTGGGTCGAGTGGGGAGGCTGCGGCATGGTCGATCCGAAGCTGCTCGCCGCCGCGGGCATCGATCCCGACGAGTACCAGGGCTTCGCCTTCGGCATGGGCATCGAGCGCACGCTGCAGTTCCGCCACGACATCAACGACATGCGAGACATGGTCGAGGGCGATGTCCGATTCAACCGTCAGTTCGGAGGACTGGTCTAATGCGCGTTCCGCTCAGCTGGCTCGGCGAGGTCGTCTCGCTGCCCGAAGACGTCACCCCCGAGGCGGTGCACGCCGACCTCGTGCGCGTGGGCTTCGAAGAGGAGTCGATCCGCCGCTTCGACGTGACCGGCCCCGTGGTGGTCGGCGAAGTGCTCTCCCGCGAACCCGAGGAGCACTCGAACGGCAAGACGGTGAACTGGTGCCAGGTGCGTGTCGCTCCGGAGGGGCAGACGGCTGCAGACGGCGGCGCGGACGTGCGCGGAATCGTCTGCGGCGCGCACAACTTCGACGCGGGCGACAAGGTCGTCGTGTCGTTGCCGGGTGCGGTGCTGCCCGGCGGCTTCGCGATCTCGGCGCGCAAGACGTACGGGCACGTCTCGGACGGCATGATCGCCTCGGCGCGCGAACTCTCGCTCGGCGAGGATCACGACGGCATCATCGTGCTCTCCCGTCTCGGTCTCGATCCGTCCGTCGGCGATGACGCGCGGGCCCTGCTCGGGCTCTCCGATACGGCGGTGGAGATCAACGTCACGCCGGATCGCGGCTACGCTTTCTCCATCCGCGGCGTCGGCCGGGAGTACGCGCACGCGACGGGCGCGAGCTTCAGCGATCCGGCGCTCGCGGTGACCCCGGTGGCCGGCAGCGGATTCCCGGTCTCGATCGACGACCGCGCGCCGATTCGGGGGCGCGCGGGAGCCACCGGTTTCGTGACCCGAGTGGTGCGCGGCATCGATCCGGCGCGTCCGACCCCTGCCTGGATGGTCGCGCGTCTCCAGCTCGCCGGCATCCGCTCGCTCTCCCTCGAGGTGGACATCTCGAACTACGTGATGCTCGAGCTCGGTCAGCCGTTGCACGCCTATGATCTTTCGAAGCTCACCGGGGGCATCACGGTGCGTCGCGCCGCTGAGGGGGAGACCCTCATCACTCTGGATGGCCAGAAGCGCGCGCTGCACGTGGAGGACCTCGTCATCGCGGACGAGTCGGGCGCGATCGGGTTGGCCGGAGTCATGGGCGGCGAATCGACGAAGGCGGACGATGCGACCGTCGACGTGCTCATCGAAGCGGCGACATTCGATCCGGTTTCAATCGCGCGCACCGCTCGGCGTCACAAGCTGCCGAGCGAAGCGTCGAAGCGCTTCGAGCGCGGCGTCGATCCGCTCGTGTCCCGCGCAGCTGCGCAGCGCATGGTCGACCTGCTCGTCGAGCTGGCAGGCGGCACCGTCGACGACCTGGGCTCCGACCTCGTCGCCGACTGGCAGCCGACCGAAGTGCGTCTGCCGGTCGCCCGCGTCAACGGCCTGCTCGGCACGGATTACAGCGACGCCGAGATCCGCGGCGCGATCGCGACGATCGGCTGCCGCATCGTCTCGGATGAGAACGGCGAGCTCGTGGTCACCGCGCCCAGCTGGCGATCCGACCTCACCCGCGGCGCCGACCTCGTCGAAGAGGTGGCGCGCATCGTCGGTTACGATCGCATCCCCTCCGTGCTGCCGGTGGCCCCTGCCGGACGCGGACTGACGCGCAGCCAGCGGCTGCGGCGCCGCGTCGCGAATGTCGTCACCGCAGCGGGGCTCGACGAAGTGCAGAGCTACCCGTTCGTCTCGCGGTCGCAACTGCAGGCGTTCGGAGCAGGCGCCGAGGCGGCGGGCACGGAGTCGGCGAGCGCCGATGCGGCTGGGGCCCAGGCGGACTCCGCGGTGCCGGTGGAGGCGATCGCGCTCGCGAACGCGCTCGACGCCCAGATTCCGTTCCTGCGTCGCTCCCTCCTGCCGGGGCTCGTCGTCGCCGCGCAGCGCAATGTCTCTCGCGGCCTGACCGACCTCGCGCTCGTCGAACTCGGCCTCGTGTTCGAGCCCCGAGCGGACGGCTCGCCGCTCGGCACCGATGCGGTGCCGCCGCTCGCAGAACGACCGAGCGCGGAGGTGCTCGCCGACCTGAACGCCTCGATTCCCGGGCAACCGCGCCGAATCGCCGGGCTGCTGCTCGGGGACGCCGTCGCGAAGCAGGTGGGCGAAGCCGCGCGGGCGTACGACTGGGCAGATGCGATCGACGCTGCGCGAACCGTCGCCGGAGCAGTGTCGGCCGAGCTGGTCGTGTCGCAGGGATCCCATCGTGCGTTCCACCCGGGACGCACCGCCGAGCTCGCGATCCGCGTCGCGGGCGATGGCTCGGACATCGACGGCGACGAGGGCGGGCTCGTCGTGATCGGCGTCGCGGGCGAGTTGCTGCCCGAGCTCGTCGCCGCGAACCATCTGCCCGGTCGGGCGGCCGCCTTCGAGCTCGATCTCGACCGGTTGATCGAGCTGGCACCGCGTCAGCCGGAGACGGCGCAGCTGTCGACCTATCCCGCTGCGACGCAGGATCTGACCCTCGTGGTCTCCGATGACGTGCCCGCGGGGGATGTGCTCGCGGTCGTCGTCGCGGGATCGGGCGAGCTGCTCGAGAGTGCGACGACCGTCGACGACTACCGCGGTGCGGGCATCGAGCCGGGCACCAAGGCGCTCACGTTCGCGCTGCGCTTCCGCGCCGCCGATCGAACGCTGACTGCGGAAGAGGCTACCGCTGCGAAACTCGCCGGGGTGTCGGCAGCAGAGCTCGCGTTCGAGGCCAGGCTGCGGGACTGAGGAAGTTCGGGCGCGCGGACTCCGGCCACGTCCGGTCAGCCGCGCGCCCGATCAGGCGACGGATCGGCTCCCCGCCCGATCGGCGTCCTCCGCCGCGCGCTCCCAGCGGGTGAGCTTGTCCGGATTCATCGTGATCCAGATGCTTCGCAGCCCGTCAGCACCGATGTCGAGTGCGGCGACTCCGATCACGCGGGGGCGAGCCGTTGGGTCGGACGCGCGGAAGACGAAGGCGGGCCGCCCGCCGACCGTCGCGGGTCGCATCTCGGCTCGACCGTTCCACTTCTGCAGTACGCCGAGCAGGAAGCGGCTGACGTTGTCGACGCCGTGCACGGGGCGTCGCGCGACACCGCGCAGGCCGCCGCCGTCTCCGACGACCACGATGTCGGGTGCGAGCACCGAGGCGATGGCCGTGACGTCGCCGGCCTGACAGGCCTCCGCGAATGCCCGAGCGAGGGAGACCTCGACTGCCGCTGGAACCGCCGTGGCATCGCGGGCGCGGACTCGCGCACGGGCCGTGCTCGCGAGTTGCCGAGCCGCGGATTCCGAGCGATCGAGCAGCGCCGCGATCTCCGCGAAGGGAATGCCGAATGCGTCGTGCAGCACGAAGGCGACGCGCTCGGCGGGCTTCAGCTCGTCGAGCAGAACGAGGAGCGCCATGTCGACGTCGTCGTGCACCACGGCCTGATTCTCCGGGTCCGGTGCTGCCGACGCCCCTGCGTAGACGGGCAGCGGTTCGGGAAGCCAAGGGCCCGGGTAGGTCTCGCGGCGGCGATGCGCCGTCGAGAGCAGGGAGAGGCACACGCGCGACACCGCGGTCGTGAGCCAGGCGGCCGGGTGGGCGACGCCGGCCCGCTCGGCGGCGGCGAGTCGGTACCAGCGTTCCGCCGTGGACTGCACGGCGTCCTCGGCGTCGTGCACGGATCCGAGCATTCGGTAGGCGATGCGGAGGAGCCTGGGGCGTTCAGCGACGAATGGGTCGATTGCGCACGTCGCGGGTGCGGCTTCGGGCGTCGACGGCATGGGAGTAGTGAATCGCGCGGCGCTCTTCCGACGCAAACGACACTCCCGGGATGCGCGGTCGCAGACGTTCCGCCGTCGCGGCCGGTCGTCTTCGGTGAGAGCACATGGCTTCGAACGAAAGGGCGCACCATGAGGATCGCGATCGCCGGAGGCACCGGCACGGTCGGGCGGCATGTCACCGCTGCGGCAGAAGGGCGCGGACACGAAGTTCGAGTACTGTCGCGTGCAGCGGGCGTCGATCTCGCCACTGGCGCTGGCCTCGATCTCACCGGGATCGACGCCGTGATCGACGTGTCGGGTACGACTACCCAGTCGGAATCGCGTGCACGTGCGTTCTTCGAGGCCTCGACGCGGCATCTGCTCGGAGCGGGTCGGTCGGCGGGCGTGCGCCACCATGTGGCGCTCTCGATCGTCGGCGTGGACCGCGCGCCCTTCGGCTACTACGCCGGAAAGGCAGCGCAGGAGCATGCGGTCGCGAATGGACCGCTGCCGTGGACGGTGCTGCGCGCGACGCAGTTCCACGAGTTCGCCGCGCAGATGATCGATCAGATGCGCTACGGGCCGGTCGTGGTCGTGCCGAAGATGCGCACCCGTCCGGTCGCCGCGCGCACGGTCTCCGAGCATCTCGTCAGATGCGCGGAGGAGTCCCCAGCCGGCTTCGCCCCCGAACTCGCGGGCCCTCGGGAAGACCGGATGTCGCGCATGGTGCGTGCCCTCGCCGCCCATCGCGGGATCCGTGCAGGAGTGCTGGAGGTTCCGTTGCCCGGGAGATTCGGACGAGCGCTCCGCGATGGCGGAATTCTGCCGAGCGACCCTGCGGATGCGGTGCTCGAGGGCCCGACGTTCGCTGAATGGCTGCGCACCCGATGAGTTACGCGCCCGGTTCGTTCTGCGACTGCGGAGCCAGGCTGAACATCCAGGGCACACCGAAGCGATCCGTGAGCATGCCGAAGGTGTCTCCCCAGGGCGCCGTCTCGAACGGCTCGCGGATCTGCGCGCCCTGAGAGATGCCCTCCCACACCGCGCGGATCCGGTCGGCGTCGTCGCCCGAGATGCACACGGAGTGGCCGGCGGCTGAGGCGTCCGCGACGTCCGCCATCGAGGCCGGGTAGTCGGCGGCCATGATCGTGAGCCCGTCAAGGGTGTCGATCTGCCCGTGCATGATCTTCTCCGCCTCGGCGGGATCGCCCATCATGCCGGGAATCGCGTCGTACTGCATAAGGCGGATCTCGCCGCCCAGCACGGAGTGATAGAACTCCAGCGCATCGCGGGCGGTGCCGTGGAAGTTGAGGTAGGGGTTCAAGCTGATCGACATGAGGACTCCTCGGAGCTCGCGGGGCTGCGGCCGGCCCCTCTGCTCACATTGTGCCCTCGAATGGACCGATTGTCATCGATTCGACACTTGCCGCACCCGGAAGCGCGACGGATACTGAGAACGGGCCAGTCGTATCGCCGTCCGCGCGACCAATGCGCCCGGCAGCGCCGCCACGCTCGCCTGCGAAAGGAACGGTCATGACCGACCAGTACATCGTGCCGAACATCTGGTGCCAGGGGAACGCGGAGGAGGTGGGTGACTTCTACGCGAGTGTCTTCCCCGACACCACCGCAGAGGTGGAATCCCGGTACCCCGAGACCGGTCTGCTCGACTTCCAGAAGCCGCTGGCCGGGGCGCCGCTCACGGTCGCCGTCAGCCTGTCGGGCTACCGGCTCACGCTGATCAACGCGGGCGACGAGTTCGCACCGAACCCGTCGATATCGATGTTCCTCATGTTCGGCGATGCCGCGTTCGGCGGGCGGGAGGCGGCGCGCCGAACTCTCGACCAGGTGTGGGAGCGACTGAGTGAAGACGGCACGGTGCTCATGCCCTTGGACGCCTACCCGTTCAGCCCCCACTACGGGTGGGTGCAGGATCGCTTCGGCATGAGCTGGCAGCTCAGCTTGAACGACGACGATGATGCGGACGCGGAATTCGTCATGCCGTCGCTCATGTTCGGGGGAGCGGCGCAGAATCGCGCTGCAGCGGCTCGCGACCGCTACATCGAGGTGTTCGACAACGCCGCGCTCGTCGGGTCCTTCCCCTACGGGGAGCAGACCGGCCCGGCGACCGCGGATGCGCTCATGTACAGCGACTTCCGCATCGGAGAGCAGATGTTCGCCGTCATGGACTCGGGGGTCGAGCAGGACTTCACGTTCGACTCCGGGGTCTCGCTCGAGGTGCACTGCGCGGATCAGGCGGAGATCGACCGACTGTGGAACGCGCTCTCCGCCGTTCCGGAGGCGGAGCAGTGCGGGTGGCTGGTCGACGAATTCGGAGTGAGCTGGCAGATCGTGCCCGCCGACATGGGCGAGCTGATGAAGCGTCCGAACGCCTTCGAGCACCTGCTCGGCATGCACAAAATCGTCATCGACGAGCTCTGACGCCGAACGCCCGTTCAGCGACCCGCGCACTCGGCGAGTGGAGGACTACACTCGCAGGGGTGGAGAACGAGTAGGGCGGGGACGAACTCATGCGGGTGCGGGCGACGGCGGTCAGCAAAGGACCGGGCGGGCGGGCGCTCCCGCCGATCGACGTGGCGATGCACTCGGGGACCGCGGTGTTCGTCGAGGCCGAAACCGCCCAGAGACCGACCGTGCTCGGCCTCATCGTGTCCGGCCGCATGAAGCCCGACTCGGGCGAGGTCTCGATCGACGACGAGCCGAATTCCCGTGCGCTCCGGCGCAGGGTCGCCCTCGTCGACGCGCCGGATGTGAGCGAACCCCACGGTGATGTGCTGCTCGCTCACGTCGTCGCGGAGGAACTGATGTTCGCGGGCAGATTCGGGGGTCCGCTCGCGGTGCGGCAGGAACTCGAGCGCCTCGGGATGCGCGAGTTCGCGAGGCTGCCGATCGGTGATCTCGCCCCGGAAGCGCGGGTGCGCGCGCTCTGCGAATTGGCGCTGCAGCGTCCCGGCGTCGAGGGACTGGTGCTGGTCTCGCCCGACCGGCACGGCGGCGCGCCCGAGGGTTGGTGGCGGATCGCCTGCGAACTCGCCGATGACGGGGCAGCGGTGCTCGTGATCGCGGGCCGGGCCGCGCGGGCGGCGATCGCCGCGCATCCCGAGGGCTGGGGGACCGGCGAGGTGATGCCGCTGCGCGAGGGGCCCGGTTCGCCGGCGGTCGAAGCGGTCGAGACGGTCGATGCGAACGGTGCGGAGGAGGAGCGCGCATGAAGATCCCGCAGATGATCCGAGCCGAGTTCGCCCGTCTCTGGGCGACGAAGATGGCGCGACTCGCGTTCGTCGCGCTCATGTGCGTGCCGTTGCTCTACGGCGGTCTGTACCTGTGGGCGAACCAGGATCCGTACGCCCGGCTCGATCAGGTGCCCGTCGCGCTCGTGGTCGCCGACACCGGCGTGGACGAGGGCGACGACGTGCGGGTGATCGGCGACGAGGTCGCCGAGAACCTGATCGAGGACGGCAGCTTCGACTGGCACCGGGTGAGCGCGGAGGACGCGGAGCGCGGCATCGAGAACGGCGTGTACGACTTCACGGTGACGCTGCCCGCGGACTTCTCGGAAGCGCTGCAGTCGTCGCAGACCGACGACCCCCATCGCGCCGACGTGGTGCTCACGACGAACGACGCGAACAGTTACCTCGCGACGACGATCGGCGAGCAGGCCGTGCAGCGCATCCAGAAGCAGGTCGTGCAATCGGTGAACCGGGAGGCGGCGAAGTCGCTGCTCGACGGCATCTCGCAGGTGCGCGGCTCCCTCGTCGAGGCGACCGACGGGGCAGGCGCGCTGACCGACGGCGCGGCGACGGCGCGCGACGGCGCGGGGAAGCTGCACGTGGGGTCGCAGCAGGCGGCCGAGGGGTCGGGGCGGCTGGCCTCCGGCCTCGGCGAGCTGCGAGATGCGACGGCTTCACTCCCGCAGAGCACGGAAACCTTGGCCGACGGCGCCGCGCAGGTCGCCGCGGGCAACGCGAGGGTGGCGCAGTACGGCAGGGAGGCCGCGGGTGCGAGCCAGCGCGCCCTCGACGCGCTCGCCCAGGATCGCTCGGCGATCCTGCAGGATCTTGCAAACGCGAAGGTCGATCAATCCGTGATCGACCGGGTGAGCGCGGCGATGGACCGCGCGGGGGGCGACCTCTCGGCCGTGAACGGCCAGGTGCAGGGAGCCAGTGCGCAGCTCGATACGCTCGCGAACGGTGCACAGCAGGTGGCCGACGGGTCGCGGCGGCTCGCGGATGCGACGCCGCAGCTGGCGAACGGCATCGCGACCGCGAGCGACGGCGCGATCGCGCTGGACGGCGGGCTCGCGCAACTCGTGGACGGATCGAGCAGCCTGGAGAGCGGTCTCGGCGATCTCACCGACGGGGCCGGGCAGTTGCGCGACGGCCTCGCCGAGGGCGTCGAAGCGCTTCCCGACAGCTCGGATGAACTGCGCGCTGCACAGGCCGACAACATCGCGAGCCCGGTGGACGTGCAGACGAGCCGAGTCACATCCGCGGGGAGCTACGGTGCGGGACTGGCGCCGTTCTTCATGAGCCTCGCGGCATGGATCGGCATCTACGCGCTCTTCCTCATCCTGAAGCCCGTTTCGCGCCGCGCCGTGACCGCGCTGCATACGCCGCTGCGCGTGACCCTCGCCGGGTGGGCCACGCCGGCGCTGCTCGGAGCGACGCAGATGCTCGCCCTGTTCGCGATCGTCGCGTTCGCGCTCCGCTTCGACTTCGCGCATCCGGTCGCCGCGTACGGTACGATCGCGCTCGCCTCGGCGACGTTCGCGGCGATCATTCTCGCGCTGAACGTCTGGCTGGGGAGCGTCGGGCAGTTCCTGGGACTCGTACTCATGGTCGTGCAGCTCGTCACCGCCGGCGGAACGTTCCCGTGGCAGACGCTTCCGCCGTCGCTCGCGACGCTGCACCACTGGCTGCCGATGTCGTTCGCGGTGGACGGTCTGCGGCAGCTCATGTACGGCGGGGACCTCGCCGACGCCGCGAGCGAGGCGCTCAAGCTCGCGCTCGTGCTCGTCATCGCGGTGCTGGTCGCGGCGCTCGGCGTCGCGAAGACGATGCGTTCGCGCACCCTGAAGGATCTGCAGCCGAGTCTGATCGGCTAGGCGTTCGTATACGCCGCACTCGATTGTCGGCGTATCTCTTGCGGCTGCGCCGCGCAGTGGATACGTTAGCCTCATGGCGACGGCGACACCGACGAGGAGCGAGCGCACGGGCGACCGCGTCTACCGGGCGCTGCTCGAGCAGATCCAGACGGGTGCGCTCGCGCCCGGCACCGCGATCGGCGAAGTGGAGCAGTCGCTGCGCTGGGGCGTCAGCCGCACGCCGATGCGCGAGGCGATCGGGCGGCTCGTCGCCGACGGGCTGATCACGCAGCAATCCGCACGCGTGCTCGTCGTCTCGGGCTTCGACGTCTCGGACGTGCGCGCGCTGTTCGAGACGCGCCGAGCCCTCGAGGAGACGGCGGCCCGCCTTGCGGCGGAGCGCGGCGACCGGACGACCTTCGCCGAGATCGCATCCGCGTTCGAGACGGCGCACCCCGACGCGACGGCGTCGAGCGCCGACGAGTACTACGCGCTCATCGCACGCTTCGACGCGGCGATCGACGCCGCCGTCGCGAACTCCTATCTCGTGCAGGCGCTCCGGCCCGTCCGCACCCACCTCGCCCGCGCCCGCGCCCTTGCGCGCGACCACCACGAGCGCCTCGTCGCCTCCGCCGGCGAGCACGCTCTGATCGCCCGAGCCATCGCCGACGGCGACCCCGAGCTCGCCGCGCACGCCACCCATGTCCACCTGCATCGCGCGCTCGCGTCGATCCTCGCAGCCATCGCCGACACCGAAGAGAGAGCCTCCGCATGACCGTCACCCACCACGTCCGTGTGCACCGCAGCGAGGAAGCGCTGCCGCGCGAGCAGCAGTTCGCCTGGAAGATCGCCGAGGTGGCGGCGGACCCGGTCGCGGTCGACCCCGACGTCGTCGACATGATCATCAACCGCATCATCGACAATGCCTCGGTCGCCGCAGCGTCTCTGACGCGAGCGCCGATCGTCGCGGCGCGAGCGCAGGCGCTCGCGCACCCCGTCTCCCGCGGCGGTGCGGGAAGCACGATCTTCGGGCTGCCGTCGAGCGCGCCGCTCGACCTCCTGTCGAGCCCGGAGTGGGCGGCCTGGGCGAACGGCGTCGCCGTGCGCGAGCTCGACTACCACGACACGTTCCTGGCGGCCGAGTACTCGCACCCCGGCGACAACATCCCGCCGATCCTCGCCGTGGCTCAGCACGTCGGCGCCGACGGCGAGGCGCTGGTGCGCGGCATCGCCACGGGATACGAGATCCAGATGGATCTCGTGCGGGCGATCTGCCTGCACCGGCACAAGATCGATCATGTCGCCCACCTCGGGCCCTCCGCAGCCGCGGGCATCGGCACCCTCCTCGGACTCGACGTCGCCACCATCGCGCAGGCCGTCGCGCAAGCGCTGCATACGACGACGGCGACCCGCCAGAGCCGGAAGGGCGAGATCTCGACGTGGAAGGCGCACGCCCCCGCCTTCGCCGGCAAGATGGCCGTCGAAGCCGTCGACCGCGCCATGCGGGGCCAGACCTCCCCGGCGCCGATCTACGAGGGCGAGGACGGCGTGATCGCGTGGATGCTCGACGGGAAGTCGGCGGCCTATGACGTGCCCCTGCCCGTTGCGGGCGAGGCGAAGAGAGCCATCCTCGACAGCTACACGAAGGAGCACTCGGCCGAGTACCAGGCGCAGGCGTGGATCGACCTCGCGCGACGGCTCCACGGCGCGCACCCCGAGCTCGCCGACCCCGAGAACGTAGCAAGCATCGTGCTCCATTCGAGCCATCACACCCACTTCGTGATCGGTTCGGGTGCAGGCGATCCGCAGAAGTACGACCCGACCGCGTCGAGGGAGACGCTCGATCACTCCATCCCGTACATCTTCACCGTCGCGCTGCAAGACGGCGGGTGGCATCACGTCGACTCCTACACTCCGGAGCGGGCGGGGCGCGCGGACACGGTCGCACTCTGGCAGAAGGTGACCACCGCGGAGGATGCGGAGTGGACGCGGCGGTACCACTCCGAGGACCCGGACGAGAAGGCGTTCGGCGGGCGCGTCGAGATCGAGCTCGTCGACGGCACGACCGTCGTCGAGGAGATCGCGGTCGCCGACGCCCACCCGCTCGGCGCCCGACCCTTCGCGCGCGAGCAGTACATCGCGAAGTTCCGGCTGCTCGCCGAGCCCGTGCTCGAACCCGGCGAGATCGACCGGTTCCTCGAGCTCGTGCAGCGGCTTCCCGAACTCACCCCCGACGAGGTGCGCGAGCTCAACATCGTCGCGCGACCCGGCCTCATCGATCTCGACGCCGCACCGAAGGGACTCTTCTGATGCTGTACGCCCAGACCCCGGCGCATGAGAAACGGCGCGCCTTCCGAGAACGTCTCGCCAGCGGCGAGCTGCTGAGGCTGCCGGGGGCGTTCAACCCGCTGTCGGCCCGCCTCATCGAGCGGAAGGGCTTCGACGGCGTGTACATCTCGGGCGCCGTGCTCTCCGCCGATCTCGGTCTGCCCGATATCGGTCTCACGACGCTGACGGAGGTGGCGGGGCGCGCACAGCAGATCGCACGCATGACCGAGCTGCCCGCGATCGTGGACGCCGACACCGGATTCGGCGAGCCGATGAACGTGGCGCGCACGATCCAGACGCTCGAGGACGCGGGCCTGGCCGGTGCGCACATCGAAGACCAGATCAATCCGAAGCGCTGCGGGCACCTCGATGGCAAAGCCGTCGTCGATGAGAGCACGGCCATCAAGCGCATCAGGGCCGCGGCCGATGCTCGGCGCGATCCGAACTTCCTCATCATGGCGCGCACCGATATCCGCGCGGTCGACGGACTCGATGCGGCGATCGAGCGCGCGAAGGCGCTCGTCGATGCGGGAGCCGACGCGGTGTTCCCCGAAGCGATGCGGACCCTCGACGAGTTCGCCGCCATGCGCGCGAGCCTCGACGTGCCGATCCTCGCGAACATGACCGAGTTCGGCAAGAGCGATCTCTTCTCGTCTCAGCAACTCGCCGACGTCGGAGTGAATATCGTGATCTGGCCCGTGTCGATGCTGCGGATCGCGATGGGTGCGACCGGGCGCGCGCTCGATGAGCTGAACGACGCCGGGCATCTCGCGGGCAAACTCGACGAGATGCAGCACCGCGCCGACTTGTACGACCTCGTGGATTACGAGGACTACAACAGCTTCGACTCGAACGTGTTCGACTTCACGGTCGAACGGTAGGGCGACAGCTCTTCACCACCACAGCAGTTCATCGTAAAGGAGCGCATCACGTGAACCAGGAGATCAAGAAGGGGCTCGCGGGAGTCATCGTCGATACGACCGCGATCTCGAAGGTGAACCCGGAGACGAACAGCCTGCTCTACCGGGGCTACCCGGTGCAGGAGCTCGCGGAGAGCCAGCCGTTCGAAGCGGTTGCTCACCTGCTCTGGCACGGGGAACTGCCGAGCCCCGCCGAGTTGGAGCACCTCCGCCGAGCGGAGCGGCAGCACCGCGCGCTCGCGGCTCCGGTGCGGGCGGCGATCGATCTGCTGCCGATCGACGTGCATCCCATGGACGAGGTGCGCACGGCGGTCAGCGTGCTCGGAGCGCTCGACCTCGCCGGGTCGGGGTCGGTGCTCGATGCCTCGGGGAGCGCCGAGGAGAACCTCGAGCGCGCGATACGACTGTTCGCAGCGCTTCCGGCCATCGTCGCCTACGGTCAGCGACGCCGGCGCGGCGCGCCGCTCGTGGAGCCCCGAGACGATCTCGACTATTCCGCCAACTTCCTCTGGATGACGTTCGAGGAGGAGCCCGATGGGGTCGTCGTCGACGCGTTCAACCGCTCGATGATCCTGTACGCCGAGCACTCCTTCAACGCCTCGACCTTCACGGGCCGCGTGATCACGTCGACGCTCTCCGACCTGTACTCGGGAGTCGTGGGCGCCATCGGCGCACTCAAGGGGCCGCTCCACGGCGGTGCGAACGAGGCGGTGATGCACGTCTTCGACGAGATCGGCTCCGCTGACCGTGTGGAGAAGTGGCTCGACACGGCGCTCGCAGAGAAGCGCAAGATCATGGGATTCGGGCATCGCGTCTACAAGAACGGGGACTCCCGCGTGCCCACGATGCGCGCCGCGCTCGACTCGCTCATCGCGCACTTCGAGCGTCCCGAGCTCGCAGAACTCTCAGACGCACTCGAACAGGAGTTCATGGAGCGCAAGGGGATCCACTCGAACCTCGACTACCCCTCCGGCCCCGCCTACCACCTCATCGGCTTCGACACTCCGATGTTCACGCCGATCTTCGTCGCGGCGCGCGTGACCGGATGGACCGCGCACATCATGGAGCAGGCGGAGGCGAACGCGCTGATCCGGCCGCTGTCGGCGTACGACGGGCTCGCGGAGCGACACGTGACAGACTGGACGGCATGAGCGACTACACGACGATCATCGCCGAGACGCAGGGACGCGTCGCCACCATCACCCTCAACCGACCCGAAGCGCTCAACGCGTTGAACGGCACCCTCGTGCGCGAGCTCATCGATGCGGTGCAGGGCTTCGACGACGACCCGTCGATCGGAGCCATCGTGCTCACCGGATCGGCGAAGGCGTTCGCCGCCGGGGCGGACATCAAGGAGATGGCGAACCTCGGCTACGCCGACATGTACCTCGACGGCCCGTTCCCCGGCTGGGGCGGCTTCGAACGCACCCGCACGCCCCTCATCGCCGCGGTCGGAGGCTTCGCGCTCGGCGGCGGCTGCGAACTCGCGATGATGTGCGACATCATCATCGCCGCCGACACCGCGAAGTTCGGTCAGCCCGAGATCACCCTCGGGATCCTGCCCGGCTTCGGAGGCTCGCAGCGGCTGCCGCGCGCGATCGGCAAGGCCAAGGCCGCCGATCTCGTGCTCACCGGGCGCATGATGGACGCGGAGGAGGCGGAGCGCTCAGGGCTCGTCTCCCGCGTCGTGCCCGCTGACGACCTGCTCGGAGAAGCCGCGAAGGTTGCGGAGACGATCGCGTCGAAGTCGCTGCCGGCGGTCTACGCTGCGAAGGATGCGCTGCAGGCTGCTCAGGAGATGCCGCTCGCCGAAGGGCTTCGCTTCGAGCGCCAGGCGTTCGCCGCCGCGTTCGCCACCGAGGACCAGAAGGAGGGGATGCGCGCGTTCGCCGAGAAGCGCGCTCCCGAGTTCCGTCATCGCTAGGGCGGGCGGATCCCGAGGCGCCGACCGCCTAGGCGTCGATCTGGAGCTCTCCCATCGCATCCCAGCCCGCTCCGTCGATCTGACGGGAGATGATCTTCGGGGTGGCGACGAGGTGCGGCCGCATCGCCTCGAGACCGGCCGCGAAGTGCGCTGAGGAGACGTGCGGGCCCGCGCCCTCGTCGGTGAAGGCTTCGACGAGCACGAACTCGTTCGGATCCTCGAGGCTCCGCGACCAGTCGAACCAGAGGTTGCCGGCTTCAGCGCGCGTTGCTTCCGTGAACTCGCGCACGATCTCGGGCCACCGCTCCACGCTCTCGGGCTTGACGGGAAATTTGACGACGATGAAGTACATGCCGTCGAGCCTATCGGGCGGGGTGCGGCGAGCGGACCCTTCGCCGGATGGTTGAATAGGGGGACGCGTGCGCGCCGCCCGCGGGAGAGGGAGACGATGACATACAGCGTCGCTGTTGCGGGAGCCAGCGGATACGCGGGGGGCGAGCTGCTCCGTCTGCTCTGCGAGCACCCGGAGTTCAAGATCCGCACCGTCACCGGTCATTCGACGGCGGGCCAGCCGCTCGTGCAGTCGCAGCCGCACCTCCGCTCGCTCGCGCATCTCACGCTGCAGGCCACCACCCCCGAGGTGCTCGACGGTCACGACATCGTGTTCTTCGCCCTGCCGCACGGCGCATCGGGCGCGCTCACGGAGAAGCTCGCAAACGTGCGCCTCGCGGTCGACTGCGGCGCCGACCATCGCCTGACGAGTTCCGAGGACTGGGCGGCGTTCTACGGCGGCGAGCACCATGAGTCCTGGACGTACGGCGTGCCCGAGCTGATCGTCGCGCGCGAGGACGGCACGAGCGGTCGCCAGCGCGAGGCGCTGGTCGGGGCGACGAGGATCGCGGCACCGGGATGCAACGCCTCCACCGTGGCGCTGTCGCTCGCTCCCGGCATCGCCGACGGAGTCATCGAGGCGCGGGATATCGTCTCGGTGCTCGCGGTCGGCCCCTCCGGAGCCGGGAAGGCGGCGAAGACGCACCTGCTCGGCGCAGAGCTGATGGGTACGGCGAACCCGTACGCGGTCGGCGGGTCCCACCGGCACATCCCCGAGATTCGCCAGGCGCTCCGCGGTGCCGGTGCGCGCGAGGAGCCGACGATCAGCTTCACGCCGGTGCTCGTTCCGATGAGCCGGGGCATTCTGGCCACGACGACGGCGCGAGTAACACCCGGCACGACCGCCGTGGACGTGCGCGCCGCCTGGGAGCGCGCCTACGCCGATGAGCCCTTCGTCCAGCTGCTTCCCGAGGGAGTGCAGCCGCGCACCGCCGACACGCTGGGCGCCAACACGTGCCTCATCAGCGTGACCGTCGATGAGAACGCCGGTCGCGCGGTGATCGTCGCCGCCCTCGACAATCTCGCCAAGGGCACCGCCGGAGCCGCCATCCAGTCGGCCAACATCGCCCTCGGCCTGCCCGAACGCACCGGCCTTTCCGTGAATGGAGTCGCACCGTGACCGTGACCGCACCCCAGGGCTTCCGCTCCGCAGGCATCGCCGTCGGTCTGAAGAGCACCGGCAAACCCGACCTCGCGCTCGTCGTGAACGACGGGCCTGAGCGCGCGAGCGCCGCCGTCTTCACCTCGAACCGGGCGCAGGCGAACCCGATCCTCTGGAGTCGCGCGGCGATCGCCGGCGGTGCGGCGCACGCGATCGTGCTGAACTCCGGCGGCGCGAATTGCTTCACCGGCGACTTCGGGTACGAGACCACTCGCCTGACCGCCGAGGCCGTCGCGCAGGAGATCGGGGAGGACGACGCGAAGCGGATCCTCGTCTGCTCGACCGGGCTCATCGGTACCGGGGACCAAGCCTTCCGCGACAAGATCGTCGGCGGAGTCCCGGCGCTCGTGGGCGCGCTCGCCGCCGACGACACCGCGGCGGCGAGCGCGATCCTCACGACCGACTCCGTGGAGAAGACGGCCGTGCATCGTGGAGACGGGTGGACGATCGGAGCGATCGCGAAGGGCGCGGGCATGCTGGCGCCGGGCCTCGCGACGATGCTGGTGGTGATCACGACCGACGCGCGGCTCGACGACGACGCGCTCGACCGCGCGCTGCGCGCTGCGACCTCCGCGAGCTTCGACCGCCTCGATTCCGACGGCTGCATGTCGACCAACGACCAGGTCACGCTGCTCGCGAGCGGCGCCTCCGGCATCGCGCCGGAGGAGGCCGAGTTCGCCTCTGCGCTCGCGGGCGTCTGCGACAGCCTCGCGGCGCAGCTGCAGGCCGACGCCGAGGGCTCCAGTCACGACATCGATATCGAGGTGCGCGGAGCCGCGTCGGTCGCCGACGCCGTCGAGGTGGGGCGATCCGTCGCCCGCAACAACCTCTTCAAGGCGGCGATCTTCGGCAACGACCCCAACTGGGGCCGAGTGCTCGCCGCGATCGGCACCACGGAGGCCGCGTTCGACCCCTACGCGGTGGACGTCGCCTTCAACGGCGTGCGATTGTGCCACGCGGGCGCGCCCGACCGGCCGGTGGAGGAGTGCGATCTCACGCCCCGCCGCACGCACGTGGAGATCGATCTGTTCTCCGGCTCGCACGCCGCGACCATCCGAACCAACGACCTCACGCACGACTACGTGCACGAGAACAGCGCCTACTCGAGCTAGGAGACCGATGTCCGTCACCGAGAGGCCTCTCGACCACGAGCACGCAGCCGCGCGCGCCGAAGTGCTCATCGATTCGCTGCCCTGGCTGAAGAAGTTCCGCGACACCGTCATGGTGATCAAGTTCGGCGGCAACGCGATGATCGACGACCGGCTGCTCGAAGCGTTCGCCGAAGACGTCGTCTATCTGCGGCACACCGGCATCCGCCCGGTCGTGGTGCACGGCGGGGGCCCGCAGATCAACGCGATGCTCGCGCGACTGGGCATCGAGAGTGAATTCCGCGGCGGCTACCGCGTGACGACTCCCGAGACCATGGACGTCGTGCGCATGGTGCTCACGGGCAAGGTGAACCCCGAGCTCGTCGACCAGATCAATGCGCACGGGCCGCTCGCGGCGGGAACGACGGGGGAGGACGCCGGGCTGTTCGTCGGCCGCCGGCGCCCGCCGATCGAGGTCGGCGGCGAGCTGGTCGATCTGGGGCTCGTGGGCGACGTGATCGATGTGCGCATCGAACCCGTTCTCGCGCTGCTCGACGCCGGTCTGATTCCCGTCGTCTCGTCGATCGCGCCCGACGTGGACCGGCCGGGCGACTCGCTCAACGTGAACGCCGACGCGGCGGCGAGTGCGCTGGCGAGCGCGCTCGGCGCGGAGAAGCTCGTCATTCTCACGGACGTCGCGGGGCTCTACGCGGACTGGCCGGATCGCGACTCCCTCGTCTCCTCGATCACCGCGGGCGAGCTCGAAGAGCTGCTGCCGAGCCTCGAATCGGGCATGATCCCGAAGATGCACGCCTGCCTCGACGCGGTGCGCGGCGGCGTCTCGAAAGCGGCGATCATCGATGGCCGGGAACCGCACTCGGTGCTGCTCGAGATCTTCACGGAGCGCGGCATCGGAACGGAAGTCACGCCGTAGCGTCTCGGTCGAGCGGCGGACGAGGAGCGACGATGCCGTCGGGTTGGGCAGCAGTGGCGACGGTCTGCGCGGTCGTCGCGTTCGCCCTGTTCGCGGTCTGGACGGTGCTGCTCTCCGTCGTCGATGTTCGCGAACGCCGCCTGCCGAATCGGCTCGTGTCGCTGGCCCTCTGCACGACGCTCCCCGCGCTGCTCGCGAGCACCGCGGCGCTCGGCCTCGACGGCGGCGCGGGGCTCGTCAGCGGTGACCGGCCGGCGATGCGCGTCGCGTTGGACACGGTGATCGCGGCCGCGGCCTGCGGTGCGGGGTTCGCGGTGCTGTGGCGCTGGGCTCCCGCTGGCATCGGCGGCGGAGACGTGAAGCTCGCGCCGCTCATCGGAGCCGTGACCGGCTTCGCGGGAGGGGGGACGGCCGCCCTCGCGGCGGTGGTCATCGTTTTCGGCGTCGCCGCGGTCTGGGGCGCCGTGCTGCAGGTTCGTCGGTGCCGAGGCGCTCGAGCGCTGCGCGCGGCCCTGCCCCGCGCGGCCCTGCCCGTCTCGAACGCGCCCCTCACGGCCGTGCGCCTCACGGCCGTGCCCTTCGCGCCCTGTCTCTTCGCGGCCGCCTGGGTCGTGATCGTGTGCATCTAGACCCTGCGAGCACAGCGGCGCAAGGCCTTTCGAACGGGGTGAGGAGTCGATAGGTTCACACTGGAGGCCCAGACGCGCTGGCGCACCGGGGCGCTCCTCGGAACGGGAGGGGCCCGCTCCGACTTCGGATCGGTTGGATGGAGTACTCATGCACACCACACGATTCGCGCGGTCACGGATCACCCGCGCGACGACCGGACTCGCCGCCGCAGCGCTGCTGTTGACGGCGTGCGCAGGCGGCGGCTCAGGCGATGGCGGCGACGGAAGCAGCGAAGCTCCGGCGGGCGATGAATTCGCGGGGGAGTCCCTGACGGTAGCCGCCGCTTGGTCGGGCGCCGAGCAGGAGAACTTCGAAGCCGTGCTCGAGGAGTTCGAGCGCCGAACCGGCGCGTCGGTCTCGTACACGAGCTTCGGCGACAACGGACCCACGTACATCAGCGGTCAGCTCGAGGGAGGCTCGCCGCCCAACGTGGCAGTGCTGGGCCAGCCCGCGCTCATGGAGTCCCTCGCGATGAACGGCGACATCATGCCGGTCGCCGACGAGGTCGAGCAGGCCGTGAGTGACAACTACTCCGAGGACTGGGTGGACCTCGGAACGGTCGACGACGAGCTCTACGGCGTCTGGTTCAAGGCCGCCAACAAGTCGACCGTCTGGTACAACGCCGACATCTACGACGAGGCGGGCGCCGAGGCTCCGGAGGACTGGGACGGCTTCATGGAGCAGCTCGAGCTCATCACCGACTCCGGCTACGCCGGCATCTCGGTCGGCGCCGACGTCGGCTGGCCGCTCACCGACTGGTTCGAGAACGTGTATCTCCGCACCGCCGGTCCGGAGAAGTACGACCAGCTCACGAACCACGAGATCCCCTGGACCGACGGCTCCGTGAAGGAGGCGCTCACCGTGCTCGGCGAGCTCTGGGGCAGCGACCTGGTGCAGTCCGGCGGCGATCAGCGCGACTTCCCGACGAGCGTGACCGAGGTCTTCGGCGCCGACCCGCAGGCGGGCACCGTGTTCGAGGGCGACTTCGTCGCGGGCAACATCACCGCCGACGGCACCTCGACCGTCGGCGAGAACGCCCTGTTCTACGATTTCCCTGCGATCAACGATTCGGCTCCGGCGGTCGTCGGCGGCGGCGACGTCGCCGTGCAGTTCGACGAGGATCCCGCGACCACCGCGCTGATGGCGTACCTCGCCTCCCCGGATGCGGCCGAGGTCTGGGTGCCGAACGGCGGCCTCACCTCGCCGAACACCGGCGTCGACACGTCGCTGTACCCCGACGACATCTCTCGACAGATCGCCGAGGCGCTCACCGGCGCCGAGACCTTCCGCTTCGATCTCTCGGACCTGGCGCCGAGCGCGTTCGGCGGAACCCCGGGGCAGGGCTTCTGGCAGGAGATGATCTCCTTCTACCAGAACCCCGATGACGTCGACGGGGCGGCGCAGCGACTCGAAGACGCGGCAGCCGCCGCCTACGACGGGTAGCGGGCAGTGAGCCGCACGCAGACGGTCCCGATCGCGCTCCGCAGCGGGAGCGTGCGACAGCGGGGCCGTCTGCGCCAGTGGTTGCTGGTGGGATCCTTCCTCGGTCCCGCCCTCCTGGCGCTCGGCGCTCTGGTGGTGTACCCGATCGTCTACACCGTGATCCGATCGTTCTTCGACCGCTCGGGCTCGGACTTCGTGGGCTGGGAGAACTACGTCACGATGTTCACGAACGACACGACGTTCACCGCCATCCGCAACAATCTCGTCTGGGTCGTCGTGGCTCCCGTCACCGTGACCATCATCGGGCTGCTGCTCGCCGTGCTCGTCGACAAGATCGGCTGGAAGACGGCGTTCCGGCTCATCGTGTTCATGCCGATGGCGATCTCGATGCTCGCCGCCGGCGTGATCTTCCGCGGAATGTTCCAGGAGAGCCCGCAACTCGGCGTCGTGAACGCGGCGATCACGAGCGTGCAGAGCGTGTTCTCCGATCAGGCGAGCTACCCCGGTGCGAAGCCCCGCGAGGGCGTGGGCATCGCGGCGGACCAGGGTGTGATCGCCTCGTCGGAGGAGGTCGCTGCCGGGGGTACGCAGGACTTCCCCCTCATCGGGATCAAGCGCAGCTCGCTTCCCGAAGGAGTGAGCGAGGCGACGGCTGCGAGTTCGGCGAGCGACACGCAGATCTCGGGAACCGTCTTCCTGGATGTGATCCGCGGAGGCGGCGGCACGGACGGGAAGCTCGAGGCGGGCAAGACGGGCCTCGAGGGCGTGCGGGTCGACGCGGTCGACGTCGACGGCTCGATCCGCGGCTTCGCGACGACGGGCGCGGGAGGCACCTACACGATCGATGGGCTCGAGGCGGGCGAGTCGTATCGCATCGCGCTGCCGGCCTCGAACTTCGGCGACGGGGCGGCCGGTGTCTCCTGGCTGAGCGCTGCGTGGATCAACGTCGTCGTGATCCTCGCCTACGTCTGGATCTGGGCGGGCTTCGCGATGGTGATGATCGCGTCGGGGCTCTCGGCGATGGACCGCTCGCTGCAGGAAGCGGCCCGCACCGACGGCGCGAACGAGTGGCAGATCTTCTCGAAGATCACCGCGCCGCTCCTCGCACCCGTGCTGCTGGTGGTGTTCGTGACGCTAATCGTCAACGTGCTGAAGATCTTCGACCTCGTGTACGTGATCCCGCCGGGCGCCTCGAAACCCGCGGCGAACGTGATCGCGGTGGAGATGTGGACGGTCTCCTTCGGCGGCGGCAACAACCAGGGGCTCGGATCCGCTCTCGCGATCCTGCTGCTGATTCTCGTGCTGCCCTCGATGATCGTGAATGTACGCCGATTCAGAGCGGAGCGCGGACGATGAGCACGCACGTGCAGACGAAGACCACCCCGACCGGGCCGGGAGACACCGGGGGGACGAAGCCTCCCGGTCCGGTTCGGGGTCGTGGGCAGAGCATCGGATCGCGGATCGCGCGGGTCGCGAGCAGCGGCATCGTGCACGCGGTGCTGGTGATCGTCGCGATCTTCTGGCTCGTGCCCACCATCGGGCTGCTGCTCACGTCGTTCCGCACCGCGGGCGACAACGCGGCGAGCGGGTGGTGGACGGTGCTGACCAAGCCCGCGGAGCTGACGCTTGAGAACTACGCGAACCTGCTCTCGAACCCGACGATCACCGGCTCGTTCTGGAACACTATCGTGATCACGGTGCCCACGACGCTGCTCGTGGTGATCATCGGCGCGCTGGCCGCCTACGCGTTCGCCTGGATGCGCTTCCCCGGCAGGGACTGGTTGTTCATCGCGGTGATCGTGCTGCTCGCCGTCCCGCTGCAGGTCGCACTGATTCCGCTGGCGCGACTGTTCGGCTCGATGGGCATCTTCGGCAGCGTGGTCGGCGTGATCCTCTTCCACACGGCGTTCGGTCTTCCGTTCGCGATCTTCCTGCTCCGCAACTTCTTCTCGCAGGTGCCGGAGGAGCTGCTCGAGGCCGCCCGCATCGACGGCGCGCGCGACTGGTTGATCTTCTTCAAGATCATGCTGCCGCTCGGGTTGCCGGCGATCGCATCGCTCGCGATCTTCCAGTTCCTCTGGACGTGGAACGACATGCTGGTGGCCCTCATCTTCACGAATCAGGACTCGCAACCGCTGACCGTGGCGATCCAGTCGCAACTCAGGCAATTCGGAGCGAACATCGACGTGCTTTCGGCGGGAGCCTTCCTCTCGATGATCGTTCCGCTGATAGTGTTTTTCGCGTTCCAGAGGTATTTCGTGCAGGCGCTTCTGGCCGGCTCGCAAAAGTAGCAACGGAGAGGAACTACCGGGTGATCGATCGGTACGACGCGTATCTTTTCGACCTCGACGGGGTGATCACGCCCACCGTCGAACTTCACAAACGGGCCTGGCAGGAGACGTTCGACGCCTTCTTCGCGTCGCGGGGGGAGGCGCCGTACGAGGGGCGCGAGTATTTCGCGTTCCTCGACGGCCGCCCGCGCTTCGCGGGTGTCGAGGCGCTGCTGACCGACCGCGGCGTCGTGCTGCCCGAGGGGGAGGATCTCGACGAGGGATTCACGTCGGTGCGCGGCGTCGGCAACCGCAAGAACGCGGCCTTCGTCGAGGTGCTCGACCACGATGGCATCGCGGCGTACCCGGGATCGGTGCGATTGCTGGATCACCTGGCCGAGCGCGCAGCGCCTCTCGCGGTGGTGTCGAGCTCGCGCAACGCCGAGCCCGTGCTCCGTGCCGCGGGCTTGAGCGACCGCTTCCGAGCGGTGGTCGACGGCATCGTCGCGACACGAGAGGGCCTGCCGGGCAAGCCGGCGCCCGACACGTTCCTGCGCGGCGCGGAACTGCTCGGTGCGGACCCCGCGCGCACCGTCGTCTTCGAAGACGCCGCATCGGGGGTCGCCGCGGGCCGCGCTGGGGACTTCGGTCTCGTCGTCGGCGTCGACCGCGGCGCCGGTCGCGAGGCGCTGCTCGCCGCTGGTGCGGACATCGTCGTTTCCGATCTTGAGGAGTTGCTGGGATGAGCCCGGAGTCGTTCGACGGCCCCTTGAAAGAACTGCGACGAGATTTCGGCGATGACCCGTGGCGCATCGTCGTGCGCGGCATCGACCCGACTCGCGCGGGCGAGGACGAGACGGTGTTCTCGCTCGGCAACGGCTACCTCGGCATGCGCGGCAACCACGAGGAGGGGCTGCCCCTCGGCAGCCACGGCACGTTCTTGAACGGCCTGCACGAGACCTGGCAGATCAGGCACGCCGAGAACGCGTACGGGTTCGCGGAGCACGGGCAGACGATCGTCAATGTGCCCGACGCGAAGACGATTCGCATCTACGTCGACGACGAGCGCCTCAATCTGGAGTCCTCCGACATCCTCGATGTGCGGCGGATCCTGGACCTCAAGACGGGAACGCTCACGCGCTCGCTGCTGTGGCTGACGCCGACCGGCAAGCGCGTGCGGGTGGAGACGCGCCGCATGGTGTCGTTCGCCGCTCGTCACCTCGCGACCGTCGAGATGCGCGTCACCGTGCTCGACGCGGACGCCGACCTCACGGTCAGCAGCCTCGTCGTGAATCGGCAGGATCTCGGGCGCGTGCACACCGAGACGCCGGCGCGGGGGAAGGGCACTGCGGATCCCCGTCGAGCCGAGCAGTTCACCGATCGCATTCTCGACCCGGGCCAGACCCTTCACGACGGGGGCCGCTCCGTGCTCACCTATCGCGTGCGGGACTCGCAGATGACGCTCGGCGTCGGGGTCGACCACCACTTCGACGGCGGTGACGGCGAGGCGAACGAGGGCGGCGACTGGCGGCACCGGATCGACAAGTCGCAGGATCGCGTGCGTCACGTCTATCAGGGCACCGCGCGAGAGGGGCGCACCGTGCACGTCGTGAAGACGGTCGCGTACCACTACTCGTCGACCGCGGTGCTCTCCGAGATGATCGACCGCTGCATGCACTCGCTCAACAGCGCGAACGCGGAACCGCGCGACGCGCGCTGGGAGAAGCAGCGCGAGTACCTCGAGGCGTTCTGGGCGCGGAGCGACGTGCGCGTCGACGCCGACCCGGGCGTGCAGCAGGCGATCCGCTGGAACCTGTTCCAGGTCGCGCAGGCATCGGCGCGCGCCGACGGTCGCGGTATCGCGGCGAAGGGCCTGACCGGCTCGGGGTACGGCGGCCACTACTTCTGGGACACCGAGATCTACGTGCTGCCGTTCCTGACCTACACGTCGCCGCTGTGGGCGCGCAATGCGCTGCGGGCTCGGGAGCGGATGCTGCCGCAGGCGCGGATGCGAGCCGCGATGCTGAACGAGGACGGGGCGCTCTTCCCCTGGCGCACCATCAACGGCGAGGAGGCGAGCGCGTACTACGCCGCCGGAACCGCCGGCTATCACATCAACGCCGACATCACGTACGCGCTCGCTCGATACGTCGCAGCGACGGGTGACCTCGAATACGTGCTCTCGGGCGCCTCCGACATCGCCGTGGAGACGGCGCGTCTCTGGGCGAGCCTCGGATTCTGGCGACGCGATGCCGAGGGTGTGGAGCGCTTCCACATCCACGGCGTCACCGGGCCGGACGAGTACACGACGGTCGTGAACGACAATCTGTTCACCAATGTGATGGCGCGCTTCAACCTCCGGTTCGCCGTCGAGGTGGCCCGCCGTCTCCAGGCGGAGGCGCCCACGCACTACGGGGTGCTCGTCGATCGTCTGGGCCTTACCTCGGACGAGATCGATGCGTGGGAGCGGGCCGCCGAAGGGATGACCGTGCCGTACTCCTCCGAGCTCGGCATCCACCCGCAGGACGCGCACTTCCTCGACCGCGAGGTCTGGGATCTCGCGGCGACGCCTCCGGAGCAGAAGCCGCTGCTGCTGCACTTCCATCCGCTGGTGATCTACCGCTTCCAGGTGCTCAAGCAGGCGGACGTCGTGCTGGCACTGCTGCTCGCGAGCAACGAGTTCTCGCAGGATGAGAAGCGACGGGACTTCGACTACTACGACGCCCTCACCACGGGGGACTCGACGCTGTCAGCCGTCGTGCAGTCGATCATCGCCGCCGAGGTCGGATATCGCGACCTCGCCTACCGGTACTTCGATCATGCGCTTCGGGTCGATCTCGACGACCTCCACGGGAACGCGGCCGACGGCGTGCACATCGCCTCCACCGGCGGGGTGTGGATGATGCTGGTGCAGGGCTTCGCCGGGATGCGCGATGTGGGTCGGCAGCTCACCTTCGACCCGCGGCTCCCCGATCACTGGGGGTCGCTGGAGTTCCGCCTCGAGTGGAGGGGGCAGCGCTTCGAGGTGCGCCTGGAGCGCGAACGGATCCGCTTCGAACTCCTGGAGGGCGAGGGCCCCGTCGTCGTGCGCGTGCGGGAGCAGGACGTGCGCATCGTCGCCGGAGAGCCCGTCGAGGTGGCGCTGGCGGATCAGGGGCCGGATCTCGGATCGTTCACCGGCCTCTCGGCAGGCATGCTTCCCCGCGAGGGCGACAGCGGCGTGGTCCCCGAACTCTCCGCCGAGGTCCCGGTCGTCACGACATCGATTCCCACTCGTCCGTTCGAGGGCTGACGGCAGCGCGCCGACCGGTTCTCCTCCGCGAGCGCGAGTAGGATGGGGGAAGCCGGTTCTTCCCGGTTCCTCCCGAGCGAAAGGCGGTTCCCGTGACGTACGTGATCGCTCTTCCGTGCGTCGACGTGAAAGATCGCGCGTGCGTGGACGAGTGCCCTGTCGACTGCATCTACGAGGGCGAACGGTCCCTCTACATCCATCCGGATGAGTGCGTCGACTGCGGAGCCTGCGAACCGGTGTGCCCGGTCGAGGCGATCTACTACGAGGACGACCTCCCGGAGGAATGGGCGGACTATTACAAGGCCAATGTCGAGTTCTTCGACGAGATCGGCTCTCCGGGCGGTGCCGCGAAGACGGGCGCGTACGATTTCGATCATCCGATCATCGCCGCGCTGCCGCCGCAGGCCGACTAGCGCGCGCATGCGACAGGCACTTCCCGAGTATCCCTGGGACGCGATGGAGCCGTATGCGGCTCTGGCTGCGCAGCACCCGGAGGGCGCGCTGAACCTCTCGGTCGGCTCGCCGGTGGATCCGACCCCGGCTGCGGTGCGCGACGCGCTCGCCTCGGCGACCGACGCGCACGCCTATCCGGCGACGGCTGGTTCGGCCGCATTGCGCGAGTCCATCGCCGAGTGGTTCGAACGTCGGCGCGGCGTCACCGTCGCGCCGGAAGCGGTGCTGCCCACGGTGGGGTCGAAAGAGCTCGTCGCGCTCCTGCCGTTCCTGCTCGGGATCGGTGCGGGCGAGGCCGTCGTCTTCCCGACGATCGCGTACCCGAGCTACGCCATGGGAGCGGCGCTGGTCGGCGCCGATGCAGTCGCCTCCGACGAGCCGGCGGACTGGCCCGAGCACACGAAGCTGGTCTGGATCAACTCGCCCTCGAACCCGGATGGCCGGGTGCTCGACGTCGACTCCCTGCGAGCCGCGGTGGATCGGGCCCGGGAGCTGGGCGCCGTGATCGCGGGAGACGAGTGCTACGCCGAGTTCGGGTGGGATGCGCCCTGGGACGAGCGGCCGATCCCGTCCATTCTCGACCCGCGCGTGGTCGGCGACGATCACCGCGGTGTGCTCAGCGTGTATTCGTTGAGCAAGCAGTCGAACCTCGCGGGGTATCGTGCGGCGTTCCTCGCGGGCGACCCCGACCTGGTGGCGCAACTGCTGACCGTGCGCAAGCACGCCGGGTTGATGCTGCCGGCGCCGGTTCAGGCGGCGATGCGGATCGCCCTCGCCGATGAGTCGCACGTCGCCGAGCAGCGCGCCCGCTACCGACGACGGCGAGATGTGCTGCGGCCCGCGCTCCAGGCCGCCGGATTCGAGATCCACGGCAGTGAAGCGGGCCTCTACCTCTGGGCGACGCGGGGGGTGGATGCCTGGGAAGCGGTGGCGCAGTTCGCCGAACTCGGCATCATCGTCGGCCCCGGTCACTTCTACGGCGACGTCTCACCGCGCCACGTACGTCTCGCACTGACGGCTCCGGACGCGGAAATCGCTGCCGCCGCGGCCCGTATCGGCAGCGCTCCGGTCGCCGGGAAGTGACGCCGCCCGAATCGACATTTCGCTTCACATCGAGATATTCTGAGCCGAGCGCGGCGCGTGCGCGCCGCGGCCCACGGTTCTCCGGAGAGCCGATAGGGTGATAGGAATGGCCGTGTCATACCCGACGCAGCGCCAGCATTGAGACCTCACGAGGAGACGACGTGACCGAATCGACGCAGGGCCCGGCCACCGCCAAGCTGACCTTCCCCGGAGGCTCCGCCGAATTCCCGATCGTCGACGCGGTCGACGGGCACCCGGCTATCGACGTCAGCACCTTCACGAAGCAGAGCGGACACACGGCGCTCGACTACGGGTTCGTGAACACCGCGTCGACGAAGTCGAAGATCACCTACATCGATGGTGACGAGGGCATCCTGCGGTATCGCGGCTACCCGATCGAGGAGCTCGCGCGGCATTCCACGTTCCTCGAGGTCGCCTACCTGCTCATCTACGGCGAACTGCCGACCGCGGACCAGCTCGGCGCCTTCGACGAGGAGATCCGTCGCCACACGCTGCTCCACGAGGACATGCGGTACTACTTCGAGGGCGTGCCGCACACCGCTCACCCGATGGCGGTGCTCTCGGGCGGTCTGCAGACGATGTCGACGTACTACGAGTCGTCGCTCGACACCGCGGTTCCCGAGTTCGTAGAGGTGAACACGATCCGGCTGCTCGCGAAGCTTCCGGTGCTCGCCGCGTACGCGCACAAGAAGTCCATCGGTCAGGCGTTCCTCTACCCCGATAACAATCTCAACTTCGTCGAGAACTTCCTCCGCCTCAACTTCGGCAACAAGGCGGAGAAGTACGACATGAACCCGGTGCTCGTCGATGCGCTCGACAAGCTTCTCATTCTGCACGCCGACCACGAGCAGAACGCGTCGACGTCGACGGTGCGCCTGGTGGGATCCACCGGCGCCAACATGTTCTCCTCCGTCTCGGCGGGCATCAACGCGCTCTCCGGACCCCTCCACGGCGGAGCGAACGAGGCCGTGCTCGACATGCTCGCGCGCATCCGCGACTCGGGTCAGAGCGTGGAGACCTTCGTCGAGAAGGTCAAGAACAAGGAGGACGGGGTGAAGCTCATGGGCTTCGGCCACCGCGTCTACAAGAACTACGACCCGCGCGCCCGCATCGTGAAGGAGAGCGCCGCGCGCGTGCTCGAAGAGCTCGGTGTGAACGACCCGCTCCTCGGTCTCGCCCAGGAACTCGAGCAGATCGCGCTCGAGGACGACTACTTCAAGGAGCGCAAGCTCTACCCGAACGTGGATTTCTACACGGGCGTGATCTACAAGGCCATGGGCTTCCCGACTCGCATGTTCACGGTGCTCTTCGCGATCGGGCGCCTGCCCGGCTGGATCGCGCAGTGGCGCGAGGCTCGCGAGGACAGCCAGACGAAGATCGGGCGCCCGCAGCAGCTCTACGTGGGATCCGGGGAACGCCACCTCGATCGCTAAGGCGAGGACTCCCGGCCTGCCGGGGCACTTCGATAGGCTTGCCCTATGGACTCGACCACGACCGCGCCCGCCCTCGAGATCCGCGCACTCGCCAAGCGATTCGGCGAGAAGATCGCCGTCAACGGTGTATCGCTCGACATCCCCACGGGATCCTGCTTCGGGCTCGTCGGGCCGAACGGAGCGGGCAAGACCACGACGCTGTCGATGGCGACGGGACTGCTTCGGCCGGATGCGGGCCAGGTGCGGATCGGCGGCGTCGATGTGTGGGAGAACCCCACCGAGGCGAAGCAGCTCGTCGGCGTGCTTGCCGACGGCGTGAAGCTGTTCGACCGTCTGACCGGCGAGCAGTTGATCACCTACACCGGCCTGCTCGGCGGGCTCGACAGAGAGACGGTGGCGCGGCGCGCGGCCGACCTCCTCACGATGCTCGATCTGAACTCCGCAGCGCAGACCCTGGTCGTCGATTACTCGGCAGGCATGACGAAGAAGATCGCGCTCGCGTGCGCCCTGGTGCACGCGCCGCGGCTGCTCGTGCTCGACGAGCCGTTCGAATCCGTCGACCCGGTATCGGCAGCCAATATCCGCGACATTCTGCAGAGTTTCGTGCGCGGCGGCGGCACGGTGATCGTCTCGAGTCATTCCATGGACCTGGTCGAGCGCATGTGCGACCACGTCGCGGTCATCGCCGGCGGACGGGTGCTCGCAGCCGGCAGCGTCAGCGACGTACGCGGATCATCAACGCTCGAGGAGCGCTTCGTCGAGCTCGTCGGCGGGCGTGCGCACGTGGAGGGCCCGTCGTGGCTGAGTCGCTCCTGACGCCGGCCGCGCCGCCCGCCGCGACCGCAACCACTGGGGCGGTTCCGCGCATCCGCGCGCTCGTGCAGCTGAGGTTCCTGGTGATGTGGAACACGCTGCGCCGCCACCCCTGGCAGCTCGTCGGCGCGATCATCGGCGCGCTCTACGGACTCGGCGTGCTCGGGCTCGTGTCGATCGGACTCGTCGCCCTCGCCTTCGGAAGCCCGGAGCTCGCGAGAACGGTGCTGATCCTCGCCGGGGCCGGGCTCATCGTCGGGTGGGCGCTCGCACCGATCGTCTCGACGGGCATGGACCGCACACTCGACCCCGCCCGGCTGGTGGCGGTGCCGATGCGCACGGCCGTGCAGCTCGCCGGCATCTCGATCGCGAGTCTGCTCGGCATTCCCGGGATCGTGACTCTGCTCCTCTCCGCGGGTACCTCGATCGCCTGGTTCCGAACGCCGGCTGCGCTGGTCGCCGCGGTCGCGCTCGCACCCGTCGCCGCGGCCACGTGCGTGCTCGCGTGCCAGGTGACCGTGACTGCGCTCTCGCGCGCGGCGGGACACCGTCGCTTCCGAGAGATCATCGGCGCGCTGGTGCTGCTCGTGCTCGTGCTCGTCGGCCCGTTGATCTCCGTCGCCAGCGAGGGCGTCGCCTCGATCGCCGACCGGCTCCCGGCGCTCGCCGAAGGCGTGTCGTGGTCACCGCTCGGCGCCGTCTGGGCTGTGCCCGCGGAGATCGCGGCCGGAGCCGGACTCGCGGCGGTCGCGAAAGCGCTGATCGCCCTGGCGACACCGGTCGCCCTGTTCTGCGCCTGGGCCGCCCTCTACCGCGCGAATCGGGGAGCGGCGGGCGCTGGATCCCGCACGAGCGCACAAGCCGGCCTGGGGTGGCTCGGTCGCTTTCCGGCGACGCCCCGCGGAGCCGTCGCGGCGCGAGCGCTCATCTACTGGTTGCGCGATCCGCGGTATCTGCAGAGCCTCATCGTGGTGCTCGTCATGCCCATCGTGTTCGGGTTCGTCGCGGCATCGTCGAGCCTTCCGATCATGCTTCCGGGATCCACCGTGCTCGTCGCCGCGCTCCTCTCGCTCGGAACCTTCACGGACGTCTCCTACGACGGCACTGCCTTCAGCGTCCACGTGCTGCGCGGCGTTCGGGGAATCGATGATCGTCTCGGACGCGTGTGGGCGAATGCGATCGTGGCCGTGCCGCTCATCGTCATCGTCGCGGTCGTGACGACAGCGCTCGTCGATCGCTTCGATCAGCTGCCGACGCTGGCGGGCCTGACGGCCGTGATCACGCTCGGAGGCTTCGGCGTTGCGAGCGTCTGCTCGGCGATCTTCGTCATGCCGGTTCCTCAGGCCGGGGAGAACCCCTTCTCGTCGAAGCCGGGCGCGGGGATGCTGAGCCTCGTCGGTATGGCCGGATCCTACGGTGCGCTGACGGTGCTCGCGCTCCCGACGATCGCCTGCACCATCGCGGCGGGGGTTACGGGACGACCGCTCTGGGCATGGGTCACTCTCGCCGTCGGCGTCGTGTCCGGCATCGCCGCCTGCTGGGGCGGGGTCCGGTGGGGAGCGAGAATCTTCGATCGGAGGGCGCCGGAGCTGTACGCGCGCGTGACGGCTCAGGCGTGAGCACGCGCATGTGTGCGGCAGCGGGGGGCCGCCGTCAGAGCGTGACTCCCGCGGGTTCGGACGCGGGGCGGGCGACGGTCGGTTCCGGCTTCGGAATCATGGCGGCCGCGAGGAGGCCGATCACGGCGACGCCCGCGAACAGGTAGAAGCCGCCCGGGTAGGCGAGGCCCGCCGAGACCAGTGCACCGGTGATCCAGGGCCCCGCGATCGCGCCGAGCCGACCGACGCCGGCCGTGAACCCCATGCCGGTGGCGACGAGCGCCCGCGGGTAGGTGTATCCGACGAAGGCGTAGACGAGCACCTGTGCGCAGAACACGAAGACGCCCGTGACGAGGATCACGAGGTTGAGTGCGAGAACCTGAGTCATCTTGACGCTGAGCAGCGCGAGGAGCGCAGCCGCAGCGGCGAACCAGACCAGCGTCGTCCCCTTGATGCCGCGCGCATCGCCCACCCGCCCGCCGATGAGCAGTCCGAGGACCGCACCCACGTTGAGTATGAGGAGCATGATGAGCGAACTGGAGATGTTGTAGCCGGCGAGCTCCATGATCTTCGGCATCCAGGTGTTCAGGCCGTATACGAGGAGCAGGCCCATGAATGCTGCGATCCAGAGCCCGATCGTGGCGCGGGCGCGACCCTCGGTGAAGAGGTCGCGGACCCCGTAGCGGCGCTCGGGCGCTGCGGAGGCCTGCGGATGCGGAGAGTGATGCGTCTCCGGCAGCTTGAACCACATGAGCGGGAGCGTCGCGAGCCCGAGACCGCCTCCCATGATGAACAGCCACGCCCAGTGCTCGTGCGCCCAGAAGGCGGTGAGCGAGGCGAGCACGGCGCCCACGTGGTAGCCGGTCATGGTGAAGGTCGACGCGCCGGCCCTCCTGCCGCCCGGCGCGGTCTCCTGCATGATCGTGAGGGCGATCGGCATGCACCCTCCGAGACCGATTCCCGCCACCAGTCGCGAGACGGCCATGAGGGCGACGCTCGGCATGAGGGGGAACAGCAGCGTGCAGGTCGAGAAGACCAGAATGCAGAGCATCAGCGCGAGACGGCGGCCCAGGCGATCGGACACGGGCCCGACGAGCGCGGCGCCGAGCCCGACGCCCACGAGCGAGATCGTGGAGATGAAGGTCATATCTTCGACCGTGACGCCGAGATGACCATGCGCATCGCTGGTCATGACGGGAATCGTGGCGCCGAGGGCGACGATGTCGAATCCGTCGAACATGACGGTGAGCCAGCACAGACCGATGATCCATCGGCGTGATGAAGTTCTCAAGGTGCACTCCGTTGTGTGGTGAGAGGGAAGCTGGGCAGGCGGCAGTCTCCTGCGACTGGGCGAGGGCTCCGATCCAGTGTTGCGCGTGCGCGGCCGCCCTCATGAGCGTTCTCCGCCGATTGGGTGTTCCCGCTCGTGCGCACCGGTAGTGCTCTCGGTCAAATGAAGCAGCCGCGCCCCTCCGTTGCGGAGGAGCGCGGCTGACTGCGATCGATCTGAGCGGGTTACGCGTGCAGCGCTGCGTTGAGCTCGATGCCGCTGCCCTCTCTGGGGAGCACCTCGACCGCGCCCGTTCGCGAATTCCGACGGAAGAGCAGCTTCGGAATACCCGAGAGCTCGACAGCTTTCACCTCTACAGCCGTGTCGGGGGCCTCCGCGGTGCCGTGCGGCAGCACGACCTTCGTGCCGGCGGTGACGTAGAGGCCCGCCTCGACGACGCAGTCGTCGCCGACGGAGATGCCGATGCCCGAGTTCGCGCCGAGCAGCGCGCGTTCACCGACCGAGATGCGCTCGGTGCCTCCGCCCGAGAGCGTGCCCATGATGGACGCGCCGCCTCCGATGTCAGAGCCATCGCCGACGACGACGCCCTGCGAGATGCGGCCCTCCACCATCGACGCGCCGAGGGTGCCCGCGTTGAAGTTCACGAACCCCTCGTGCATCACGGTCGTGCCCGGTGCGAGGTGCGCGCCGAGGCGGACGCGCGAGGCGTCTGCGATGCGCACCCCCGCCGGAACGACGTAGTCCGTGAGTCGTGGGAACTTGTCGACGCCCACCGCGGTGATGCCGGCGCGCTTGAGCTGCGGCAGCCGCGCGGCGTACTCCTCGGGGAGCATCGGGCCCGCGGTCGTCCAGGCGATGTTGGGGAGCTGGCCGAAGATGCCGTCGAGGTTGAGCGCATTGGGGCGCACGAGGCAGTGGGAGAGCAGATGGAGCCGCAGATACGCGTCTTCGGTCGACGCAGGTGCGCTGTCGAGATCGATCTCGACATTCACGAAGCGCAGTTCGACGCCGCGCAGTTCGTCCGCTCCGGTGAGGCCGGCGAGTTCGGCAGGGGCAATCCAGGGCTCGCGGTCGTCGGGGCGCGAACCGAGAGCGGGAGCGGGGAACCAGGCGTCGAGAACGATCCCGTCGGTCGCGATCGTGGCGATACCGGCGGCCCATGCGGAGCGAGATGCAGTCATGGGTTCCATCGTATCGCCGCGGCGCCCGCGCATGCGGAGCGGCTCGACCAGGCAATAGTGTGGTTCGGGTGAGCAGTGATTCGATCCCGACGCCCCCTCCCTCCTCCGACTCCGCGGTCAGCGCCGTGCTCGATCCCGCGCTCGGCCCCGTGGAGCTCACGCGGCAGCTCTGCAACATCCCATCGGTCTCCGGTGACGAGCGAGCGATCGCCGACGCCGTGGAGGCGGCGCTTCGCACGCACGCGCCGCACCTCAGCGTGGTGCGCGACGGCGACACGCTGATCGCTCGCACGGAACTCGGGCGGGAAAGGCGGGTCGCCATCGCGGGGCATCTCGATACCGTGCCCATCAACGAGAACCTCCCGGTCCGCGACCTGGTCGACGGCCGCTCCGGCGAGCCGATGATCTGGGGCCGCGGGACGGTCGACATGAAGGCGGGTGTCGCGGTGCAGCTCGCCCTCGCGATCGAGCTGGTCGAGCCGTCGGTCGACCTGACCTGGATCTGGTACGACCACGAGGAGGTCGCTTCCGACCTCAGCGGTCTCGGGCGTGCGATGCGCCATCATCCGAGCCTGTTCGAGGCTGATTTCGCGATCCTCGGGGAACCGTCGAACGGTACCATCGAGGGGGGCTGCAACGGGACGCTTCGTGCGCGCGTCAGCATGAGCGGGAAGCGGGCGCATTCCGCGCGGAGCTGGATGGGGGTGAACGCGATCCATCGCGCCGGAGAGCTGCTCGATCGTCTCTCCGCGTACGAACCGGAACGCGTGTGGGTCGACGGCCTGGAGTACCGCGAGGGATTGAACGCCGTGCGCATTGAGGGCGGCGTCGCCGGAAACGTCATTCCGGACCACTGCTCGTTCGAGGTGAACTACCGGTTCGCTCCGAGTCGCAGCGGCGAAGAGGCGGCCGCGTTCGTGCGCGCGTTCTTCGAGGACGCGGACGAGGTCGAGATCACCGACCTCGCTCCGGGCGCACGACCGGGCCTCGACGCGCCGTTGGCGAAGCGCTTCGTCGAAGCCGTCGGCCGGGAGCCGAAGGCGAAGTTCGGGTGGACCGACGTTTCGCGCTTCTCGGCCCTGGGAATTCCAGCGGTGAACTTCGGGCCCGGGGATCCGCTCCTCGCCCATGCGGATGACGAGCGGGTGCCGGTCTCGCAGATCGAATCGAGCACTGCAGCGCTTCGAGCGTGGCTCTCCCGCGGTCTCGCATGATCGTCGTATTCCGCTCAGGCCCGCTCACGACGCGTTCGGGAAATTAGCCTCGCCTGGGTGGATACCGATAAAATGGAATCCGTGCATCAAACCTGCAAGGAGGCGTCATGGCTGCAATGAAACCGAGGACCGGGGACGGGCCCATGGAAGCGGTGCGTGAAAGCCGCTTGATCGTGGTCCGTGTACCGCTCGAGGGCGGCGGACGTCTGGTGGTGTCGGTGAACGATCAGGAGGCCGCGGAGCTGCGCGACGTCCTCGCGGGTGTTCTCGACGGCTGAAGCTCCGGTTCCTCGGCCGTGACGGCCGATTCCTGGGGCGAACCCCCTGCGCCTATCGACGCGGGGGGTTCGCTGCTTCCGGCGCGTCGCCGTCGAGACGCACCAGCGTCAGCAGCCCATCGCCGGCGGGGGAGAGCATCGGTGCGATCGCGGGGGACTCCGCGACCAGTGCGAGCAGGTCGCGCATCGCCTGAACGTCGTCACCGCGGGACGCCGGATCGGGGACTCGCCCGTGAGCGAAGGCGCCGGGCACCACGATGCATCCGCCCGGGCGCACGATGCCGAGCGCGTTCTCGAAATGCTCGAGCAGCTGGGCAGGCTCGGCGTCGAGCAGCACGAGGTCGTAAGCGGCGAGGTTCATCCGCGGCATGACGTGACGAGCGTCGCCCTCGATGAGGCGCAGGCGCGACGCGACGATTCCGGCATCCGAGAACACGCTGCGCGCCTCTCGCAGATGCTCCGGCTCGATCTCGATGGATGTGAGCGTCGCATCGGGGGCGTGTCGCAGCAGCGAGAGGCCGCTGACGCCGACCCCGGTGCCCACCTCGCAGATGGCCTGCGCGCGCGCGAGCACGGTCAGGCCGGAGAGCTGCGCGCCGACCGAACGGCTGACGGGTTCGACGCCGAGCTCGAGCGACAGGCGACGGGCGCGCACGAGCGCATCCGTTTCGCCGGGGTACTGCTCGGCATACTGCCAGTTGCGTTCGAGCTTGCTCACGATCTCCTCCGGTGATGTTCCGCTGCGCGGCGCCGAGTTGCAGACGCGGCGGAGCGATCCTAGATCACCAGCGTAGAGCCGCGGGCCCGGACGCATCATCGCACACGCTGATCGCAGGGAAAGCGGTGCCGCGCATGGTGCCGATTTCACGTCACCCGCGCCGAGCGAGCGCTACGATAGCCATCATGGGCCTGACGATCGACAAGATCCTGGTGATCCTTGTGATCGCCATGTTCGTGCTGGGTCCGCAGCGCCTCCCGATCTATGCTCAGAAGCTCGGCGAGCTGGTGCGCAACGTGAAGCGCATGGCGGACGGCGCGAAGGATCGCCTGCGCGACGAGATGGGGCCCGAGTTCGACGACGTCGACTGGCGCCAGCTCGATCCTCGCCAGTACGATCCCCGCCGCATCATCAGGGACGCTCTGCTCGAGGATGAGCGCGAGGCCCGAGCGGCGACGCGGCGCGCCAGCATGGCAGAGGCCGAGGCGAGACGAGGGATCAGACCAGAAGCGGGCGGCGGCTCGGAACGGGTGCTGCACTTCGACGAGGAAGCGACGTGATGGACGGGATCATCGGGTGACCGGCGACGAGATCGACCGCAATGAGGCGGTCGGGGGAATCTCGAACGAACAGCGCCTGATGCAGGAGCGGCTCGCGCGGCCGCAGCACGCCTACGACAAGATCTTGATCGCGCTCAACGAGCATTCGATCGTCGCGGTCACCGATGCACTCGGCCGCATCACGTACGTCAACGACCGCTTCTGCGAGATCTCGCAGTTTCCGCGCGAAGAGCTCGTGGGGCGCACGCACCGCATCGTGAACTCCGGTCACCATCCGCCGGCGTTCTTCGCGGATCTCTGGAGCACGATCTCCGACGGTCGCGTGTGGCAGAGCGAGATCTGCAATCGCGCCCGAGACGGGTCGGAGTACTGGGTGAACACCACGATCATTCCTCTGATCGGAGGCGATGGGCGGCCGAAGAACTACGTCGCGCTCCGCACCGAGGAGACGCAGCGGCACGAGGCGGAGGCAGCCGTGCGACGCCTCGCCTTCATCGATCCGGTCACCGGTCTCGACAATCGCGCCGCGATGCTGCGAGCGATCGAGGAGGTCACCGGAAGTGCCGCGGCGACCGCGCGCTTCTCGGCCTTCCTCACGCTGAGCGTCGACCAGCTCTCCGTCGTGAACGACGCCTTCGGGTTCGAGGCGGGCGACCGACTGCTGCTCGATGCGGGACGAAGGCTGCGCAGCGTCGCCGAGGCCCGGGCCCGCGTCGGAAGGATCGGATCGAACACGTACGGCGTGCTGCTTCCCGACATCGGCGCGGACCTCGCTGCCGCAGAAGCAGCGGTGCAGCGCACGATCGATCGGGTATTCGAAGCGCTCGTCGGTGCGAGCGAGCTCGAATCCGGCATCACCATCAGCGCGGGGGTGAGTCTCGGGCATGTGCTCTGGACCTCGCCGTCGTACGGCGACGCTCCAGGCACGGCGATTCCGGAGAGCGCCGATGCGCATCGGTGCATCGTGTCGCGCGACGCAGGCGAGATCCTCAAGTGCTCCGAGATCGCCCGCAAGCGGGCGAAGCGCGAGAGCGGGCAGCGGCGCGCTCAGCGGTTCGAGCAGCGCATGCTCGACGAGGTGCACGACCGGATGACGCTGGTCTCAGAGTTGCGCGCGGGGATCGCGCGCGGCGAGCTGCGTCTCTACGCGCAGCCCATCGTCGATCGAGATCGTCGTGTGATCGGAAAGGAAGCGCTGCTCCGGTGGCAGCACGGCGCGCGAGGGGTGGTACTCCCCGACGAGTTCATCCCGGTCGCCGAGCAGACCGGCGTGATCGTGCAGGTCGGCGACTGGGTGCTCGAAGAGGCCTGCCGGGTGCTCGCGGAGTGGGCGGACGATGAGGCGACCGCCGAGCTGACGCTCTCGGTGAATCTGAGCGAGCGTCAGCTGCAGGCCTGCGATTTCGCGGAGCGCGTGCGCGAGGCGATCGCGCGCTACGGGGTCGCTCCGGGTCGACTGCACCTCGAGCTCACGGAGAGCATGCTGCACAGCGACCTCGCGCGCACGACCACCCTGCTCGAGAGCCTCCGCGCAGACGGCGTGCACGCCTCGCTCGACGACTTCGGCACCGGCTACTCGTCGCTCAGCTACCTGCGGCAGCTCCCGGTGCAGCAGTTGAAGATCGACCGCTCGTTCGTGTCGTCGATCGTCGGCGACGCGCAGGGGGCCGCCGTCGCCGAGACGATCGTGCGGCTCGCTCGCATCTTCGGGCTGCAGGTCGTGGGCGAGGGAGTCGAAACGGAGGAGCAGTTCGCACGCCTGCGCGAGATGGGCGTGGACGCGTTCCAGGGGTATCTCTTCGGACGCCCCGAGCCGATCGAGCGACGGCCGGCGGCGCCTACCGCACCGTGAGTCCGAGCGGCCGACCGGCGAGCCCGCGGCCGTGCTGCGCCAGCGAGGCCGCGATGCGGATCACCTCGGCGGCCGCGGGGTCTGCGGGGTCGGTGAGAACGGTGGGCGCTCCGCGATCGCCGCCCTCTCGGAACGCCGGACTCAGCGGGACGCTGCCCAGAAGGGCAACCGCACCGTGCTCGGCGTCGCTCAGGCGCTCCGCCACGAGCGCGCCCCCTCCCGACCCGAAGAGATCGAGGACGCTCCCATCCGGCCTCGCAAGACCCGCCATGTTCTCCACGACGCCGATCACGCTCTGACCGGTCTGCCGTGCGACGAGCGCGCTGCGCACGGCCACATCGGCGGCGGCCTCCTGCGGCGTGGTGACGACCAGCACCTCCGCCTGGGGGAGCAGCTGCCCGATGCTGATCGCGATGTCCCCCGTGCCCGGAGGCAGATCGAGCAGCAGGACATCGAGGTCGCCGAACCACACGTCGCGCAGGAACTGCTCGATCGTCCGGTGCAGCATCGGCCCGCGCCACGACACCGCGGTGCTTCTCGGATCCGCGTCCCCGAGGAACATGCCGATCGAGATGACCTTCACGCCGTATGCGACGGGCGGCAGAATCATGTCGTCCAGGCGCGTGGGCTGCTCCGTTCGACCGTCTCGGCTCAGGCCGAGCAGGCCCGGGATCGAGAATCCGAAGACGTCGGCGTCGATGAGGCCGACGGACAGGCCCTGCTGCGCGAGCGCGACGGCGAGGCCGGCCGTGAGCGACGACTTGCCGACGCCTCCCTTTCCGCTCGTCACGGCGATGACGCGGGTGAGGGAGTCGGGCCCGAACTGCTGCGGTCGCGAGCCTCGCTCTCCGCGCACCCGCTCGATGAAGCTCTGCCGCTCCCGGGGCGACATCACGCCGACGACGACCTCCGCTTCGGTGACGCCCGGGGCCGCTTCCGTCGCTGACCGCACGTCGGCCTCGATCCGCCGCGCTGCCGGGCACCCGGCGATGGTGAGCAGGATCGACACCTCAGCGCGCCCCGCCTGGTCGACGGCCACTTCGCGCACCATGCCGAGCTCGGTGATCGGGCGGAGGATCTCGGGATCGGAGACTCGATCGAGGGCATCCCACACGGCCCGCTCCGCACCGGAGGCGGGCCGATCAGTCATGCTGCCGGCTCGCGGTTCGGTCGGGCGCCGGATCGCGTCGCGTCGGAACACGCGGCGCCTGCTCCCGCGCCGCATCGCTCTCGGGCTCATCCTCTGCCAGTTCCGCGAGCAGGGATCGGAGCTCGGATCGCACGAAATCGCGGTCGGGAAGCTCCTTCAGAGCGAGCCGCAACGCGACGACCTCGCGAGCGAGGAACTCCGTATCGGCGAGATTGCGCTCGGCGCGCTGGCGATCCTGCTCGATCTGCACGCGGTCGCGGTCGTCCTGCCGGTTCTGCGCGAGCAGCAGGAGGGGCGCTGCGTAGGAGGCCTGCAGGGAGAGGATCAGGGTGAGCGCAGTGAACCCGAGCGCCGCGGAATCGAAACGGAACGGCTCGGGGCCGTAGGTGTTCCAGATCAGCCAGGCGACGCAGACGATCGTGAGCGCGAACAGGAACCACGGCGTCCCCATGCCGCGTGCGATGCTCTCCGTCCACCGCCCGAATCGCTCGCTCTTGCCGGAGCGGCCGTCCCCGCGCCCGGCGCCCCGCCCGCTCGCCGCACGCGGGGCGTCGAGGCCGCTGCCGCGTCGGAAGGGGCTCATCCGCGCACCCCGCTTCCGGCAGGGGTTCCGCTCTCGGTGGGGAGCGGGGCGTCGTCGTCGGCGTGCCGCCAGTCGTCGGGGAGCAGGTGGTCGAGTACGTCGTCGACGGTCACCACCCCGACGAGGCGGTTCTGCTCGTCGACGACGGGCAGGGCGACGAGGTTGTAGCTCGCGAGGCGGCGCGACACCTCCGCTGCGCTCGCGTGGACGGTCACCGGCTCGATCTCGGCGTCGAGCAGCGACGCCATGCGCTCGTGCGGGGGGAAGCGGAGCATGCGCTGGAAGTGCGCGAGACCGATGTACTCGCCCGTCGGCGTCTCGTAGGGCGGGTGGGTCACGTAGACCGCCGAAGCCATCGCCGGCGAGATCTCTGCGCGACGGATCATCGCGAGCCCTTCGGCGACGCTCGACTCGGCTGCGAGCACGATGGGCGCCGGACTCATCAGGCCACCGGCGGTATCGGCGTCGTACTCGAGGAGCCGTCGCACGTCCTCCGCCTCCTCCGGCTCCATGAGGTCGAGCAGCTCGGCGCCCTGAGCAGCCGGAAGCGCCGAGATGAGGTCGGCCGCATCGTCCGCCTCCATGCGGTCGAGCACGTCGGCCGTGCGGCCGGACGGCAGCTGCGCGAGCAGCGCGAGCTGATCCTGTTCGCTCATCTCCTCGAGCGCATCGGCCACGCGCTCGTCGGGCAGCTCCTCGATCACCTCGATCATGCGCGGCTGGGGGAGCTCGAGCAGGGCCTCCGCCAGGTCGGCGGGCTTGAGATCGACCAGCGTCTGGATGAGCAGTTCGGCGGTGCGCGTCCCCTCCGAGGAACTGGGAAGACGCAGCTCGCCCCAGCTCACGATGCGCGCGTCGCCTCGACTGAACGGCGCCGCCGGCTTCGGAAGGCGCACGAACACTTCGGTCACGAGCCACTCGCCCGTGCGGCTGCGCTCGATCGCCGCGTCCTCGATCCGCGCGCTCGTCCCCGGTTCCCCGGCCGACTGCGTCAGCTGCACGTCGCGCCCGATGAGCTCCGCGATCATCCGCGTCTCGCCGCCCCGCTGCTCGAATCGGCGAACGTTGATGAGGCCGGTGGTGATCACCTGGCCCGACCCGATCGAGGTGACACGTCCGATCGGCACGAACACCCGGCGCTTGCCGGGGATCTCGACGATGAGCCCGACGACGCGCGGGGCGCTCGTCGCCCTGAAGACGACCAGCACATCGCGCACCTTGCCGATGCGATCGCCGACCGGATCGAATACGCCGCGACCGGCGAGCCGACCGACGAAGACCCTCGAAGTACTCACCCCACTACGGTACCGCTCAGCGACCTGCGGCGATACACGGTCCCCTCGTACGCTCGAAGCTGAATCAGCGCGGGATTCGCGCCCCGTTCCGGCGCCCTTCCGGCGAGAGGTGGGAGAATCGGAGTATGAGTACTCCTGGTGGACCCATGCGGTCGTCGCGTCTCCCGCTGGTTCCCGAGTTGCCGAAGGGCGACATCGTCTCCACGTACGATCGCTACGAGGACGCGAAGCACGCCGTCGACGTGCTCGCCCGTGCCAGCTTCCCGGTTCGGCAGATCAGCATCGTCGGCAACGACGTGCGGAGCGTCGAGCGCGTCACGGGCCGTCTCACCTACGGCCGAGTGGCGCTCATGGGCGCGCTCTCCGGCGCGTACCTCGGTCTGTTCCTCGGTCTGCTGCTCTTCATCTTCCAGCCCGACAACGGCGCGATTCTCGGCGTGTTCGCCGCGGCGATCGCGATCGGCGCGGGCTTCGGCATGCTCTTCGGCGTGCTGTCGTACGCGATGAATCGCAACCGACGAGACTTCTCCTCGGTGATGCAGATGATCGCGACGAGGTACGACCTGATCACCGAGCCGGAACTCGTGCACGAGGCGCGCCGGGTGCTCACGGAGTCCGTCGAGCGCTGATCGCGGCCCGGGGGCGCGGTCTCGATGGACCGAGCCGCCGCGCCGCGAGGGCTGCTGCCCCTACTTCTCCAGCGAGTTCAGTGCGCGGATCCCGGCGTTCTCGAGTGCCCCGAGAGGCGTTCCGTCTGCGAGCGACGTCTCGACGCGGACGGTCGACATGCGCATTCGCGTCGACTCCGGCGTGGCCTGAGCGAGCGGGATGCTCGCGAACTCCGCGAGATTCTCGAGCGAGTGCTCCGAGAGCCAGTCGCGCGTGTCGGTGCTCGACAGAGACGCGTCGTACACCACCTTCGCGATTCCCTCCTCGACGGAGACCGATGAGAACGCCCGAGCCGCCAAGGCGCCTGCCTCAGCGCGTTCTGCGTGGAACTCGCGGATCGCGTCCTCGATCTCCTGGTCGGAAGCGGGCGTCTCGTTCATGGTGCACTCTCCAATGCTCGATCGACGGTTCGGGCCGCCCGGGGCTCTCCGGTGGCGGCCGTGGCCAGTCTACGAGTCGCTCGCACCGCCGTCGCGCGGTTGACGAGTGCCATCGGCCCGGGGCACATCCGGCCGCGGGGCCCTACGCGTCGCGCAGCGCCTTCTGGATGCGCTGCAGCGACACCGCCTCTGCAGCGCGCAGCTGCTGAGCGAAGAGGCTGACGCGCAACTCCTCGATCAACCATCGCGCGCGCTCGAGCCGCCTCGGCGCATCCACGGGGAGCGGGATCGCGCCTCCGGCCTCGGTGTAGAGCGCGATCGCGCGATCGATCTCGTTCTGCCAGGCGCGGTCGCGACCGGGATTCTCGGTGAGCCCGCGCATGCGCACCTGAACCGCCTCGAGGTACACGGGCACGCGTTCGAGTTGCGCGAGCCCGGTCTGCGAGACGAACCCGTCGAACACCAGGCCGTCGATCTGCCGCGCCGCATCCGATACCTGTCCGAGCACCTGCATCGACTTCGCCGCATCGATCGCTTTTCTGGCCAGTCGTGCGCCGTCGAGCACGCGGGCGGTGAGCGAGATGGCGCCGTAGATCTCATCGATCAGGGAACGGGCGTAATCGTCGGCCAGCGCTTCGAACTCGGCGGCGCGCCAGACGAGTCCATCCGGCGCATGCCGGCGGATCACGCGGTCGGCGACCGCGAGCGATACGTCGGCGATCGCCTGATCGAGCGTGCGATAGGGGCCGGCGCCGAGCAGCAGCTTCTCCTGGTTGGAGAGGTGGTCGCGCACGTACGAGGCCGGCGATGGGGAGCTCAGCACGAGGAGGCGGCGGATGCCGCGACGGGAGATGCGCTCCTGCTCGCTCTGATCGGCGACGAGCACGAGATCGACCGAGGTGCGACGGTCGAGGATCGCCGGGTACGCGCGCACCACACCGGCGCCCGCGGATCCTCGACCCTTCGCGTACGCGGAATCGACGTACCGGGGAAGATCGTCGAACGCCCAAGCCGTCGCTCCCGTTCGTTCGAGGTCGCTCTTCGGCAGCGCAGCGGCCGCGACCTTCGCGACGCCCTGGTTCGCGCGCTCGCGGTGCGCGGTCTGCAACTCGGCGAGGTTCTTGCCCGTGCCGATGGTGCGTCCGCGGCCATCGACCACCCGGAACGTCGGGGTGAGGTGCGCCGGGAGCCGGCCGGGGTCGAAATCGTTCGGAGCCACCGGAACGCTCGTGCGGCGTCGGATCTCCGTGGCGAGCAGGTGGGTGAGCGACGGCGCGGCCTCGCCGGCCGGCACCGGCGCGTCGAGCTGCGGCCCGACGGCGGCCAGCAGGGTGCGGGCCCAGTCCGCGGCGGGCACGACGTGCTTGCGAATCGCCTTCGGCAGCGTCTTGATGAGCGCTGTCACCAGCTCCTGCCGCAGGCCCGGCACGAGCTTCTCGAAGTCGGACCCCTCGAGGCGGGGGAGCAGCGGCAGTGGAACGTTCACCGTCACGCCATCGTCATCGGCGGTCGGATCGAAGCGGTACTTCAAGCGGAGCGTCTGATCGCCGTGCGACCACTGCTTCGGAAACTCCTGCTCGTCGACCGCCTCCGCCTCGCCCTCCACCAGGTCTTCGCGGCGCAGGTGCAAGAACTGCGGCGCGGCCTCGCGCTTCTGCTTCCACCACCCCTCGAAGCTGCGGGTCGAAACGACGTCTGCGGGGATGCGCGCGTCGTAGAACTCGAAGATCGCCTCGTCGTCACCGACGATGTCCCGGCGCCGCGTGCGCTCCTCGAGCTGTTCGAGCTCCCGCCGCAGCTGCCGGTTCGCGCGGTCGAACGCCTGCGGAGAGTCCCACTCGCCGTCGACCAGCGCATGCCTGATGAAGAGCTCGCGCGCGTGCTCCTGATCGTATCGAGCGAGCTGCACCCGTCGACGGTCGACGATCGGCACTCCGTAGAGCGTCACCCGCTCATATGCGACGGCGGCGCCCTGATTCTTCTCCCAGCGGGGCTCGGAGAGCTGGCGCTTCGCGAGCGGCCCCGCGAGCTCCTCCGCCCACGCCGGGTCCACGAGCGCGTTGGATCGTGCGAAGAGGCGCGAGGTCTCGACGAGTTCGACGCTCATCACGACCTCCGGCGGCTTCTTCGCGAGCACGGAACCCGGGTACAGCACGAACCGCGTGCCGCGCGAGCCGAGATACTCCTGGGCGGGCTTGCGCCGCGCCGCCCCGGCTGCGGAGCGGCCGCGGGCGGGAGTCGTGCGATCCTGGCGGTCATCGCGCACGCCGAGCTGCGAGAGCAATCCGGCGAGCACGGAGCGGTGGATCGCCTCGCCCGAACCGCCGGTCGCGCCGTGAGCGGCGCTGTCGCGCGGCGCCTTCGCGATCCTCGCCAGCTGCCGGTACAGGTCCATCCACTCCCGCACCCGCAGGAAGTTGAGGTATTCCGCTTTGCAGAGCCGGCGGAACGCGCTCGACGAGAGCTCGCGCTGCTGCTCCTGCACGTAGTTCCAGAGATTCAGCAGCGTGGCGAGATCGCCCTGCGGGTCGGCGAAGCGGCTGTGCAGTTCGTCGGCCCGGCCCCGCTCCGCCTGCGGACGCTCCCGCACGTCTTGAATGGTGAGACCGGCGACGATCGCGAGCACTGCGGGCACCACGTCGTGCCTCCGAGCCTCGACCACCATGCGCGCGAATCGCGGTTCGATGGGGAGACGGGAGAGCTCGCGGCCGATCCTCGTGATCCGGTGGGTCGCGCCGCGCTCGCCGCCGCGTCGACGCCCCCCGCTCCGGCCCTTCGCGGGGGCAGTCTCCACCGCCCCGAGCTCCGTGAGCAGGCCGAGCCCGTCTGCGATGCCGCGCTGATCGGGAGGCGTGAGGAAGGGAAAGCGGGCGATGTCGCCGAGGCCGAGCGCCAGCATCTGCAGAATCACCGAGGCGAGCCCGGTGCGCCGGATCTCCGGCTCCGTGAACTCGGGTCGCGACGCGAAGTCCTCCTCCGAGTAGAGCCGGATCGCGATGCCCGGGCTGGTGCGCCCCGAGCGGCCGGAGCGCTGATTGGCGCTCGCCTGCGAGACGGCTTCGATGGGGAGGCGCTGCACCTTGCTCCGGGCGCTGTACCGCGAGATGCGAGCCGTGCCCGCGTCGACGACGTAGCGGATGCCGGGCACCGTCAGCGAGGTCTCGGCCACGTTCGTCGCGAGCACGATGCGCCGCGCTCCGCCGGAGGATCTCTCGAACACGCGATGCTGCTCGGCGCTGCTCAGCCGCCCGTAGAGCGGCAGGATCTCAGTGCGGGCGCCGCGCGCCGATGCCCGGAGCCGGCCGTGCAGGGCGTCGGCGGCGTCACGGATCTCGGCCTCGCCCGAGAGGAACACGAGCACGTCGCCCGGCGCCTCCTTCGCGAGCTCGTCGACCGCGTCCCCGATGCCGTCGAAGAGATCGCGCTCGATCGTCGTGACCTTCGGCGCACCGGTCTTCGCATCCGGTCGCTCGATGCGCTCGACCAGTGGGCGGTAGCGCAGCTCGACCGGGTACGTGCGCCCGGAGACCTCGATCACCGGCGCCGGCTGCTGCGTCTTCGCATCGGCGAAGTGCTTCGCGAATGATTCGGGGTCGATCGTGGCCGAGGTGATGATGACCTTGAGATCCGGCCGACGGGGGAGCAGGGTCTTCAGGTAGCCCAGCAGGAAGTCGATGTTCAGACTGCGCTCGTGCGCCTCGTCGATGATGATGGTGTCGTAGGCTGCGAGGTCGCGGTCGCGGTGAATGGCGTTCAGCAGAATGCCGTCCGTCATCAACCGCACCCGGGTCTCCGCCGACACCTGATCGGTGAAGCGCACCTGGTACCCCACGAGGCCGCCGAGCTCGGATCCCAGCTCGTCGGCGACGCGCTCCGCGATGGTTCGCGCGGCGATGCGTCGCGGCTGCGTATGCGCGATGCGCTCGCGGCCGAGAGCCAGGGCGATCTTCGGCAGCTGCGTCGTCTTGCCCGAGCCGGTCTCGCCCGCGACGATGACGACCTGATGCGAGCGGATCGCCTCCGAGATCTCGTCGCGCATCCGCGAGACGGGAAGCTCCTCGGGAAACGTGATCTGGAGCGGGGGGAGCGTCATGATGCACCCATTATCCCGCGCGTCGCCCCCCGCGCGTAGACTGGCGACGACCGCGCCGATCGCAGGGTCGGCGGCTGCTCCGCACGACGACTCGAAAGGGCACGATGTCTGCACTCCAGATCCCGAACCTCCAGCTCAACAACGGCACGTTGATTCCGCAGCTGGGATCAGGCGTCTATCTCGTGAAACCCGGCGAAGCGGAGGGCGTCGTCGGCACCGCGCTCGAGGTCGGGTACCGCCACATCGATACAGCGAGCCTCTACGGCAATGAGGCTGAGGTCGGCCGGGCGATCGCGAACAGCGGCATCGCGCGCGATGAGATCTTCGTGACGACGAAACTCTGGAACACCGATCAGACCCGCGCAGCCGACGCGTTCGCCGAGAGCCTCGACCGCCTGGCGCTCGATCGAGTCGACCTCTACCTGATCCACTGGCCGCAGCCGATGCACGGCGAAGCCCTCGGGGCGTGGAAGTCGCTCATCGAGATCGCGGAATCCGGTCGGGCGTCGGCCATCGGCGTCTCGAACTTCGAGATCTCCGACCTGCAGCAGCTCATCGACGAGACGGGAGTGGTGCCCGCGGTCAATCAGATCGAGCTGCACCCGCTGCATCAGCGCCGCGAACTCGTCGAGTACTGCGTCGAGCACGGCATCGCAGTCGAGGCGTGGGGGCCGCTCGCGCAGGGGAAGTCCGACCTCTTCGACCGGCCCGAGCTGCTCGAGATCGCCCGGAAGCACGGGAAGAGCCCCGCGCAGGTCGTGCTCCGCTGGCACGTGCAGCAGGGGCGCATCGTGTTCCCCAAGACGGTTCGCCGGGAACGCATGATCGAGAACGCCGAACTGTTCGATTTCGAACTCGACGCCGCCGAGGTGTCGGCCATCGACGCGTACGAGGCCGGTACGAACTTCGGGCCCGATCCGCGTACCTTCGACGCGCGATAGAAGGAGAACGGCATGACCCACGCACCCATCACCATCACTCTGACCGGCGCCGGCGGCCAGATCGGCTATGCAGCGCTGTTCCGGATCGCGGCCGGCGACCTCTTCGGCCCCGACCGGCCCGTCAGCCTCCGGCTCCTCGAGATTCCGCAGGGAATGCGGGCCGCGGAGGGGGCCGCGCTCGAACTCGCCGACTGCGCGTTCCCGACGCTCGCGGGCGTCGAGATCACGGACGACGCGGATGTCGCCTTCGATGGAGCGAACGTCGCGCTGCTCATCGGTTCGCGTCCTCGTTCCGCGGGCATGGAGCGCGGCGACCTGCTCGCCGCGAACGGCGCGATCTTCGGGCCGCAGGGCCGTGCGATCAACGCGCAGGCGGCCGACGACGTGCGCGTCGTCGTCGTGGGCAACCCCGCGAACACGAACGCGCTCATCGCGCAGCAGAACGCCCCCGACGTGCCGGCGGAGCGCTTCACCGCGCTCACCCGGCTCGACCACAACCGAGCGGTCGGGCTGCTCGCAGCGGAGGCCGGCGCTCCGGTGGCAGACATCTCGGGTGTCACGATCTGGGGCAATCACTCGGCGACGCAGTATCCCGACCTCAGCCATGCGACCGTGCGGGGCGACGCCGCGCTCGCCGCCGTCGATCCCGTGTGGGCGCGCGGCCCGTACATCGAGCGCGTCGCACAGCGCGGCGCGGAGATCATCGACGTGCGCGGTGGATCCTCAGTCGCATCCGCCGCCAATGCGGCGATCGAGCACACCCGCGACTGGGTGCTCGGCACCGGCGCGCGCTCGGCGGGTCACTGGACGAGCGCGGCGATCGTCTCCCGCGGAGAGTACGGAGTGCCAGAGGGTCTGATCTCCTCTTTCCCCGTGACCTCTGCCGACGGAGACTGGAGCATCGTCGAGGGGCTCGAGATCGACGAGTTCTCGCGGGAGCGGATCGACGCCTCCGTCGCGGAACTGGCCGCTGAACGCGATGCCGTGCGAGAGCTCGGCCTGATCCCGTAGGGGGGAATTCCGAGCCCGCGGGGAGCCCTAGGATAGAGAGCATGTCCAAGGTTCTTTCTTCCCTCCCCGTGGGCGAGCGCGTCGGCATCGCCTTCTCCGGAGGTCTCGACACCTCCTGTGCAGTCGCGTGGATGCGCGAAAAGGGTGCTGTGCCCTGCACGTACACCGCAGACATCGGTCAGTACGACGAGCCCGACATCGACGGCGTCGCCGACCGGGCCAAGGAGTACGGCGCAGAGCTCGCACGCCACGTCGACGCGAAGCGCCCGCTGGTCGAAGAAGGGTTCGTCGCACTGCAGACGGGCGCCTTCAACGTGCGCTCCGGCGGCAAGACCTACTTCAACACGACGCCGCTCGGGCGCGCCGTCACCGGCACGCTGCTCGTGCGCGCGATGAAGGAGGACGGCGTCGACATCTGGGGCGACGGCTCCACCTACAAGGGCAACGACATCGAGCGCTTCTACCGCTACGGCCTCATGGCCAACCCCGCGCTGCGCATCTACAAGCCGTGGCTCGACCATCAGTTCGTGGAGGAGCTCGGCGGGCGCCACGAGATGAGCGAGTGGCTCGTCGCCAACGGGTACCCGTACCGCGATGCCACCGAGAAGGCGTACTCCACCGACGCGAACATCTGGGGCGCGACGCACGAGGCCAAGAAGCTCGAGTTCCTCGACGCGGGCCTCGACATCGTCGAGCCGATCATGGGCGTCGCCGCGTGGCGCGACGATGTCGAGGTCGCGACCGAGGAGGTCTCGGTGCGGTTCGAGGCCGGTCGCCCGGTGGCGATCAACGGCGTCGAGTACGACGATCCCGTGGCGCTCGTGCTCGAGGCCAACGCGATCGGCGGGCGGCACGGGCTCGGCGTCTCCGATCAGATCGAGAACCGCATCATCGAGGCGAAGTCGCGCGGCATCTACGAGGCGCCGGGCATGGCGCTGCTGCACATCACCTACGAGCGGCTCGTCAACGCGATCCACAACGAGAACACGCTCGCGAGCTACCACACCGACGGGCGCAAGCTCGGTCGCCTCATGTACGAGGGCCGCTGGCTCGACCCCGAGTCGCTGATGCTGCGCGAGTCGCTGCAGCGCTGGGTCGGCTCGGCGATCACGGGCGAGGTCACGCTGCGGCTGCGTCGCGGTGACGATTACACGATTCTGAACACCGAGGGCGACAACCTGAGCTACCACCCCGAGAAGCTCTCCATGGAGCGCACGGTCGGGGCGGCATTCGGGCCCGTCGACCGCATTGGCCAGCTCACGATGCGCAATCTCGACATCGCAGACTCGCGTCAGCGTCTCGAGCAGTACGCGCAGCTCGGCATCGTCGGCGGCTCGATCGCTGAGCTCGTCGGCCAGCTCGAGCAGGGCGGTGCCGCGGAGATCGCGAACGCGGTGGGCGGAATCGACGAGGACGCCGATGAACTCGGCCTCTCGGCTGCGTTCGACGCCGGCACCGACTGAGTTCGCGCACTGCTGGAATGCGAAGGGCCCATCCGTTCGGATGGGCCCTTCGTATGTGAGGCGCCATGCTCCTGCAGGGGATCCGATGTGGAGCGGGTGCACTCACGTGGCGTGCACCGCGTCACGCATGATCCCCTGCGCGACCGGCAGACACGACACAGGGAAACGGCCCGTCTCCTCCGAGGAGGGGACGGGCCGTTCGGCTCTGCGAGCTGCTCAGGAGGCGCGGCGAGCGCGCGCTGCGCGGCGCTTGAGAGCGCGGCGCTCGTCCTCGCTGAGGCCGCCCCACACGCCCGAATCCTGCCCGGTGTCCATTGCGTACTGCAGGCACATCTCGGTGACGGTGCAGCGCGCGCACACCGACTTCGCCCGTTCGATCTGTTCGACAGCGGGTCCCGTGTTGCCGACCGGGAAGAAAAGCTCCGGGTCTACGGTGAGGCAAGCTGCCTGTTCACGCCAATCCATGTGTCCTCCTCTGTAACGCACGCGCGCGAACAACCCGGAGACCGGATAGCCTAGAATTCGCGCCGTAACTACCTAATACGTGGCTGAGAATGCTCACGTCGGCGTGCGCGAAACTCGACGGGTTATATAGTTCCACGGATATAGATGCAAATCAATAGGTAACCCGCAATTGATTGGAAAGCGAGCCGCAATGCCCCCGACACCTCCCGATCATCCTCGTTCACGTGCGGGATGGGCGGTGCTGCGCGTGCTGCTGGTGCTCGAGAGCCTGCTGCTCGTCGGTGTTCTGATCTTCTCGGTAACGGCGGCGATCGGCTCGGTCGGTCCGCTGGCGCAGAACGTCAGCATCGTCGCCATGGCGGTGCTCGTGCTGGCCTGGGTCGCCATCACGGCCGTCGCGGCACTGCGGGGTCGCCCCAGCTGGGTGCGCGGATCGGCCCTGACCATTCACGTCCTGCTCTTCGCCGGCGGTACCGGCTGTCTGCAGCTCGGCATCGGCTCCTGGCAGTTCGGCTTCGCGCTCGTCGCGGGCGCGCTCCTGGGCTTCGCCGCAGCGGTGCTCGCGCGCCCGGACGAGCGACCCGTGTACGACGAAGATGGCCGCGCCGTCTGACGTGTTCGACGCGCTCGCGGCACCGGACTCCGGAGGTCAGACCTCGATGAGCTTGCGGAGGCGCGCGACGTGCCCGGTGGCTTTCACATTGGTGAGCGCGTGGGCGATCCGGCCCTGCTCATCGATGACGAACGTCGAACGGATCACGCCTTCGACGATGCGGCCGTAGTTGTTCTTCTCCCCGAACGCGCCGTAGGCGTGGTGCACCGCCGCGTCGGGGTCGCTGAGCAGTGGGTACTCGAGAGCGTCGCGATCGGCGAAGCGGCGGAGCTTCTCGACCGAGTCGCGGGAGACGCCGAGCACGTGATAGCCCGCGGCTTCGAACGGAAGGATCGAGTCGCGGAAGTCGCAGGCCTCCTTCGTGCAGCCCGGAGTCATGGCCTCCGGGTAGAAGAAGAGGATGACGCGCTTCCCGCGGTACTGCGCGAGCGCACGGGTGTTGCCGTCCTGGTCGAGGAGGGTGAAGTCGGGGGCCTCGTGGCCGGGCTCGAGCACTACGCGTTCAGTCATAGGGCCAGCCTATCGCTGCGGTGCGCGGGCGCTGTCACCCGGCACTGTCACCCGTCACCTTCACCCGACACCGTCACTTCAACAGGCGGCGCAGGGATTCGACGCGCGCTGCGCCCGCGGCGTCGAGGCGGCCGTCAGCGATTGCAGCGTCGAGCTCGCAGTCGGGGGCGTCATCCTGGTGCGTGCACCCTCTGGGGCAGTCCTCGATGATCTGCGCGAGGTCGGTGAACCCGCTGAGGATCCCCTCGGTGGTGACGTGCCCGAGCCCGAAGGAGCGCACACCGGGGGTGTCGATGACCCAGCCGGACGCACCGTTCGCCGCTCCGGGCGTCGCGGCGCGCAGCGCGACCGACGACGACGAGGTGTGCCGACCGCGGCCGGTGACCTCGTTGACGTGGCCGATCGCGCGCTCGGCCTCGGGCACGAGCGCGTTGATCAGGGTCGACTTGCCGACGCCGGAGTGCCCGACGAAGACCGTCGTGCGGCCGGCGAGCGATTCGCGGATCTCCGCGAGCGGCCAGGCGTCCGGCGCGGAGCGGAACACCGGCACCTCGAGTGCTGCGAAGTGCGAGAGGAACGGCTCCGGGTCGGCGAGGTCGACCTTCGTGATGCAGATGAGCGGAGCGATGCCGGCATCGTAGGCGGCCACGAGGTAGCGGTCGACGAGTCGAACGCGCGGTTCGGGATTCGCGGCGGCGACGACGATGAGCATCTGGTCGGCGTTCGCGACCATCACCCGCTCGATGCGGTCGCTGTCGTCGGCGCTGCGTCGCAGCAGGGTGCGACGATCCTCCACCGCCACGATGCGGGAGAGCGTCCCCGCGTCCCCGCTGGTGTCGCCGACGAGCTGCACGCGGTCTCCGATGACGATCGGTGTGCGGCGCAGTTCGCGGGCGCGCGACGCGAGCACCGTGCGCTCACGCGGATCACCGGGGTCGTCTCCGGCATCGATGAGCGCGGTGTACCGCCCGCGATCGACGGCCGTGACCATGCCCGTCACCGCGTCGGCGTGCTCGGGGCGTCGCTTCGTGCGCGGTCGGTTCGCCTTCGGGTTGGGTCGCTGTCTCACCTGGAGATCGGCGTACTCGGCGTACGGGTCGTCGGCCTCGTCGTCGGGGGTGAGCCAGCTCACGTCGTCACAGCCCCGCGATGAAGCCGCGAGCATCCCGGCTGAGCGAGGAGGCGGGGGCGGAAGGCACCGGGACCACGGCGCGCTCCCAGAGCTCGGTGAACCGGGGGAGCGTCTTCGACGTCGACGCCACGTCCTCGATCTCCACGCCGGGGATGCGCAGGCCGATGAGCGCGCCGGTCGTCGCCATGCGGTGGTCGGCGTAGCTGTGCCAGACCCCTCCGTGCAGCGCGGCGGGGCGTACCTCGATGCCGTCGTCGAGCTCCGCGGCGTCGCCGCCCAGCGCGTTGATCTCGGCGACGAGTGCCGCGATGCGGTCGGTTTCGTGGTGCCTGATGTGCCCGATGCCGGTGATGCGGCTCGCGGCGCCGTCCGTTCCGTCCGATCCGTGCGCGGCCAGCGCGGCGAGGCCGACGAGCGTCGGCGCGAGCTCTCCGGCCTCCGGCACGTGCAGCGAGACGCCGGAGATCGAGCCGGTCGCCGTGACCGTGAGATCGCCGGCGCCGTCGAGCTCGACCTCCGCGCCGAATTCGGGAAGCAGGGTGCGCAGCAGATCGCCGACCTGGGTCGTCGCGGCGGGCCAGTTCCGCACGGTGAGGCGCCCGCCGGCGACGATCGCCGCGGCGAGGAAGGGAGCGGCGTTCGACAGGTCGGGCTCGATCACCACGTCGGCGGCGCTGATCGCGCCCGGTGCGACGACCCATTCGCCGGCGGCCGGCGACTCGACCTGCACCTCGCGCGCCCGGAGACTCGCGATCGTCATCTCGATATGCGGCAGGCTCGGCAGACGCTCGCCGGTGTGCACGACGTGCACGCCGTTCTCGAATCGTGCACCGGCGAGCAGCAGCGCCGAGACGAACTGGCTCGACAGCGATGCGTCGAGTTCGACCCGACCGCCGCGCACCGAGCCCGTACCGTGCACGGTGAAGGGCAGTGCACCGCGGCCCTCATCGGCGATGTCGGCCCCCAGCGCTCGCAACGCGTCGAGTACGGGGCGCATGGGCCGCTTGCGGGCATAGGGGTCGCCATCGAAGGCGACGGGCCCGAGCGCGAGTGCGGCGAGCGCAGGCACGAAGCGCATGACGGTGCCCGCCAGCCCGCACTCGATCGTGGTCGAGCCGGTCAGCTCGGCTGCCGGGGTCACCCGCAAGTCGGGGTCGACGTGCTCACCGCGCGGCAGCTCCTCGATCCCGGTGCCGAGTGCGCGGAGCGCGTCGATCATGAGCACGGCGTCTCGGGAGCGCAACGGTGCGTGAAGCACGCTCGGCCCATCGGCGAGCGCCGCGAGCACGAGCTCACGGCCGGTGAGCGATTTCGAACCGGGAAGCTGCACGGTCGCATCGATCGCCTGCTCGGACCGCGGAGCGGGCCAGAGCGCCTCGGCCTCGGCGGCACTCTCGCCGGTGCCGGTCTCGTCGCCGTCTTTGCCCTGGTTCATCTTCGCGATCAGCATCGGGGTCGATTCTACCCGCAGCAGTCGCCAGTAGGATCGAGGCGTGAGTGATACCGCAGCACAGGCGAAGCTGGAACAGCGCTTCACGTCGGAGGCGCTTCCGATGCTCGATCAGCTGTACGGCGCAGCGATGAAGATGACCCGGAATCCGCAGGATGCGCAGGATCTGGTGCAGGAGACGTTCCTCAAGGCGTTCTCGGCCTTCGCATCGTTCCAGGAGGGCACGAACCTGAAGGCGTGGCTCTACCGGATCATGACGAACAGCTACATCAACACGTATCGGAAGCGCCAGCGAGAACCCCACCTGGGGGCCGTCGACGAGCTCGAGGATTGGCAGCTCGGGGGAGCGGAGTCGACGACCGCGATGTCCTCGCGTTCAGCGGAGGCCGAGGCGATCGATCGCACGCCGGACTCGGTGGTCACGACCGCCCTCAACGCGCTCCCGGAGGACTTCCGCATCGCCGTGTATCTCGCCGACGTCGAGGGGTTCAGCTACCAGGAGATCGCAGATATCGCCGAGGTGCCGATCGGAACGGTGATGAGTCGCCTGCACCGCGGCCGCGCCCGTTTGCGCAAAGCACTCGGGGAATACGCGAACGAGCAGGGCGTTGGACTGGGTGCGGGGAAGAAACCGACCAAGAAGGGAGCAGCGCGATGAATGAGTGCGAGCAGGCCAAGGCGAATGTCTACGAGCTGCTCCGAGGCGAGCTGTGCGCCGAGGAGTCAGCGCCGATTCGGGCGCACATCGCGCAGTGCCCGTCGTGTCAGGACGAGCGCAACGCGTGCGAGAAGCTCACGAACGTGGTGAAGCGCGCATGCGAGGAGGAGCGGGACAGCAATTGCCCTCCGGCCGCACTGAGGGACGCGATCCTCCGCAGTCTGCGCGCGGAGGATCCGAGCGCCGTCGTCTGACACTCGCAGCGGAGGCGCGGCTCTCCGCATGCGCGGCGTTCACCGCGCAGGGGCGCCGCCCGCCTCCAGCATCTCGTCGATTGCACGCGCGAGATGGCGCGGAGCGGCCTCGTGGAGGTTGTGCGACCCCGCGATAGTGACGACGGGACTCTCCGGCATCCGCTGGCGCCACTCCTCGAGAAGGTCGGACGAGAGGATGCCGGCGTCCGCAGCGATCAGCGCGACCGGAGTGCCGGAGGCGCGAAGTGACGCGAGCGGCTCCCAGATGGCCTCGTGCGGACGCGGGTCGTGGGGAGCGCCGACGCGCGGCGCTTCGAGATGCGCGAGGTGGTGCCGCCACTCGAGGCGACCGTCGGAGCGCAGGCGCGTGTTGAGTGAGATGCCGCGGGCGAGTGCGCTCGGGTCGCGGCCGATGCCGAAGCGCCGGGCGCGCTCCACGATCTCGTCGATGCTGCCGAAGTCCCGCTGACCCTGGATGAACTCCCGGACGGACCCGGTGTCTCTCGCGGGGGCGATGCCCGGCGTGATGTCGACGAGGATCACCACCCCCACGAGATCCGGTCTCGCTGCAGCGACGAGCGCCGCCGTCAGGCCGCCGAGGGAGTGGCCGACCAGAGCGACCGGCGAATCCGCCCGCTGCTTTAGCACCGCGCCCACGTCCTCTGCGAGGGCGGCAGGGCTGTAGTCCGCGTCATCGCGCCACTCGCTGCGGCCGTGCCCGGGCAGGTCCAGCGCGAGCGCCGGTCGATCGAGGGCGAGGAGCATCGGATCGAAGCTGTGCGCGTTCAACCCGGCACCGTGCAGTGCGACGAGATGCGACGGGCGGTCGCCGTCGAAGGCGAGGCCGCTCACCGATCGGCGATCCGGAAGCCGCGCAGACACGCGGGCAACCGTCGGAAGCGGCCCATCGCGCCCGACTCGCTCTGCGTCGCTCCTGAGGAAGCGGAATTCGTCGTCACCCTCGTGCATCGCGCACGTACCCCCCGTCGCGCAGCCCCGCCTCGATCTCGAAGCGGTTGCGCATCGGGTCTCGGCCCGCCAGGGCGTAGAGCACGGGAAGCGCGAGACCGTAGTGGCGCCACTGCTCGCGGTGAACGCGTTCGTGACGCAGCACCCGCTCCGAGACGTTCTGATTCGTCAGATAGCACGCGCCGACGCAACTGCCGCCCCGGCCGAAGGTCCAGCGCGGCATGCCGCGGAACACCCAGAGTCCATCTCGGCGCTCGATGCGCCCGCGGCTCCAGATCGCGCCCCAGACGAATCCGACGCACGTCGCGTACGCGTACCCGACCCAGGCGAACGGCCACCGCCGCCCCTGCGGGGTCACGCAGGCCCCGCTTCCGCTCGCGCGGTTTGAGGGGCGGAGCCCGACGTCAGTGCCCCGAGGGTGCGCAGCACCGTCGGGAGGTCCTCCACGGCCCGGTCGCGATCGGCGGGCGCGAACTCGCAGATCGCTGCTCCTGCGAGCGGCACGTCGGCGACCGCGGCGCGAATGGCGCCGGTGAGCTGCGCGACCGACAACCCGAACGGCACGGGGGAGTGCACGGAGCCGAACTCCGCGGGGTCGAGCACGTCGAGATCGACGTGGATGTACACGCCGTCGGCCCCCGCAATGCGGTCGAGGATCGCGGAGCGGAGTCCGTCTTCGCCGTTCTCGGCCAGGCTCGCCCGCAGCACGGGGATCTCGAGGCGCTGCAACTCGTCCTCCTCCTCCGGATCGATCGCACGCGCTCCCACGAGGGTGAGGTCGCCCGCCTGGACCGCGGGCGCTGCATTCAAGTCGGCGGAACCGTCTCCGAGGGCGTGGCGCAGCGTCATCCCCGAGGCGCTTCCCGACGGCGACGTGCTGGGGTGCTGCAGGTCGGGGTGGGCGTCGAACCAGAGCACCGCGAGCCGGTCGACCGAGCGTGCTGCCGCCTCGACACCGGCGAGCGATGTCGTGCAATCACCTCCGACGATGATCGGCGCGCGTCCTTCTGCGAGCGCCGGCTCGATCGCGGTACGGGCGGCCTCCCGGGCGCGAACCAGGCTGCTCAGGCGCGCAACGGGAGTGCCCATCGCATCTCCGGCCTCGAGGGGCACGGCGACCTCGCGCAGCGCCGAAGCCGGGAGGTCCTCGCGCAGCAGCTCAGCGCCCTCGGCGAGCTGCATCGCTCGGGCCGAGGGCGATCCCTGCCACTGGGGCATCAGAAAGAACATGGGGCGTGCCACGGTACCCTCCTCGCAGATCCACTGCAGATCAGAATACGCCCGCGCTCCGATGGCTCGCGCTCGTTCAGCAGTGCGAGAACACGAACGAGGTCACTCGACGGTCACGAAGTCGATCAGGTGCTCGACGCGACCGACGAGCTCGGGCTCGAGGTCGCGGAAGTCGCGCACCCGCGAGCGGATGCGCGACCAGGCGTCTGCGATATCCGCCTGCTCCTCGCTCGGCCAGCCGAGAGCGCGGCAGATGCCCCGCTTCCACTCGATGCTTCGAGGGATCGTCGGCCACCGCTCCAGGCCGACTCGCGCCGGCTTCACCGCTTGCCAGATGTCGACGAAGGGGTGGCCCACGATGAGCACGTGGGCGCCGTGCGGGCCACGGGCGATCGCATCCGCGATCCTCGACTCCTTGCTGCGCGGCACGAGATGGTCGAGCAGCACCCCGGCGCGGCGGTCGCGGGCCGGGCCGAAGTCGGCGAGCACCTGCTCCAGGTTGTCGGCTCCCTGCAGCAGTTCGACGACGACGCCCTCGATGCGGAGGTCATCGCCCCAGACCTGCTCGACGAGTTCGGCATCGTGCTTGCCCTCGACGAAGATGCGGCTGGGCATCGCGACGCGCGCACGCTGCTGCGGCGCGGCGAAGGATCCGGAGGCCGTGCGCTTGCGTGCACCGGCGGGCGCCGCGGGACGCACGAGGCGCACCGGCTCGCCGTCGACGAGGAACCCGTCGGTGAGCGGGAAGGCGCGCACCTTCCCTCGGAAGTCTTCGAGCTGCACGAGGCCCTCGCGCGCACCGACGACCGCTCCGCACCACTCGGACTCCGTGTGCTCGAGCACGAGGCCCTTCGCGAGCGGAACCTCGCGCCGTTCGACCGGGCCCCGGCGAGGTTTCATCGCTGCCACGGGGTCGAGATCGTATCGGTCGTCGAACATGGTGTCGAGCCTATCGCCGAGGCATGCAGTGCGCCGCGCATCGGTGCGCGCGCCGCTTCGCGCCCATAAGACGATCGGGGCTACTCGAGCGTGCAGTCGGTGCGGAAGCCGGCGTCGGCGAGTGCCGTCTTCGCGGTCTCGCCCATCTTGAGCGCGCGAGCATCGCCGATCTTCTCCGCCGGCAGCTCGTGGATGTCGAGGTCTGCTCGAGCGAGGCGGGCGAGTTCGAACGGATGCAGGCCGCCGCCGATGCTCAGCGACTCGCTGCCCGACCACACCGCTCCCGCCAGACCTGCGGCGTCGGCGTCGGAGAGCTCGGCGCGCACGCCGTCGAGCACTCGCCCCGACCAGAGCGCTCGTCGCTGCGCGCCGGCGTCGTCCGAGACGCGCACCCAGGTGCCATCGATGAGCTCTTCCGCGTGACGCGACCGCACCAGGCCGAGGGCGGTCGCGCCGTCGACTCGCTGCGGCCCGGCCGTGTCGATGCCGAGTTCGGCGGCCGGATCGCGGATCGGATGCTCGATGTCGACCTCGATGCCGCCGAGAGCGTCGATCGCGCCGACGAACCCTGTGGCGTCGATGGAGACGTACCGATCCACCGCGACGCCCATCGTCGAGCACACGCTCTGCATCAGCACATCGGGCCCCTCGAGGAGCGCGAGCGCGAGCGGGCCGAAGTAGTCGCCCGTCGAGGTCAGATCTCGCGGGACGGAGACAGCCGATGCGGTGCCGTCGGGTCCGAGCCGCACCAGCACGAGCGCGTCGGCCCGCGCTTGCCCTTCCGGCGTGCTGCGCTGCACATCGGAGGGAGCCCGCTCGATACCCGAGTCCGCGCCGACGAACAGGTACACGGTGCCGTCGGAGGGCTCCCGCTGCGAGCTGCCGAGTTCCGGCATCGCCACAGTGTCGATCCGACTCATGAGCACTGCGGTGAGCCCGCCGAGCGCGAGCACGAGCACGAGCGCGGCCACCGCGACGATTCGCATGGCACGGCGAAACGCCCCTGGTCGAGAACGGGGTTTCCCGTCCCGGCCAGGGGCGTCGCGCGATGCAGACTTACCCAGCTGGATTACTCCGCAGCGCGTGCCTTGCGACGACCGAGTGCGAGTGCACCGGCGCCGAGTGCGAGAGCCGCAACGCCACCGGCGATCGCGAACGGAGCGAGGTTCTCGCCACCGGTGTTCGCGAGCTTCGCGCCCGGAGCGTAGTTCACCGGATCGGTCGGGGTCACGCCGCCACCGACGTTGCCCGGATCGGTCGGCGTGGGAGCGACGGTTCCGTCAGTCACGGTCAGCGGGGCCGAGTACTCGGTGCCGCTGGTCTCGCCGACGAAGTAGACGTCGTACTCGCCGTAGGCGAGGGTGTTGCCGAGCGTGATGTCGCCGGCGATCTCGCCGACTGCGCTTGCGAGGACCGTGCCGAGCGACTCGACGACCTCGCCGTTCTGGCGGAACTCGACGCGCACGTTCTCGCCGGGGGTGAAGCCCGCGCCGGTGAAGCCGAAGGACTCGAAGTGATCGGCCTGTGCGACCGCAAGCTGCACGCCGGCCTCCGCGCTCACGAGGAGGTCAGCCGAGGCGTACTCGGTGATGCCGGCGTACAGGTCGCACGCGGCGACGACTTCGTACACGCCGCTCTCGGCGGGTGTCGCGAGCGTGGCGCTCCACGAGCCGTCCTCGCCCGCCACATCGGAGATGATCTCGGGCTCTTCGCCCTCGGCCGGCGCGATCGCGACGAGGTAGGTGCCCGGGGTGCCGTCCTCATCGAGGCAGGTCTCGCCCGACACGGTGAACTCGGCAGCGCCGAGCGTGGGCTGCGGTGCCAGAGTGATCGGGTCGCCGGGCTCGACTGCTGTTGCAGCCGTACCGCCGAACGTCAGCGCTGCGATTGCGCCGATCGCCGCCGCACCGGCGAGCTTCTTCGAGAACTTCATGTTGCCTCCGTGTTGGTATGGAAAGGGGAGTTCGCGACTGCGGCCGTTCGAGGTTCGTGGTCCCGACACAGCTCCGTGCACCCAGGGCAGAACATCACCGCATGTGCGCAGTACCTCGCCATAGAAGTACTTCTGGAGCGTCAGCCGAATTCAACGGTAGACGGTGCCCACACATTGAGCAAGCACTCAGTTTTCTTTTCTCGGGGGCTGGACCTGAGTCGAGAGCTGGGGTATAACGGTGCGCGAATCCGAAGCGCCCTCGGGCGAAGTGAATCTTCGGCCGAGGGCGCTTCCTCACTTAAAGCGAGTTACTCAGCGGTGCGAGCTGCGCGACGGCCGAGCGCGATCGCACCCGCCCCGACGGCGAGCGCCGCAACGCCGCCCGCGATTGCGAGCGGTGCGAAGTTCTCGCCACCGGTCGTCGCCAGCGAACCCTTCGCGCCGGTGTTCGCCGGGTCGACGTTCGCGGCGGGGGTGGTGTTTGCATCGGTGGCGATCGGAGCGTCGTGTCCTACGGTGCCACCTGTGATGGACAGGTGCGCAGAGTACTCGACCCCGCTGGTCTCGCCGATGAAGACCACATCGTACGTGCCTGCAGCGAGCGTATTTCCGAGCTTGATGGTGCCGTTCAGCTCACCGACCTTGTCCGCGGCCACGGTATTTGCGAGCGTCTCGACGACCTTGCCGTTCTGGCGGAATTCGACGCGCACGTTCTCCTTCGGCGTGAAGCCGGAGCCCGACACGTCGACGGACTGGTAGTGCTTCGCCTCGGTCACGCTGAGCTGCACGCCCGCCGCCTTGCTCACGAGCGCTTCGTTCGCCGCGTAGTAGAACTTCGTCGAGTAGACATCGCACTCCGCATACACGGGGTAGGCACCGCTCTCGGCGGGCGAGGTGATGGTCGTGGTCCAGGTGCCATCCGCGTTCGCTGTGCCCGCCTGCACGATGTGCTCCGGGGCTCCAGTGATGTGCACGGCGAATTCGCCGGGAGTGCCGTTCGGGTCGACGCAGTCCGCACCGGAAACCGTGAACGACTCCGCGCCGAGCGTGATCTTCGGCGTCAGGGCGACCTCGTCGCCCTGCGCGGCGTTCGCCGCGGTTCCGCCGAACGTGAGGACGGCCGCTGCGCCGATCGCGGCGGCGCCCGCCAGCTTCTTGCTGAACTTCATACTTACTCCAGGGGGTTCGTTTGCAAACACATGCGACATCTGCACTGCGTGCTGATCGCACCACCCGATTCCTCTCCGCACGTTCTCGTGTCGCAACACGCTTCCCGCGAAAAGGGATCCCCCTAGAAGATCGGCAGCTCAAAGCTTCTGCCACGTTGAACTGTAGACTGCGTACGAAGAAACGGCAAACCGTCGCTCCGGCGTGCTCATGGTCGGGTGCTCGCGCACGGTAGATTGAAGCGGGTGAGATCCGACGCAGGCGACCGGCGCAGGCGGCTCCGCGCGCTCCTCGTCGACGTCGAGCCGCTGCGTGCCAGCCCGGCCTTCGCAAAGCTCTGGACCGGAACGTCGATCGCGCAGATCGGCGCACAGGTGACGATCGTGGCGGTCGGCCTGCACATCTTCGAGCTCACGCGATCCACGTTCGCGGTGTCACTGGTCGCCCTGTGGGCGCTCGGTCCGATGATCCTCGCGGGCTTCGTGGGCGGGGCACTCGCCGACGCGTTCGACCGGCGTCTCGTCGCGCTCGTCACCGCGATCGCGGCGTGGTGCAGCATCGGAGTGATGACGGTGATCGCGTTCCTCGACGTTCAAGCGACGTGGCCGTACTACGCGCTGGCTGCGATCAACGCCGCGTCCGCGACCATCATGGGGGCGACGCGCGGCGCGATCCTTCCGCGCCTGCTCCCCGCCCAGCTCCTGCCCGCAGCCGCCGCGCTGAGCGGCATCACGATGGGGCTCGCGATCACGGTGGGGCCCGCGGTGGCCGGCGTGCTCGTGGCGAGCGTGGGCGTGCCGTGGACGTATCTGCTCGATGCCGTACTGTTCACCGGCGCCTTCCTCGGCATCCTGAGTCTGCCCCGCATGGCCCCCGACGGCGAGCGCTCCGCCCCGGGGTTCGGCTCGGTGCTCGAGAGTCTCGCCTTCCTGCGGCGCGCGCCCAATGTGCGGGCGACGTTCATCTGGGACCTCATCGCGATGATCTTCGGCACGCCGCGCGTGGTGTTCCCCGCAGTGGGCGCACTGGTACTCGGCGGTGGACCCGTGACCGTCGGAGCGCTGACCGCGGCGTTCGCCCTGGGCGCCCTCGTGAGCGGGATGCTCTCGGGGCCGCTCGGTGCGGTGCGTCGCCAGGGCCGGGCGGTCACGCTGGCGGTCGCGGCCTTCGGCGCCTGCACCGCGCTCTTCGGTCTCGTGCTGCTCGTCACCGCCTCGACGGCCGGTGTGGCGGAGCGCAGCGACGACCCCATCATCCCGGCCATCATCCTGGCGGGCCTGGCTCTTGCGGGCACGGGGGCGGCCGACAACGTGAGCGCCGTCTTCCGCACCACGATTCTCCAGACTGCCGCTCCCGACGACGTCCGCGGACGCATGCAGGGCATCTTCTACGTCGTCGTCGCGGGCGGCCCGCGCGTCGGCGACCTGCTCGCGGGGGCGATCGCCACGCTCGTGGCGCTGTGGGCGCCGGCCCTGCTCGGGGGCGTCGTGATCCTCGGCGTCATGCTGGTGCTGCTGCGCACCGCATCGGGCTTCCAGCGGTACGACGCGCATCACCCGCAGCCCTGACGCGGTGCACCGACAGGCGGAGCGGGGCGGATCGCGACGGTGATACGGTGCTGAGATGAGTGCCACACCGCAGTCGCAGGCCACCGATTCCGCTGAAGCGCCGCTCGTGCTCGTGCGCCGCACCGGCGCGATCACCCACCTCACGCTGAATCGCCCGCGCGCCATCAACGCCCTGAACAGCGAGATGTTCGCCCGGCTCGCCGCCGCGGTCGCGACCGCGCAGAGCGACGGATCGAGCGCGATCCTGCTCGACGGCGCCGGTGATCGGGGGTTCTGCGGCGGCGGCGACATCAAGGAGCTCTCGCAGGGCTCGGCACGCGACATCCTCGCCGAGGAGTACCGGCTGGACTACGCCATCAGTGTCTCGACGCCGCCCGTCGTCGGCATCATGGACGGCATCACGATGGGCGGCGGCATCGGGCTCGCCGGGCACGCAGCGCTGCGCGTGGTGACCGAGCGCAGCCGTCTCGCGATGCCCGAGGCGCGCATCGGCATCGTTCCCGACGTGGGCGGGCATCTGCTGCTCGCGGCGGCACCGGAACGGCTCGGCGAACTGCTCGCCGTATCGGCGGGGGACATGAATGCGGGCGACGCCATCGCGCTCGGGTTCGCCGACGCATTCGTACCCTCGGAGCGGCTGCCGCAGCTGCGGACGGCGCTCGCCGCAGGCGAGGATCCGCATGCCGCCGTCTCGCGGCTCGCCGAACCAGCGCCGGACTCGGAACTCCTCAGCGCTCGCGACTGGTGGTCGCCGATCGCCGCGTCCGTCTTCGGGGCGCAGGAGGCGCCCGCCGCCGAAGACCCCGCAGGAACTTCGCTCCGTCTCATCCGGTCGCTCGAGGGGAGCGACGCGCCCGAGGCCCTGCGTCTCGCCTCGGCGGTGCGCGCCATGAGCCCCACCTCGGTCGCGGTGACCCTCGCACAGCTCGACCGCACACGACGGCGCGCCCTGGAACTCCCGGAGGTGCTAACGGACGATCTGCGCACACTCGGTCGGCTCGCCGCACTCCCCGACTTCGCGGAAGGGGTGCGAGCTCAGGTGATCGACAAGGATCGCTCTCCAGGCTGGAAGCCGGCCCGCATCGAGGATCTCGACGCCGCCGTGCTCGACGACATTCTCGACAGCGAGTCACGCCCCGGCGAGGCGCCGCTGGATCTGGAGGAGCCCGCTCGGCGCGAATGAGGAGCGGGCTCCAGCGCGCGGGTACGGACGGTCAGTGGGGGTCGCCGATGCAGAACTGGTTGCCGTCGGGATCCGAGAACGTATCCCACGCGAGCCCGCCCTCGCCCCGGCGGCCGAGGTGCGTCGCACCGGCGTGCACCCATTCCGCGACGAGGGCCGCGCGATCGACCGACCCGTCCACCTCGAAATCGAGGTGGAGCCGGTTCTTCCCCGTGCTCGGGTCGTCGACCTTCTGGAAGCCGAGCGCGGCGGGCAGCTGCGGCGCGCGCACCACGCAGAACCAGCCGTCGGCCTCGTGCACGATCTCGCCGCCGAGGCGCTCCGCCCACCAGCCCGCGAGCGAGCGCGGATCCGTCGTGTCCACCGTGATCATTCCCAGACCGATCATGCCCGCCCCGTTCGTCGTCGACCGTGAATTCCCACGGTACGGGGTTCTGCGCCGGGCCGGTAGCCTGAGAGCGTGAGTGAGCCCTGGAACGCGAACGGGCCGAGTCGAGTGGTGCAGGGCGACAATCTGCAGATCCTGCGCGCTCTGCCGACCGCGGCCTTCGCCGTCGCCTACCTCGACCCGCCCTTCAACACCGGGCGATCCCGCCGTGCCGAACGCGTGCGCGGCACTCGCGTCGACGGCCCGCTCGAGCATGCGGCGGGCAGCCGGCTCGGCTTCCGCGGGCAGGGGTACCGCGTGACCCGGGAGATGACGCTCGGCTACGACGATCGATTCGGCGACTACTGGGACTTCTTGGAACCGCGTCTCGAGGAGGCCTGGCGCCTCCTATCGCCCGACGGCCTGCTCTACCTGCATCTCGACTATCGCGAGGTGCACTACGCGAAGGTGCTGCTCGACGCGCTCTTCGGCCCCGAGTGCTTCATCAACGAGATCATCTGGGCGTACGACTACGGCGCGCGATCGAAGCGTCGTTGGCCGACGAAGCACGACAACATCCTGGTCTACGCGAAGCACCCCGACTGGTATCACTTCGATGCGGAAGCGGTGGATCGCGAGCCGTACATGGCCCCCGGCCTCGTGACGGCCGAGAAGGCCGCGCTGGGGAAACTGCCCACCGACACGTGGTGGCACACCATCGTGTCGCCGACAGGCGGTGAGCGCACGGGGTACCCGACGCAGAAGCCGGAGGGCATTCTCCGGCGCATCATCCAAGCCTCCACGCGGCCCCGAGACTGGGTGCTCGACCCGTTCGCGGGCAGCGGCACCTCGGGCGCGGTCGCGCAGCAGCTCGGGCGCAGGTTCGTGCTCGTCGACGACAACCCGGAGGCGATCGCGGTGATGCGCGAGCGACTCGATGGCACCGGGACGGTGTTCGCGTGAACGCTGGGGGCGGCGAGAGCGGGGGTGCGGGGGCGCGCGAGGAGTTCGTCCGGAGTCGCGCGGCGAGCGGCCTCCCGGTGCACATCGACCGTGCGTCGAGTTCGCCGCTGCCGGTGCAGATCGCCGGAGCGCTTCGCGAAGCGATCGACGCGTCCCTCGTGCGGCCGGGCGAAGCCGTACCCGCGACGCGAGAGCTGAGTCGCAGGCTCGGCGTCGCCCGAGGGGTCGTCGTCGCGGCGTACGAGCAGCTCATCGCCGAGGGGTACCTGGCCGCCTCTCAGGGGCGCGGCACGCTGGTGCACCCCGATCTCGCGCGCACCCTGATCGATGATGAGGATCGCGCGGTCTCCCGCGAGCACGGCGCCGCCGAGCAGGATTCGCCGAATTTCGGCGAGCCGAGGGAGCCGAGCACATCGGTCACCGCGCTCGCCGGCTCTGAGCGCCCGGCTCCGCTCGCACCGGGAGTGCCGATCACGGAGGGCGTCGTCAGTTCGGCATGGCGCTCGGCGTGGCGCCAAGCCGCTGCGCGCATCGACGTCGCCGAGGTGGTCGCGCCTCCGCTCGGCGACCCGACGCTGCGCCGTGAGATCGCGGAGCACCTGCGGCGGATGCGCGGCACCTCTCGTGCGGCGGCCGATGTGCTCGTCACCGCCGGTACCCGCGACGGTCTCTGGCTGCTGCTCACGGCGCTCGGCGCCACTCGAGGGCGCACCCTCGTCGTGGGCGTCGAAGATCCCGGCCTGCCGTCGCTCCGCGGCGCCGCGTCGCGCGCGGGCGCCACCATCGTCGCGCTGCCCGCAGACGGACTGGGCCTCGATACCTCCCGGCTTGCCGACGGCATGCTCGACGCGGTGATCGTGACGCCGAGCCACCAGTACCCCCTGGGCGGGTCACTGCCGCTCGCACGTCGACGGGAGCTCATCTCCTGGGCGCGCCGCAACGGCGTCGTGCTCATCGAGGACGACTTCGACTCGGAGCTGCGCTACACCGGAACACCGCTGCCCACGCTCGCCGCGCTCGACGACCCCGAGAGCGGGGTGGTCGTGCTGCTCGGCACGTTCTCGCGCACCATCACCCCGGCGCTCTCCGCGGGCTACCTGCTCGCTCCCGCCGTGCTGCGGGCGCGCATCGAACCCGTGCGACGGGACCTCGGCGGGCCCGTCTCGAGCGTCGTGCAATCCGCGCTCGCCGACTACCTCGCCAGTGGGGAGCTGCGCCGGCACACGGTCCGCATGCTGCGCCGATACGAAGCGCGCCGAGACCTCGTATCGGATCGCCTCGCGGGTGCTGACGGCGTCCGTGTACGGCCGATGGACGGGGGACTGCACGCCGTCATCGAGTTCACGGGCGACCGCGAGCGCGCTCGCCGCCGAGAGACGGCCGTGATGTCGCAGACCGAGTCGAGGAACCTCGGCGCCCAGGCTCTCGGCCGGTACTGGCAGCGCACGGATCGCGGCGCCGGCATGTCGGGCCTCGTCATTGGGGTGGGCGGAGACGATGACGCCGCCTTCGGCGCTGCGCTCGGGGAACTCCGCGCGATCCTCGATCGCGTCTGAGGGGCCGCGCCCTCCCGCCACCCGACCCCGTCGAACGGCGAACGCGAAGATGCTCTGGACAAGTGCGTCTGTCGTCGTTTACGATTGCCGAAGCGTTTCGGCAGTGAAGTCGTTGGTATTCGGCTGCTTCCAAAACGTTTCGACAGTTCGACGCGCGGTTCGCCGCGGAAGGGAAGTCCGGAGACCATGACTGAGACATCGACAGGCTCATTCGACGAGACCATGTGGAACGGCCTGCTGCACGGCGGCCTCGGCGGTACCTTCATGGGGGTGCCCCGGGTGGAGCTCGACCGAGAAGCGATCCGTGCCTCGGGCGCGAAAGCCGTCGTATACGGCTTCCCCTTCGACGCGACGACGATCAGCCGCAGCGGTGCCAATTACGGGCCGCGAGCGATCCGCGAGACATCGGTGCAGTTCACGAACTTCCAAGCGACGTTCGACTTCGATCTGTTCGCGCATCTGCCCCTCGCCGACGGCGGCGACTGCCAGGTGGCACTCGGGAATACGCCGAAGACATTCGAGCGCGTCGAGGCGGACATTGCGGAGATCGTCGCGGCGGGAGCGATTCCAGTCGTCTTCGGCGGAGACCACTCGGTCAGCATCCCGGTCGGCAAAGCTGCGAAGCGCGAAGGGACGAGCCCCGGGTGGGTGCAGTTCGACACGCACCTCGATGCAGCGCCCAACGTGGGCGGCGAAGAACTCAACCACTGCTGCACCATCACGCGTGCGGTCGACAACGGGTACGACCCCTCGAAGATGGTGCTCGTCGGCATCAGCGGTTGGATGAACCCGAAGACCGAGCTCAAGTATTGCCGGGATCACGGCATTCGAGTGATCTGGCTCGAGGAGATCTGGGAACGGGGCACCGTATGGGCCGTGGAGCAGATTCTCGAACGCGTCGGGGACGAAGGGTTCTACCTGACGTTCGACGTCGACGCTCTCGATGCTGCGTATGCGCCGGGCACCTGCGCGCCGACTCCCGGCGGAATGACGATGCGCGAGGCGATCGAGATCGTGCGCGGGATCTCCCCGGCAGGTCTCATCGGGCTGGACATCGCCGAGCCCGCGCCGTCGCTCGACCACTCGACGCGGACGCAGCTCGTCGCCGGCCGCATCGCCCTGGAGGCGCTGGCCTTCCATGCGGGGTCGCCGCGCACGCCCGTGCACGTCGGCTGATCGTTCACCCGGTGGGGCGCCCGCCGCGAGACCGCCTCCGGCTGTGCGGGCGGGCGCCGCACCGGACCCTTGAACGGTGGTTGCCGTTCTCGTTCGGGTCGCGCCGAGGACGTCGCGAACCGTTGCCGCAATCGAAGCAAAGGAGTTTCCATGAATACGGCATCACCGGTGATGAAGCGAGAATTCACCATGTTCTCCGCGCTGTCCGTCGCCTTCGCGTTCGTCTCGCCGATCGTCGCACTGTACAGCGTTCTCGGGGTCGGCCTGGCGAGTTCAGGGCCGGCGTTCATCTGGGGAGGGCTGATCCTCTACATCGGTCAGCTGATCGTCGTGCTCGCACTGGGGGTGCTCGCATCGAAGTGGGCGGATTCGGGCGGCATCTATCAGTGGTCGCGACGTCTGCTCGGCCACCGGTACGGCTGGTTCGCCTCGTGGACGTACATCTGCACGCTGCTCATCACCCTCCCCGCTGTGGCTTATGCGGGGGCCGTGCTCATCCCGCCGATCTTCGACGTTCCGGCGGCCGGCCACGAGGTCGTGACCTGGCTCGCGGTCGGGCTCCTGGCGTTCACCACTCTCGTCAACTTGGCCGGTCGTGTATTCATCAAGATCCTCATGATCGCGGTCATCGTCGCGGAAGCCGTGGGATCGGTCGGCGTTGCCATCTGGCTCCTGTTTTTCGAGCGTCACCAGACGCTCGGGTACCTCTCTCCCGCATCACTCGCCGACTACAGCGGCGTGTTCTTCTCGGCTCCGCTCGTCATGGCGATCGCATTCTCCAGTTACTTCGCGATCGGTTTCGAGAGCGCGAGCTCGATCGCCGAAGAGGTGCAACGGCCGAAGCGCGCTGTTCCCCGAGCCATGGTCGCCTCGTTCTTCGCGATCATGATGATCGTGCTGCTGAGTACCCTCGCCTTCACGCTCGCCGTGCCCAGTGATGCGTTTCTGCAGGATCCCGAGAACGCCGCCGACCCGGCCGTGGCGATCATCGCCGCATCGTTCCCGGCGCCCGTCTTCCGAGGGATATTGGCGCTCTTCGTGATCGCCTTCGCAGCGAGTCTCATGACGATCCAGATCACGGTCTCCCGCATCGTGTGGGCGACGGCCAGGAACGGGGAGCTTCCGTTCGCCCGTACCTTGACGAAGCTCTCGGGCGAGACCGGGCTTCCGCGCACGGCCGTGCTCATCACCGCGGTGATCGCAGCGCTGCTGTTCCTGCCCTTCCAGAGCGAGGGGATTCAGATGGCGCTCATCTCCTTCTCATCCGTCGGCTTCTTCATCTCCTTCCTGTTCCCGATTCTGGGCTGGGCGATCGCCCGAGCCCGCGGCTCGTGGACTGACGAGCCTGGTCTCTTCCTCGGACGCGCGGGGAGGATCGTCGGAGGGCTCGCGCTCGTGTGGCTGCTCTTCCAGATCGTGAATGTCGCCTGGCCACGAGAGTCCGGCGCCGGCTGGCCGACGGACTGGTCGACCGTCATCGGGGTCGCAGTGGTGGGCGTGCTCGGAGTCGTGATCGAGGCGTGGGTGCACCGCAAGCGCCTCCACGCGGCGACGACCGGTTCGACGATCGTGGTGTTCGAGCGCGACGAATCGGAGGATGACCGCGAGGACTTCGAACCCGTGCGAACCGCTCGACGCTGAACTCGGATGGGTCGGCGTGACCGCGCATGTGCGTCGGTCGCGCCGACCCAGCTCATCCGGCGAGCGTCGACTCGCGCACGTTCAGGGAGATCGGCACGACTTCGCGGCGCCGCTCTACGTTTCCTTCGAGTACCTCGATGAGCATGTCCACGGCGACCTCGCCGAGGCGCACCGGGTGGAGGTCGAGCGCCGTGATCGACTTCCGCAGCCCGTAGTCGAGGTAACGGCTGTCGGCGAGACTGACGATCTGCACGTCGCCGGGCACATCGAGGTCGAGAGCCATGGCAGCGCGTTCCGTGGCGTGGGCGAGAGTATCGAGTGTCGTGAGAACGGAGTCGAACCTTCGATCATCGGACGCGAGTGCGGCTCGAATCACCGGCTCGGCCTCGTCTACCCGGGGGCCCGGTGAGCGCAGGATGACGGGTTCGATGCCCCGGGCGCTGCACCAGTCGAGATAGGCCGAGAGCTCATCGCGCACGTAGGACGAGGACGTCTCGCTGAGGAAGAGTGCGGCGCGCGACGCGCCGTTGGTGCTGATGTGCGCGAGCGCAGAGGTCGTGCCGGTGGCGAAATCATTGTCGACCCAGCTGAGGTCTGCGGAGTTGCGGCCGATCGTCACGCAGGGACGACCGCTGCGGATCGCCTCCGCGAGCAGCGGATCGTCATCGCTCGGATCGACCACGACGAGGCCGTCGGCCGCGGAGAGGAAGCCGCGGGAGGAGGTATGGGTCGGGAGCATGGACATGAGGAACCCGCGTTCGAAAGCGCGAAGACTGGCCCCGTTGAGCACGCGGAAGTAGTACTCGATGTCCCACTCCGGCTGCAGGCCCGCGCCCTGGGCGGTGAACGGCTGCGGCGACACCGCGAGCACGAGGGAGCCGGTGCGGCCGGCGTTCAGGTTCTTCGCCAGACGATTCGCCGTGTACCCCACGCGAGCCGCGACGTCGATGACGTTCTGCCGAGTCGATGCCGCTACGCGACCCTTGCCGTTGAGCGCTTCGGATGCGGTGGCCACCGAGACACCGGCCTCTCGGGCGACGTCTTTGATGGTAACGCGGCGGGATTGCATGGAACCTCGGTCTCGGGAGCAGCGATCTGCTCCGGCTGGTTCGTCTCGGATGTCGTTCCAGAGTAGAGGCTGCGGCGGATGCCTGCCAAATCGATTCGGCAATGCGCGGCGCATCGCGCGAGGATCGACTGCGCGCCCGATGCGCGTCGATGCCGCGGACGCCCCCTCGGTCTCCCGGATATCCTGGGCGGGTGAGTGTCGACGACCTGTCTCCGAGCGTGCAGAACTATCTCAAGGTGATCTGGGGGCTGCAGGAGTGGTCGGACGCCCCGGTGTCGAACTCCGCGATCGCCGAGTCCGCGGGCGTGCGTCTCTCCACCGTCTCCGACGCCCTGCGCAAGCTCTCCGACCTCGAACTCATCGGTCATGTCCGATACGGGACCGTCACGCTCACCGATCTCGGGCGGGTGCACGCCGTCGCCATGATCCGACGGCACCGCCTCCTCGAGACATTCCTCGTGCGCCACCTCGAATACGAGTGGGACGAGGTGCACGACGAGGCCGACCGTCTCGAGCACGCCGTATCCGACGAGTTCATCGATCGGATGGACCGCGTGCTCGGCTATCCCACCAGGGATCCTCACGGCGATCCCATCCCGAGCGCGACCGGGGCGGTGCACCGGCCGGATGCCGTGCAGCTGCTCGCCGCGCCCGCCCCGAGTCGGGCGCGGGTCGAGCGCATCTCCGACGCCGACAATGCGATGCTGCAGTTCTTCGCGGGCCGCGGCATCGTGGTCGACGCCGTGCTGCACGTTCTGCCGGGGGAGCCGTACTCCGAGACCGTGACGGTGCGCGTGGGCGACAGCGGTGAGGGAGTGGGCGAGGGCGAGATTGCGGGAGCGGCTGCCGCCGCGCCGGTGAGCCTCGGGCCGTCTGCCGCGGCGGCGGTGTGGGTGTCGCTCGAGGCTACTCCGGATCCTTCACGAACTTGAGCCCGATCACGCAGCCGATGATCCCCGCGAGGAAGACGAGTTTCAGTACCGAGAGCGCCTCGGTGCCGAGCGCCAGTGAGATGCCCACGGTGAGCGCCGCTCCGAGGCCCGTCCAGATGGCGTAGGCCGTGCTCACGGGGATGCCGCGCATTGCGTATCCCAAGCCGATCATGCTCAGCGGGTTCGCGATGAAGAACACGATCGTGGGCACGATCACCGTGAAGCCCTGGGAGTCGTGCAGCGCGAGCGCCCAGATCGATTCGAGGATCGCGCTCGCCAGCAGCACGATCCAGTGCGACTGCCGTGCCACCTTGGGAATGCGCGCACGTGTTTCGGCGAGTTGCGAGGTGCGGATCGCGCGAGCCATCTCAGCTCACCGCCTTGAGGCCGACGACGCAGCCGATGAGGCCCACGAGTAGCACGACGCGGATGAGGCTCGCCCGATCCGCACCGGTCAGCATCGCCCACGCTGCCGTGAGCACCGCGCCGATCCCCACCCAGACCGCGTACGCCGTGCCCACCGGGATCTCGGTCATGCCGAACGCCAGGCCGGCCAGGCTCGCGAGATAGCTCAGTATGAACACGGCCGACGGCCAGAACTTGCGGAATCCCTTCGAGGCGTCGAGTGCGGTCGCCCACACCGCCTCCAGCATCCCGCTCAGAATCAACAGTATCCATGCCAGTGACATGAGTTCGGTCTTCCTGGCAGTCGTCGATATGCGGGTACTGCTCCCTCGTCCGCACCCCGTCAGCTCGGGGTCGCCACAATTTTCTCACACCCTCCGGGATCCGTGCCCAGGCGGTGATCAGGTGTTCGACGTCGGCGGCCGACAGCACGCGGATTGCGTCGGCGGACTGTGCGAGGGCGATGGATGGGAGATAATGGAGGAGTGCCCGTCAGGGCCCGGGAGGAGTGCGGTGTTCGGCTGGTTGAAGAAGCGCAAGCGGGGTTCGGCGCGCCCGCCCCGGCGCCTTCCCCGGCGAGTGCTGGCTCCAGTCGAGGAGATCACCGAGCAGGGGCTGCTCGTCGCCGACGTCGCAGTGCGCATGACCGTGAAGAACGCGATCATCATGAATGCGCTGAAGCGGCACGTCGATTACGACGCCGAGCAGATCATCGACATGGTTCGGGAGACGACCATCGACCTCGCCGAGGAGCGCGAGCGCGACGCGAAGCACATCTCCCGAATGCGCGGAGAGATTCGCGACACCGGGCGGAGCTCGTGGAGCGAGTCCGATTACGGCAACGACGACAATCGCACGCTGCGCCACCGGCAAGAGGTCTACGAGAAGGTGGCGGAGGAGCTGCGCAATCGGGCGGCGGACGACGAGTACCTGAACGCCGCCGCCGAGCGGGCTCGCGAAATGGCGTGGGACGAGATCGGCACCTCGCTCGCGGACCGCGCCGAGCACCCGTATTACAGCGGGGGCAACAACGACGAGTATCGCGAGGAGCGCGAGGGGCGCATCCAGCAGCTCATCGAGAAAGATCTCACCGCTCTCATGCAGCAGCAGACGCAGCCTCCGACGAAGGTACGGAAGTTCAAGCGCAAGGACAAGGGCCGGGAAGCCGCGGAGTCGGAGCTCTGACTCGCCGCCGGTGAGGCGTTCCGGGTGGATCGTCTTTGATTCTCGTTTTTTGAAGGGGCCATGTGTCGGCCTGTTCGGGGTCATGAATGATGCTCCTATTGTTGTCAACTCGAAGGGGCGCTTGTTTCGAGCCATTCCCGGTATGCCTGCGCAAGGTCATCGTCACGTGTGAGGCCACGCTCGATTCGTGAGATCTTGGTGATCCACACATTGAAGTGTGCCGCGACTTGCTGCAGGGTGATTCCCAGCGCTTGCCTGAATGGCCGGAGGTCGTCCACGCGAGGTACGTCCACGTCCTTCGTGAGGAGCGTGAAGACTTCGCGCGCAATCGCGCGCTTCAAACACCGAATGATCTCTTTGCTGCTCTTGCCTTCAGCGCGTTTCTTCGCCACATACGCTTTCGTGCGTGGCTCGTTGCTCATACGTACGAGCGCGATTCGGTGGAGCGCGGAATTCGCGTGCCGGTCGCCACCTCGGTTGAGCCGATGCCGGTTCGTTTTACCCGAGGATGCCGGGATTGGGCTGGCCCCGCAGAGCGCCGCGAACGCGGCTTCTGAGCGGAGCCGGTCAGAGTTGTCTCCCGCGGTGATCAGGAGCTGCGCGGCAGTGACCGGCCCTACACCAGAAGCCGCACGTAATGCCGGGTTGGTGTACTCGGTGAGGGGCTCAAGTTCTTGATCGAGGGCGTGTATCTCAGCTGTCAGATAGCGGTGCCGGCGCGCAAGCGCGCGGAGTGCGATCACGATGCCCTGATGCTCAGGGTATGGGCGAATGTCGAAGTCTGCGAGCCCCGTGATGAGCGCCGCATCAGTGACATCACGAAATCGTTCGCGTAGAAGCGTGGGCGCGGTTACGAGGAGTGATTTGAGTTGCACTTGCGCAGCAGTACGCGCTTTGATCGCTGAACGTCGGGTCGTGAACAGGTAGCGGATCTGTTCGACATTGCCGTCGCCGGACTTTGGGGTCGGCTGTTTCGTCTCGGTGAGTGCAGTTTTCGCAGCAGCGTACGCATCAACGGGATCGGACTTCCCGTTCATGCGGCGGAGTTGCCGGTTTGGGCGGATCACTTCGATGATCTGATGCCCGAGAGCGGTGAGGTGGCGGGCGAGGCCGGCCCCGTACGAGCCAGTCCCTTCGATCCCGACGCGCACGAGGTTGCCGTATATGAGGATGAACGCGGTGAGCGCTGCGTAGCCTGCGGGCGTGGTGGGGAACTGCGCGTCTGCGAGATGCTTGCCGTTCTGATCAATGACGGCCGCGTGGTGCGTGTCAGCGTGGGTATCCACCCCGGCATAGATCTCGCAGGCTTCAACGATATTTGTCATGATGGTTCTGCCTTTTCCGATTCCAGTTGGGAGGCAACCGGCCGGGCGGGCAGACAGGACGTTGAAGAGGCCTCTAGACCAGGCTCCTATAAGGTCATGTCCGCCTGGTCGGGCCCCGTAACACCTCGCCCGGGTCGACGGATCATTTTCAAGGCACGAAGCCAGTCGGAGGCTGTGTCAAACCCGGACGAGGCAGTTACCAGTATCAACGTCGGTGGCTGCCGGTTGACTGGGGGCATGTTCTCCTTATTGCTGGGTTCCGCCCCGGCGCCTGAGCCGGTTGACGTGCCGGTGTTGGGGGAGTTGTCGGCTCTGGTGTCGGGGGAGGTTCCCGATGCGCTCACGCTCGGTCAGGTCGTGAACTGGATTGAGCAGTTGGAGTACCGGCAGCGCGGCCTCGACGCGATCCGCGCCGATCTGCTCGCGGCCGCAGTCGACATGGCGACCACAGGTGCCGGGTCGGGTGGGCGGGAGCTCGCGTTCTGGTCGCTGCGGGCAGAGCTCGCAACCGTGCTGAGCACGAGCGAGCGGGTGGCGGAGTCCCAGTTGAGTGGGGCGTGGTCGTTGCGGACGAGGTTCGCGATCACGCACGAGGTGCTCGCGGTGGGGGAGATCTCGGCCGCGCACGCCCGCGTCATCGTCGATGCGGGGCTGCGCATCGGGGCGGGCGCCTCGCCGGAGTGCGTGTCTCGGCGTGAGGCGTATCAGCGGGAGGTGCTGCAGCATGCGCGGGTGGAGTCCGTGAACCGGTTGCGG
>NZ_JAQPZP010000006.1:0-176361 GCF_037619215.1 Leucobacter sp. USCH14
CGAGTACGAGGCCATCATGAACGAGCAGGTCGCACTCGCTGCCTGACTAATCTGTCACCTAAACGTGCAGCAGACCCAACAGCGGCATCATCATTCCGAACGTGGACGAGGAGAACCGCGCGTTCACGTCCGGCATGGCTGGGTATCCCGCCGGTGCGCAGGCGGACCATCGCTTCATCACGGTCGAGGTCAGCAACAGTCCACAGGGCGTGCGCAACGGCACATGGGAGATCTCGAGTTCCGCACTGGAAGCACTTGCCCGACTGATCGCCGACGTGTACCGCCGGTACGGTCTCGGCGCGGTGCGTCGCGGCACGAGCAGCGGCATTGCAGTGCACCAGGACTTCGTGCCGACCCAGTGCCCGGGACCGTACATGATGCGGAAGCTCCCGAGCGTCATCGCCCGCGCGGAACAGCTCCGCACCGGGGGCGGTACTGGCACCGCATCCAAGCCGAAACCGAAACCGAAGCCGAAACCGGCGCTGATTACCGAGGAGGACGACGAAATGGCTGAACAAGGACACGCATACGTTCGCGACGCCGCAACGAATGGGCAGGGTTCGATCTACCTGATCCGAAACGTCGACGGCAAGAAGCGGAAGATGTCGAAGGCGGAGTGGAACGCTCGCCGCGGAAGCCTCAACCCGAAGGTCACCGACATCTCCGCGGCTGAGCTGAAGGCGATACCGAACGCATGAGTGCGACGGTGATGATGCTGCTGGTCGCCGCGCTCTGTCTCGTGGTGCTCGGTGGCATCATCGCTGTCGGGCAGTGGCTAGAGCGGCGGTCCAGATGACAGAACCCATTTGGGTCGCCCTCATCGTCGCGATGCAGGGCGTCGTCGTCGCTCTCATCAGCAAGGTCACGATCGATGCGCGCCGCACGAAGCGATCGACTGAGGCCGTCAAAGAGCAAGTCGCGAACTCGCACGTGCTCCCGAACGGCGAGCCGTACAACCTGCGCGACAACATCGACCACAACCAGTCGGCGGTGCTCGGCGAGATCCGCGGCATCCGCCGCGACATCGGCAGGCTCGACCAACGCGACATCGAGCGCGGCCGCGAGATGCGCGAACTGCACGTCAAGATCGACGAGCTCGGAACGGCCGACCGCGGCGCCGCAGACCGGCTCACCAACATCGAAGACACCCTCGACCTGCGGAAGGACCGCCCGTGAACATCCAGACCAAGACCGACCGGAAGAATCAGGACCGGCGCACCATCATGGCCGCAATCGTCGGCGTCCTCGTCGCCCGGCTCGTCGCGACGATCCCGCTGCTCGCCGCGGCGCTCGAGTGGGTCGACGGACTCATCAGCGAGGCCGGCATCGTGTCGGTGCCAGCCCTCGCGCTGCTGCAGGCCGTCGTGACCGCCGTCGTAATCCTCGCCTATCAGCGAGTAGCGCAGTGGCTTGGAGATCGCTGGCCGAGCGTCGAAAAGTTGATGCTCGGCTCCGACGCGCGGCCCCACTACGAACCTCGCTACGCGCAAAGCTGACCGCACCTCTCGCGCCTCGATACGCCCCCTCCTAGCCTCCGGGCTGGGAGGGGGCGTTCATGGTGTCTTCTGGTGCATCGCAGTGTGTTATCTCAAGCTGTGTTAAGTTCGCTGATACTGCGTCTTCTTGTGGAAAGGACTGCGCCATGCGCAACACATCGGCAGTCACAGCGTCCACGCGAACCCCGTGGTGGCGACGTCAGCGAACCAAGATGTGGGTCGGCATCTTGGCCGCCTTCGGCACCCTGCTTGCAGCGTTCTCTAAGTTGGTATTCGACGCCGACAGCGGAAATGCGACAACCCTCACAGTGCTAGGGCTTGTACTCAGCTTCATTGCAGCGGTGTGGCTGGCTGTCGCTTCTGGCATCGATAAGAGCAAAGAAGAAGAGCTACGAGAGCAGGCGCGAACCGCAAAATCGGACGGTTTTCAGGCTGCAGCTTCTATGGTCAAATCGCTAATGCAGAAGCACCATCGAAATATCAGCAATTGGTCACCTGAGGTAGGTGACATTCTGCGTGAAGCAGCCGTCGACCTTGCGCGCCACTTCCTTGAGGGGATCGGTGTAGAAAAGGTTCGGGTTTCTCTTTACACTCCGAGCGCTGCTGAGGATGGGCCCGATGAGAGCGACAGCACGACCTCGGAATACACAGCACTTTCACTCCGCTACGCTTCGTGTGGAGTCGGTCGGCACGAGCCTAAAAATCTACATGAACTAAGTGCCGAGACTCGGCACATGTTCGAAGCATTGACGTCGTCCGCCCCATCGTCACCAGCTCCTCGAAAGGCCAAGAAGTCCGGGCCAATGGGATGGCGGCAGGCTCGCCAGATGGGCGTTGGAGCCAACGGTGGCGAACCCATAGGGCTTCTTACTGCTGATTCGGTATCAGGAGAGCCTTTCCCGCAACAAGCAGACGACATCATCATCTTGGCCGTCGAGCTACTTTTGCTCACAGACCGAACAACGAAACAAATGCTTGGACAACAAACGTGATTTGCGATAAAAGTTGCAACTACGAGACATATGATGAAGGCAGGAGGTAAGTCGAATGTCTTACACCAACGCGAGCCAATCAGTGCTCAACGTCTCGGATCTTATCTACGACCGACTCAGAAAGCTCGGCCACGCTGTCGAGACACTCAAGCTTCAGAAGCTGCTTTACTACAGCACGGCTTGGAGTGTGACACTTCGAGGACGGGAACTGTTTACGGACGAAATTCAAGCTTGGAAGCACGGCCCCGTCGTTGCTTCGTTGTATGGCTTTCATAGTCGGAAGATCGTGCTAGATCGTTCAATGGGAGGCGATTTGAGACACGTCTCCCCTGACGACCGCGTCTTCATCAACTGCGTGATTGACGCTTACGGCGATATGTCCGGTTGGGCCCTGAGAGAGATGACGCATCACGAAACTCCGTGGATCGAAGCTTGGGAAGCGTCACAAAAGGGGGCACTTCGTGGGTACCCGATAAGCCGGTCCTCCATGGCCGCCTATTTCCGCACGCAGCCCATTCCTGCTTCTCTTCGAGGCTACGCCAGCGCGTCGTAACCATCCGAGCAAACGATACGCCCCCTCCTAGCCTCCGGGCTGAGCGGGGGCGTATCTGTCTTCTACGGCAAGTTTGGGTTCGAGCGGAACAATTTACACGCCAACCGTTCGCGCGCCGCTATCCGTGCCAGAATGCTCCTCATGGGGTATTTAAAACACGGGGGCCAGGATTACGAGTTCGAGGATCGACTACTCGCGCACTTGCAGTTCGTGATTGGACAGAAGCTTAAGAAGCATGAGAGGTTCTTCCTCAGCTGGCACAAGTCACACGACCAGGGTGATGGCCGTGTGTCCGTATGGATCTCGCCTTACATGACGGTGGGGTTTCACTTCTCTGGAAGTAGGGACCCCGAGCTGAGCAAGGTGTGGATCCTCGCGCTCAACGCGCTCGCGAACACTCCACGCGGGCTCATCGCAATCAGCGAGGACGAAGCCGAGAGATTCATCAAGAACAACCCGGACGTGATGTAAGACAAGACGGACGGCCCCTCTTAGAGTTCTGAGAGGGGCCGTCCTTTTGTCGTACGCCGGCTGATGTATGGGGTACACGGTAGCCCGGGGCGACGCGACCAGAGTGCAACACTGCACACCGTCTGAGTAAGCCGTTGACCTCTCCGCGGAGCAGAAGCTATAGGCTCACGTGTGCAACGGCCCGCCTCCATTCGGCGGCCCCGACGTCTTCCGCTGCGCATGCGCAATGTGCGCCGCATTGTCGTACAGCACCGAGGCATCCGCCTGCTCGAGCGTCGGGAAGATACCCGTCATGCGCCGCTGCGCCGGATCGAGGTGCCACTTCATCACCAGGAACCGCGCCTCCCCCGTCGTGTCCGTGACGCGGTTCACGATCGCGGTCGGGTGATCCGTCGCGCTGCGCATGATCACCCACGTGTCCGCGTCGAGGCGGATCGGTGCAGGTCTACTCATGCGCAGCATCGTACGCTCCGCGTCCGACATCGAAAACGGCCGTCGTGTGCGCATGCAGTTATCGCGCCATGATGACGATCGCGTACTCCGCGGTGACGGCTCCGCGCTCGTCGTCGGCGAGCTCTCGCACCTCCCTGGTGAGCGCGCGGCTCCCGGCGCTCACTGCTCGGCGCTTCCGCGTCTTGTGTGCTCGACGACGCTGCTGATCGTTGTGCTCGGGCGTCGATCCTCGGTCGGACACGAGCTGAAGTGTGGGCTGCATCGGAACTCTCCTTGACCTCGCACGGCCCCGGCGGTCGCCGGTGCCCTCATCCTCACGGATTGCGGCGGAGCACATGCGTGGGCCGGCGCGAACTGTGGAGAACCGGAGTTCCGATCCCACTCTCGCCTGCTGTGGACTACGGATCGTGGGACCGTTCATCGCGAGCCGACGACCTGCGTAACAGCTGATCTAGATGAGGCTTGCCTAACTTTCTGCTACATTGACCGAGGCCCGTCAATGCCGTCGACGCCCTCCAGCGTCCAACCACCTTCCTCGACCCGAATGGAGCGCTCATGCGCACTTCCCGTCTTCTGGCTGCTGCCGGCATCGCCGCAGCACTCGCGGTCGGCCTCACGGCCTGCTCTTCCTCCTCCCCCGAATCCGGTTCGACGGCGGAGGCCAATCCCGCCGACGACAACGCCTTCCCCGTCACGATCCAGCACGTGTACGGCGAGACCACCATCGATGAGAAGCCCGAGCGGGTCGCCGCCGTCGCGTGGGCGAACCACGAGGTACCGCTCGCGCTCGGGATCGTGCCCGTCGGGATGAGCAAGGCCACATGGGGCGATGACGACGACAACGGAATTCTGCCCTGGGTCGAGGAGAAGCTCGATGAACTCGGCGGCGAAACGCCCGTCCTCTTCGACGAGACCGACGGCATCGATTACGAAGCCGTCGCGGACACGCAGCCCGACGTCATCCTCGCGTCCTACTCCGGCCTCACGCAGGAGGAGTACGACACACTCTCGAAGATCGCTCCCGTCGTCGCATACCCGGATGTGCCGTGGGGCACTCCGGTTGATGAGATGGTCGAGATAAACTCAGCCGCCCTCGGGCTCGGCGCAGAGGGCGACGCTCTCGTGGATCAGTTGGAATCCGACGCCGCCGCATCGCTCGAAGAGCACAGCATCCTCAAGGACAAGAAGGTGCTCTTCGCGTACGTCGACCCGTCCGATCTCAGTCAGTTGGGCTATTACACCGCAGCCGACACGCGCCCCGGCTATCTGCACGACGACCTCGGCCTACCACTCCCCTCGATCGTCGAGGAGAACGCGGACAGCGACGAGTTCTACCTGACGGTGAGCGCGGAGGACGCCGACAAGTTCTCCGATGTCGATATGTTCGTGACGTACGGCGACGACTCACTGATCGCGACGCTCCAAGCCGATCCTCTGCTGTCGAAGATTCCAGCGATCGCCGAAGGCCGCATCGCGATCCTTCCCGACGCCACGCCGATCGCTGCGTCCGCGAATCCGTCTCCGCTATCGATCCCCTGGGGACTCAGCGACTACCTCGCGATGCTCGCAGCTCCGCTCGAGAAGTGACGCTCCGCGTCGCATCTTCGCAGTAGATCCGTGTCCGCCGCCACCGCTCCCACGCCGGTCACCGCAGTCCTGCGGCGGCCGACGTGGGCCCGCACCCTCTGGCTGCTCGTCGGAGCGGTCTCGCTGATCCTGCTGTGCGCGCTGTCGGTGAGCTTCGGCGTTCGAGAGGTGTCCCTCGGCGACATCGTCGCCGCGCTCGCCGGAACAGACGACACGCTCGCAACGGCGGCCATCGTGAAGAGGATCCCCCGCACCGTTCTCGCGCTTCTCATCGGTGCGGCCCTCGCGCTCTCCGGCGCGACGATGCAGGCGGTCACCCGCAATCCGATCGCCGAACCGGGCATTCTGGGCGTCTCCAACGGAGCCTCGCTCGCCGTCGTATTCGGTCTCGCCTTCTTGAGCATCAGAGACCCCTACGGCCAGATGACGCTCGCGATCGCAGGAGCCGCGATCGCGGCGACCTTCGTCTACACGGTCGGTTCGATCGGGCGCGGCGGTGCCACTCCGCTGAAGCTCGCGCTCGCCGGGGCGGCGACCTCGGCCGCCTGCGCCTCGCTCATCAACGCCGTCATGCTGCCGCGCGTCGACGTGCTGCAGGCGTTCCAGTCCTGGCAGATCGGCGGAGTCGGAGGTGCGGAGTGGCCCCGCATCGCGATCACGGCGCCCGTGCTCGCGTTGGGAGCGCTGATCTGCTTCGTGAGCGCGAGAGGAATGAACTCGCTCGCACTCGGCGACGACATGGCCCGGGGGCTCGGCGAGCACGTGCTCCGAACTCGTCTGGTCTCCGCGCTCGGAGCGGTCATCCTCGCGGGTGCTGCGACGGCGATCGCCGGACCGATCGGCTTCGTCGGCCTGGTCATTCCCCATGTATGTCGAATGCTGATCGGCACCGACCACCGCTGGTTGCTTCCATTCTCGGCACTGGCGGGCGCCGGCCTGCTCCTCATGAGCGACGTCATCGGCCGGCTCGTGTCGCCGGCATCGGAGGAGATTCAGGTCGGCATCATCACTGCGATCATCGGCGCGCCATTCTTCATCTGGATCGTGCGGCGTCAGAAAGTTCGAGAACTGTGAACAGATCGACTGGAACCGCCCGCGCGCATCGGCTTCCGACCTCCGACGACATCGCCGCGATCGTGGTCGGCCGTCGATCGCGCCGACGCCGCCACGCGCGCGCGACGGTCGCACTCGCCGCGCTGCTGGTCGTGCTGTTCACTGTCGCGCTCATGGTCGGGAACACGTTCTACACGCTCGGCGAGGTGCTTCGCGTGCTCTTCGGCGAGACGGTTCCGGGAGCCTCCTTCACCGTCGGCGAGCTGCGATTGCCGCGCTCCGTGCTCGCCGTGCTCACGGGCGTGTCGTTCGGCATTGCTGGCGTGAGCTTCCAGACATTGCTGCGCAACCCGCTCGCATCACCCGACATCATCGGCATATCGAACGGCGCCGGCGCCGCGGCCGTCATCGGCATCATCGCATTCTCCGCGAAGGGGCCACTGGTCTCTCTACTCGCGCTCGCCGGCGCCCTGCTCACGGCGGGCGCGATCTACCTCTTGTCGATCAGAGGCGGGTTCGCAGGCACCCGACTCATCCTTATCGGGATCGGCATCGCGGCGATGCTGCAGAGCATCATCTCCTACCTGCTGTCGCGCGCCGCAGCCTGGGATATCCAGACCGCGATGCAGTGGCTCACCGGCAGTCTGAACAACGCCTCATGGGAACGAGCGGCGCCGCTCCTCGTCGCCGTGATCGTCATCGTTCCGCTCATGCTCGCGCAGGGTCGCGCGCTGAGCGCGCTGCAACTGGGCGACGACTCCGCAGCCGGCCTCGGGATACGCGTGAACCTGACGCGGCTGCTGCTCATCCTCGGCGCGGTGACGCTCCTGGCCTGCGCCACCGCAGCCGCCGGGCCGATCGCGTTCGTCGCGTTCATGGCGGGTCCCATTGCGGCGCGGATCACCGGGCCGGGAGCGAATCTGCTGATTCCGAGTGCCCTCGTGGGCGCCGTGCTCGTGCTCGGCAGCGACCTCATCGGCCAGTTCGCCTTCGGCGAGCGCTACCCGGTGGGCGTCATCACCGGTGTCCTCGGAGCTCCCTATCTGATGTATCTCCTCATTCGCACGAACCGCTCGGGAGGAGCCCTGTGACCGAAGCGCGCACGCTGAGTGCGGACGCCGTGACGCTCGGGTACGGCGACCGCACCATCATTCGAGATCTCGACCTGGAGATCAGTCCCGGTCGCATCACGACCATCGTCGGCGCGAACGGCTGCGGCAAGTCGACCCTGCTGCGTGCGCTCGCGCGCTTGCTCGCCCCTCGATCGGGCCAGGTCATTCTCGACGGGGCCTCGCTGCACGCCCGATCCACCAGGGAGGTCGCTCGAATTCTCGGCCTGCTTCCGCAATCGCCCGTCGCTCCGGAAGGCATCGCGGTTGCGGATCTCGTGGGCCGTGGTCGACATCCGCACCAGAAGGTGCTCTCGCGCTGGAGCACGCATGACTACGAGGTCGTGGCCGACGCGCTCGCCGCCACCGGCATCGTCGAGCTCGCGGATCGGAACGTCGACGAGCTCTCCGGCGGTCAGCGTCAACGGGTCTGGATCGCGATGGCGCTCGCGCAGGAGACCGACATCCTGCTGCTCGACGAACCCACGACGTATCTCGACGTGGCGCACCAGATCGAGGTGCTCGACCTGCTCACCGACCTGAGCATCTCGCGAGGCACGACGATCGTGATGGTGCTGCACGATCTGAATCTCGCGGCCCGCTACTCTCACGAACTCGTCGCCATGAAGAACGGCCGCGTGCACGTCACCGGCACTCCTCAAGAAGTCATGACCGTCGCGCACGTCGAAGAGGTATTCGGTCTCCCGAATCGGATCACGAGGGACCCGGTATCGGGCATGCCCATGGTGACGCCGATCGGGAGGCACCATGCCCGCTGAGGAGTGCACCGAGTCGGTCGTCATCACACGGCTCCGAACATCGACAGCACCACGGGAACCACGCCGAGCACGATGAACGCGGGCAGCACGCACACTCCGAGCGGCAGCAGCACGCGCACACCCAGGCGCTCCGCCTCGCGCTCCAGCCGCGCAGCGGACGCCACACGTTCGGCATCCGCCTGTTCGAGCAGCAGAGGTCGCATGGGCACCCCGGCAGACTCGGCGGCTGCGAGGGTCGAGTGCAGTGAGCTTCCCGAGCAGAAGCCGTCGAAAGGCACCCACTCGGCCCCGTAGTGATCCACGCGGTCGACCACGTGCCGTGCGGCCGCGGGAGGCGGGGCGCCTCCGCCGAGCGCCACCCACATGAGCTCGAAGGGGAGCCCGGCGATCTGGTCGTCGTTCGCAGCACGGCGCTGCATGACTCGCGACCAGTGCACTCCGACTCCGAGCAGACCCGTGCCGACACTGGCGATGACCGCCCCCGCCGGGCTGAGCAGCACGGGCACGGGGTCAAAACCGAGCAGCACCCCGAGCAGCAGGGCGAGGATCGGCAGAGCCGCCACCATCCGCACCGTCGCCCGCGGCCCGGCCAGAAGCACGGACCGCCGTTCGCGCATCTGATCCAGCTCGCGCAGCGCGTAGGCGATGCGCTGCAGCGCGGGAGCGAGCGGAGCGCCGCATTCTTCGGCGAGCCGCCACGCGACGGCCAGCACGCGCCACTCGGGAGCGTCGTTCGCTGCGAGGGCGGAGGGAATGGGAACGCCGTCGGTGATTCTCGCGGCGATGACGCCCGTGGCCGACGTCGAGGACGCGTCCGCAGCGATCACCGCGAAGGCTCGCGCGGGCGGCACGCCCCCGCGCAGCAGCGCCGCCGCCCGTTCGGCGACCACCGTCGCCTCGTTCCGCTGCTCCGTCTGAGCTCCCTGCGCAGAGCCCGCGACGAGCTCCCCCGCCCGAGAAGCCCGCGCGTATATCAGCTCGCGAAGGCGCTTCCACATCGGCTACGCCACCACCCTTCGCACCCCGAGCAGGCGCTCGCTCGTCAGCTCCAATGCACCGATGGCGCGCACGCGGGGCCCGCGAGCTGCCCGCTCCACGTGCACGATCGCGTGGAGCGCGGTCACGGCCTGACGAGCGAGCGCCTCCGGCCCCCACCCCGCGAGCGCTCCCAGAGACTCGAGGCGCGCCGGCACCTCCTCCAGCCGACTCGCGTGCAGGGTGCCGGCCCCGCCGTCGTGCCCCGTGTTCAGAGCGGCCAGCAGCGTCGAGATCTCAGCGCCACGGCACTCGCCGAGCACGATCCGGTCGGGGCGCATGCGCAGCGCCTCTCTCAGCAGGCGATCTATCGAGATCTCGCCGATGCCCTCCGCACTCGCCTGTCGCGTCTCCAGAGACACGGCGTGCCGGTGCCGAAGGCGCAGCTCGGCGACATCCTCAATTGTCAGGATGCGCTCGTGCGACGGGGAGAGATCGAGGAGCGCCGCCAGCACCGTGGTCTTCCCGCTGCCGGTGCCGCCCGTGATGAGCACATTGCGGCGGTCGCCGATCAGCCTGCGCAGAAACTCGGCGGTGCTCGTGGTGCAGAGCCCTCCAGCGACGAGTTCCTGGAATCGCGGGGGCGAGATGCGCGGGAGCCTGATCGACACCGCCGCACCGCCGACCGCGATGGGTGGCAGCACTGCGTGGACGCGGATGCCGTCGCCCAGTCGCACGTCGGCGCAGGGGTGGAGCTCGTCGAGATGCCGCCCGCCGGCGGCGATCAGGCCGGTGGCCAGACGATGCACGGCTTCCGGGTCGGCCTCCCAGTCGAGCACCTCGTGCAGCGCGCCGGAGCGGTCCAACCAGAGTCGCGCTGCGCCGTCGCGCACCTGCACCACGAGGTCTCGGAGCTCGGGGTCGTCGAGCAGCGGCAGCAGGCCCCCGAACGAACGCCTCGCCGCGCGGTTGAGCGCCGCCGATCGCGTCGCCACCGGGTGCGCAGGGCCGACGGACGGCGGGTGATCCGGAATCGCTGCGGAGGGCATGGTCCTATCCGAGCAGGATCCTCCGAAGCAGAAGTGCGCGAGGGGAAATCTGTGCGTACACGCGAGAAGACCCGGCGTCTACACCACTGTGAGCGGCGAAGCGAACGGCGCACTGGACGGCAGGGTGAACCGAATCGGGCGAAAGGTATAGCCTGGATCTGCGCTTCGGGAGCGTACGGATCCCGAGCGTCACTGAGGGGCCGGGAGCGAGCGATCGCCCCGGGAATCGATCGAAGATAAGGGCGTCAATGAGCGATCAGACCGGCAGTATCGAAAGCCACCACCTCCCCGAGGGAGAGACCCCGGAGACCTATGCTCCGAGTCCCGAGTTCCGTGAGCAGGCCAACGTCACCGATTCGTCCGTCTACTGGAAGGCTGCGCAGGATCCCGAGGGGTACTGGGCTGAACAGGCGCAGAACCTGCAGTGGACGAAGCCGTTCACCGAGGTGCTCGACTGGACCAATCCGCCGTTCGCGAAGTGGTTCCAGGACGGCGAGCTGAACGTGGCGGCGAACTGCCTCGACCGCCACGTCGCCGCCGGCAACGGTGATCGGGTCGCGCTCCACTTCGAGGGCGAACCGGGCGACACCCGCACCCTGACCTACGCCGAGCTCACCCATGAGGTGAAGCGGGCCGCGAACATGCTCACGAGCCTCGGCGTCGAGGCGGGCGATCGCGTCGCCATCTACATGCCGATGATTCCCGAGACGGTCATCGCGATGCTCGCCGTTGCACGACTCGGCGCCGCGCACTCCGTCGTGTTCGGCGGCTTCAGCGCCGAGAGCCTGCGCGCACGCATCGACGACGCCGAGGCCCGCCTCGTGATCACCGCGGACGGCGGCTGGCGCAAGGGCCGCGTGTCGGCCCTGAAGCCGACCGTCGACGACGCGCTCGCGTTGAACGGCGGCGGCAGCACGGTCTCTCGCGTGCTCGTCGTCGAACGCGCCGGCAACGAGGTCGCGTTCGACGAGGATCGGGACCTGTGGTGGCACCGCGAGATCACCGCCTTCGACGGTGAGCACGAAGCTCAGGGCTTCCCCGCCGAGAACCCGCTCTTCATCCTCTACACCTCGGGGACGACCGGAAAGCCGAAGGGCATCCTCCACACCTCCGGCGGGTATCTCACGCAGGTCTCGACGACGCATCGCGACGTGTTCGATCTGAAGCCCGAGACCGACGTCTACTGGTGCACGGCCGACATCGGGTGGATCACCGGCCACAGCTACGTGGTCTACGGGCCGCTCGCGAACGGCGCGACGCAGGTGATCTACGAGGGCACTCCCGAGACGCCCGACTGGGGCCGCTGGTGGTCCATCATCCAGAAGTACGGCGTCACGATCTTCTACACCGCCCCCACCGCGATCCGCGCCTGCATGAAGGTGGGGCGCCAGGTTCCCGAGCAGTACGATCTCTCATCGATCCGGGTGCTCGGCTCCGTCGGCGAGCCGATCAACCCGGAGGCCTGGCGCTGGTACCGGGAGGTCATCGGCGCGGGTACTGCACCGATCGTCGACACGTGGTGGCAGACGGAGACCGGCGCGATCATGATCTCGCCGCTGCCCGGGCTGACGTCTCTGAAGCCGGGCAGCGCGCAGGTGCCCCAGCCCGGCATCTCCGTGACGGTCGTCGGAGAGGACGGCGAGCCCGTCGACAAGGGTCAGGGCGGCCTGCTCGTCGTGCAGCGCCCCTGGCCCTCGATGGTGCGCACGATCTGGGGAGATGATCAGCGCTTCATCGACACCTACTGGGCGAAGTTCGGCGACCGCTACTTCGCCGGCGACGGCGCCCGCCTCGACGATGACGGCGACGTGTGGCTGCTCGGCCGCGTCGACGACGTCATGAACGTTTCGGGCCACCGCCTGTCGACCGCCGAGATCGAGTCGGCGCTGGTCGAGCACCACGCGGTCGCGGAGTCCGCGGTGGTCGGTGCGGACGACGAGACGACGGGTCAGGCGGTGGTGGCTTTCGTGATCCTGAAGTCCCAGCAGAGCATCCTGTCGCTCGAGGAGGCGGAGCCCGAGCTGAAGAAGCACGTCGCCGCCCAGATCGGAGCGATCGCGCGCCCGCGTCAGATCTTCATCGTCTCCGAGCTCCCGAAGACCCGCTCGGGAAAGATCATGCGGCGACTTCTGAAGGACGCCGCAGAGGGACGCGAGGTCGGCGACACGACCACGCTCGCGGATACGTCGGTGATGCAGACGATCTCGGATCGCGTGCGCAGCGAACGCGGCGCCTGAGACCGCAGCGAGACGGCAGAGGCCGGGCACCCAAGACGGGTTCCCGGCCTCTGCCGCGTATCAGCGTCGTTCGTTCGCCGTGTCAGTCCTGCACCTTGAACACGAACTCGATCTCGACGGGCGCGTCGAGCGGGAGCACCGCGACGCCGACGGCCGAGCGCACGTGGATGCCGAGGTCGCCGAACACGCGCCCGAGGAACATGGAGGCGCCGTTCGCCACCGCGGGCTGCCCGGTGAATGACGGATCGGACGCCACGAAGGCCGTGACCTTCACGACCTGGGAGATCTTGTCGAGAGATCCGATGACTCCGCGCGCTGCCGCGAGGGCGTTGAGCGCGCAGAGCTGAGCGAGCTCCTCGGCGCGCTCAGGGGATACCAACCCGTCCCCTGTGCCGACCTTGCCGGTCTCGGGCAGAGCGCCGTTCACGAACGGCAGCTGGCCGGCCGTGTAGACGTAGTCGCCATCGCGCAGTGCCGGAACGTACGCGGCCACCGCCGCAGCGACCTCGGGAACCTCGTACCCCAGTTCGCGCAGCCGATCCTCGATCACAGATGCCATGTCAGGCCTTCCTCTTCTTCATGTACGCGACGTTGCCGCCTGCGGGGCCCTCGATGATTTGCACGAGCTCCCAGCCCTGGGAACCCCAGTTGTTCAGAATTTGCGCCTCGTTGTGCAGCAGCAGCGGCGTCACGAAGTACTCCCAGGTCGGGGCGGCTTCGGTGGATTCACTCACGTGCGGATCTCCCTCGGTTGACGGTCATCAGCGCATACGGACGAGCAGCGTCGTCGCAGCGCGGACGGCGCGTTGCTGTTTTGTCAGCTACGTCGCTTACCCTTGATTCTATGACCCGTCAGACATCTCAGTCTTCGCGCGTGCGCTCGCAGAAGCCGCGCACCGCAGGAGGGGCCCTCGCGGGGCTCCTCGGCGCGCTCGCCATGAGCGTGATCGCCGGCGTGCTCCTCACCGCAGCGGTGACTCCGGTCGTCGCCCTCAGCGGTACCGCGACGAAATCGGCGGTCGGCATTTTCGAGAGCCTGCCCGACCACCTCGATCCGGGCAAGCTCGCCGAACCGTCGACGATCTACGCGACCGCGAACGATGGTTCGCACATCGAGATCGCGACGTTCTACGATCAGGATCGCGAGACCCTGAGCTGGGATCAGATTCCGCAGTTCGTCAAGGACGCCGCGGTCGCCGAGGAGGATCCGCGCTTCTACACCCACGGCGGCGTCGACGTGCTCGCGACTGCGCGCGCGGTGCTGCAGAACGCCGCGGGGCAGAACCTCTCGGGCGCCTCGACGATCACCATGCAGTACGTGCGCAACGTGCTCATCCAGGAGGCCATCGCGATCCCCGATAAGGAGGCGCAGGAGGCGGCCTACGAGGATGCGATGCGCCAGGATGTGGACCGCAAGCTCAAGGAGATGAAGTACGCGATCTCCATCGAGAAGAAGTACCCGAAGGACGAGATCCTGCTGGGCTACCTGAACATCGCGCTGTTCGGCCGCCAGATCTACGGCATCGAGTCGGCGGCGAAGTACTACTACGGCAAGTCCTCTGCGGATCTGACGCTCGCCGAGTCTGCGAGCCTCGTCGCGATCGTGAACAATCCGTCGGAGCTGCAGATCGACGTCGAGGAGAACATTCCGGCGAACACGGAGCGCCGAAACAAGATCCTCAAGAGCATGCTCAGCCACGGGAAGATCACGCAGGCGCAGTACGACGAGGCCTTCGCGACGGCAGTGACCCCGAACATCACCCCGCGCGTGCAGGGATGCAACGTCGCCGAGCAGAATCACGGGCTCGGAGCGTTCTGCGACTACGTGCAGCGGTACATCAAGGCCGACCCCAACTTCGGCGATACGCCGACGGAGCGCGAGTTCAACTTCAGCCGCGGCGGCTACAAGATCTACACGACGATCGATCTCGACATGCAGGCCGCCGGCAACGAGGCGACGCGGAACACGGTGCCCGCACTGATGGACGGCATCAAGGTCGGATCGGCATCGAGCAGCGTCGAGGTCGGCACCGGCAAGGTGCGCGCCATGGTTCAGAACCGGCCGTTCAACAACGCCGAGTCGTTCTTGAAGGAGAACCCCGAGTACACGACCGTGAACTACAACACGGACGAGGAGCTCGGCGGCTCGAGCGGCTTCCAGGTCGGGTCGACCTTCAAGCCGATCACGCTCGCCGAGTGGATTCGCACGGGCCACTCGGTGCGCGACATCGTCAACGTGAACAGCCGCAAGGGCGTGCCCCTGCAGTCGTTCCCCGCGAGCTGCATGCCGGACGGCGTCTACAGCTACGGCACGTTCGACTTCTCGAACGACAACGAGGGCATCAAGGGAAATCAGTCGGTGCTCACGACCATCGCGAACTCCATCAACGGCGGCATCGTGTCGATGCAGCAGAAGATGGATCTCTGCGGCACCTTCGAGATGGCTCGCTCGCTCGGCATCCATCGAGCCTCCGACCTGCCCGTATGGTCGCAGGAGGAGATCGACCAGGGGATGGCGCCGCCGGATCAGCTCGGCAAGACGAAGGTCCCGACGCTTTCGAACAGCCCCCGCGACCTCTCCATGGTGCCCTCGAACACCTACGGCGGCGTCGACGAGATCGCACCGATCACCATGGCTGCGGCGTACGGCGCGTTCGCCGGCGACGGAACCGTCTGCACCCCGGTGCCGATCGAGTCGATCGTCGACGACGCCGGCGAGCAGGTGCCCTTCACGAAGAGCGAGTGCTCGCAGGCGATCGCACCCGAGGTGGCCGCAGGTGTGGCATTCGCCCTGGAGAACGCCGTGACCCGAGGGCTCGCCGACCACGCTCTGTCGTCGACCGGCGTGCCGCACCTCGCCAAGACCGGTACCACCGACGACGTGATCGACAACTGGACGGTCGGTGCGAGCACGAAGGTCGCAACCGCCACCTGGGTGGGCAACGCGGATCCGTTCTGCAGCGACCCGAACAACCCCGACACCTGCGCGCGTGTTTCGACCATGGGCTTCGGCAACCTGATGTATGCGGATCAGACGATCTGGCCCGCCATCATGAACACGGCGGATGCCAAGTACGGCGGGGAAGCCTTCCCTGAGCCGGATGAGGCCGCGATTCGCCAGACCATGGTCTCCGTGCCCGATGTGAAGGGCAAGTCGATCGAGGAAGCGACCGACATGCTGACGCAGCTCGGCTTCTCGGTGAGCGACGGCGGTGACGTCGACTCGGCCGAGTCCGAGGGACGTGCGGCGCGGACGGATCCTGAAGCAGGGGCGTCCGTGGGGCTCGGCTCCGGCGTCACGCTCTACAGCAGTAACGGGAAAGCCTCGAAGATTCCGGACGGCCTCGTCGGGCAGACCGGCAACAATGCAAAGTCCGCGTTGAACGGTGCCGGGTTCGGCAGTGTGGAGTTCACCTGCGGCTCCGGCAGCAGCTCGAATCCGAAGTCGAACAAGGTGCTCTCGGTGAGCCCCGATAGCGGCAGCGAGGCGAACCGGAGCGATACGGTGACGCTGACCCTCGCCTGCAGCAAGAAGGACTGAGCTTGACTTCGCATCCCGCACGTTCGACGGCGGCCGTTCTCGGAGCGGCCGCCGTCGGCGTACTGACCTGGTCCACCCTCATCGAGCGACGGCTCTTCACGGTGCGCAGGCACGCGCTGCCGGTACTCCCCGAGGCGCGAACCCCGATCCGCGTCCTGCAGCTCTCCGATCTGCATCTCGCGCCCTGGCAGGCGCAGAAGGTCGATTGGGTCCGCTCGCTCTCCGAGCTGCGCCCGGACCTCGTGGTGCTCACCGGCGACCTCATGGGTCACCGCGAGGCTCTGCCGGCCCTGGTGCATGCGCTGCGGCCGCTGGTGGCGCACACGCCTTCGGTGTTCGTGCACGGTTCGAACGACTACTACGGCCCGCTCTTCAAGAACCCGATGAAGTACCTGCTCGAGCCGAGTCGACGGAGCACGCGCACGCCCGATCTCGACAATGTCGCGATCACCCGCGCGCTCACCGATCTGGGGGCGATCGATCTCAACAACAGCGCGACTCGGCTCACGATCCGCGGGAGCCGAGTCGAGCTGCTCGGCTTGAACGACCCGCATATTCGATATGACGACCCCGACCGGATGCGCGCCGCCGCCGCAGCGCTGTCTTCGCAGGGGGAGAACGGTGACGGAGATGATGCTGCATCCGTGCGCCTCGGCGTCGTGCACGCGCCCTACCAGGAGGCTCTCGGAGCGCTTCTGACGGAGGGATCAGACGTGATCTTCGCCGGCCACACGCACGGAGGTCAGGTACGCGTACCGGGCGTCGGCGCACTCACCGCGAACTGCGATCTCCCGACGGAGCAGGCGCGGGGTCTGAGCGTCTGGTTCGATGCGCACCGCGCGGCGTTCTTGAACGTGAGCGCCGGCCTGGGCAATTCGATCTACGCTCCGGTGCGGTTCGCGTGCCGCCCCGAAGCTTCGCTGCTCACCCTCGAGTCGCCGTAGTCGATGCTCGTCGGGCGCATTCGCCCAGACGAGCGGAGGCCCCGGGAGTTCGTTCTCACGACTCCCGGGGCCTCCGCTGTGCAGCGAGCGGGTTACGCTGCGCGCTGCTGCGCGATGAGTTCCGCGATCTGCACCGCGTTCAGCGCGGCGCCCTTGCGGAGGTTGTCGTTCGAGATGAAGAGCGTGAGGCCGCGCCCCTCGGGGGCGGACTGGTCGGCGCGAATGCGCCCGACGAACGAGGGATCCTTTCCCGCAGCCTCGAGCGGAGTGGGAACGTCGCTCAGCTCGACGCCCGGGGCCTCTGCGAGCACCTCGCGGGCGCGGTCGGCCGTGATCTCGCGCGAGAATTCCGCGCTGATCGACAGCGAGTGACCGGTGAACACGGGAACGCGCACGCACGTTCCGGCCACCCGGAGTTCGGGAAGCTCGAGGATCTTCCGGCTCTCGTTGCGGAGCTTCTTCTCCTCGTCCGTCTCCCCCTCGCCGTCTTCGACGATCGAACCGGCGAGCGGAAGCACATTGAACGCGATGGTCTTGGTGTAGACCTCGGGAGCCGGGAAGTCGATAGCCTCACCGTCGTGCACGAGCTGCTCGAGGCTGCCCGACTGCACGGCCGCCTCTGCTTGACCGGCCAGCTCACGGGCGCCCACGAGACCCGAACCGGAGACGGCCTGGAACGTGGTCACCACGAGTCGCTCGAGCCCCGCCTCGGCGTCGAGCGCCTTCATCACGGGCATCGCCGCCATCGTGGTGCAGTTCGGGTTCGCGATGATACCCTTGCGCGCCTCGGCGATCGCGTGAGGGTTCACCTCGCTGACGACGAGCGGCACCTCGGGATCGAGACGCCAGGCGCTCGAGTTGTCGATGACGATCGCGCCCGCGGCCGCGAACTCCGGGGAGTATTGCTTGGATGCGGCTCCGCCGGCGGAGAAGAGCGCGATATCGATGCCGCTCTTGTCGGCGGTGGCGACGTCTTCGACGACGATGTCCTCGCCGCGGAAGGCGAGCGTCGATCCCGCCGAGCGCGCGCTCGAGAAGAAGCGGATGCTCGCGATCGGGAAGTCGCGCTCATCGAGCAAACGGCGCATCACCGCGCCCACCTGACCGGTTGCGCCGACGACGGCGACCGAGAGTCCCTGCTGTGCAGCCATGTGTTTCGAGATCCTGTTCTGTGTTTCGCCGGGGAGACTACCGGCCGGTGCCGGCGTACACCGTTGCTTCGGTGTCCGCGTCCAGGCCGAATGCGGTGTGGAGCACGCGAACCGCCTTGTCGAGCAGATCGGCGCGCGTGACGACCGAGATGCGGATCTCGGACGTCGAGATCATCTCGATGTTGATGTCGGCCTCGTAGAGCGCGCGGAAGAGCTGCGCCGAGACGCCGGTGCTCGTTCGCATCCCAGCGCCCACGACCGCGACCTTGGCGATCTGGTCGTCGTACTGCAGGCTCTCGAAGCCCAACGACTCGCGTTCCGCCTCGAGCGCTTCGATCACCTTGCGTCCGTCGCCGAGCGGCACGGTGAAGGAGATGTCGGTGCGGTTGGTCTGCGCTGCTGAGACGTTCTGCACGATCATGTCGATGTTCGCGTGCGTCTTCGCCACGATCTCGAAGATCTGCGCGGCCTTGCCCGGAATGTCCGGCACGCCGCCGACGGTGACCTTCGCTTCGCTCTTCTCAGCGGCGATGCCGGTGATGATCGGCTCTTCCACCTGATCTCCCTTCGGATGCCCCTTGGCGGGGTCGTAGACGATGGTGCCCGGCTCGTCGGAGAACGATGAGCGGACGTGCAGCACGACGCCATGACGGCGCGCGTATTCAACGGCGCGCAGGTGAAGCACCTTCGCTCCGGAGGCCGCGAGTTCGAGCATCTCCTCCGCGGTGATGGCGTCGATCTTGCGGGCGAGTGGAACGACGCGGGGATCGGTGGTGAAGATGCCGTCGACGTCGGTGTAGATCTCGCACACGTCGGCCCCGAGGGCGGCGGCGAGTGCGACCGCGGTCGTGTCGGATCCGCCACGGCCCAGGGTGGTGATGTCTCGTGAATCTCTGCTGAAGCCCTGGAAGCCGGCGACGATCGCCACGGCACCCTGGTCGAGGGCCTCGCGCACGCGGCCGGGGGTCACGTCGACGATCTTGGCGGAGCCGTGCTCGGCCGTGGTGATCATGCCGGCCTGGCTGCCGGTGAACGAGAGCGCCTCGATTCCCATGCCCTTGATGGTCATGGCGAGCAGAGCCATCGAGATGCGCTCACCCGCGGTGAGGAGCATGTCGAGCTCTCGGGGAGCCGGAATCGGCGTGCACGCGTCGGCGAGCTCGAGCAGTTCATCGGTGGTGTCGCCCATGGCGCTGACGGCGACGACGACCTCGTTGCCGCCGCGGCGTGCCTCGACGATGCGCTTGGCGACGCGTTTGATGCTCTCAGCGTCGGCTACGGACGAGCCCCCGAATTTCTGCACGATCAACGCCACGCGGGTTCCTCCTGAATATCCGAGCCGAACGCTCAGTCTACCGGACCAGGGGTTCGGGTGATGTCACCGGTTACTCCACTTTACGTCTGCCCTCGAAGGCGCGACCGAGCGTCACCTCGTCGGCGAATTCGAGGTCTCCCCCCACGGGGAGGCCCGACGCCAACCGCGAGACCGGAACCTCGATGGTCGTGAGCAACCGCGAAAGGTACGCAGCGGTGGCCTCGCCTTCGAGGTTCGGGTCGGTCGCGATGATCACTTCCTGCACCTGGTTCTCACCGATGCGCCGCATGAGCGCGGGAATGCTGAGATCATCGGGGCCGATGCCGTCGATCGGGCTGATGGCGCCGCCGAGTACGTGATACAGGCCGCGGAACTGGCGCGTGCGTTCGATCGCCACCACGTCCTTCGGTTCTTCGACGACGCAGATGAGGCTCTCGTCACGTCGCGGGTCGCGGCAGATGGAGCAGCGCTCCTGCTCCGTGAGGTTGCCGCACACTTCGCAGAAGCGCACCTTCTCGCGCACCTCGCCGAGGAGTTCGGCGAGCCTCGACACGTCGAAGTTCTGCGTTTGCAGGATGTGGAACGCGATGCGCTGCGCTGATTTCGGGCCGATGCCCGGCAACCGGCCGAACTCGTCGATCAGGTCTTGAACGATGCCGTCGTACACGGTGGTGCCTCCTCGTATTGACGACGTGACGTGCGCCGTTCAGCACACACCTTAGTCGCGACATTGCCGGGCCGCTCACCGCGGCGGGAGCGGACGCTCCTCGACGAAGCGCGCTCCGAGTACCTCGCGCACGACCGCTTCGCCGTAGCGCGTGAATGCGGGCCGTGCGCTCTGGCCCGCTGTCGATGCGGGAGCGGGGTTCGGGGCAGGAGCAGAACCCGCCGTCGGAGCCTGAGCCGAAGCAGAGTTCGAGGCCGGATCCGGAGCCGGAGCCGGGTTCGGGGCCGGAGCCGGAGCGGATGCCGACGCAGAGGCGTGCTCCGCGTACGGATCCCCCTCCCCCGCGTCGTCGGGCCCGTCGCCGGGGTCATCGGCATAGGGGTCGCCGAACGAGGCCGGATCGGCGAAACGCGTCGAGTTCGACTCCGTTTCGGCCTCTGCAGCGGCGGGCATCTGCTCCGTGTCCACCTGCTCCGCGCCCTCTGCAGTATGCATCGCCGCAGCGGGAGCTGCGTCGGGTGCCGGAGCGGGGGCCGCAGCGGACGTCGGTGCCGCGACGGAGTCTGGTGTCGCGTCGGTGACGGGCGCAGGCGGCGCGGATGCCGTGACGGGCGGTGTGCGCACCGCAGGGGTGTCTTCTGCGGCCGAGACCGGTTCGGGTGGCAGCTCCGCCCAGGCGGGTGCCGCGAGCGCGGGGCCGAGCCCGCTCAAGCGTGCTGCTGCCCGAACCATCGGGTCGTCGGTGTCCGGTTCCGGCGCGGCGCCTCCTCCTGTGTCGGGGACGGAGGGTGCTGCAGCCGCTTCACGGGATGGGCCCGCTTGATGAGGCTCCTCTGCGTCGGCGGCGGGCGCCGGTTCTCGGGCCGTGCCGTGACCGGCACCTCCCTCACCCGCGGGCATGCGCTTCGGCTTGTACTTCACGCTGATTCCGATGGCGGAGAGGATCGTCTCGCGGAGCGGGCCCGCACCCGTGGTTTTGAACGCGGCGAGGTCGGATTCCGACGCGAGACCGACCGTGAGCACGTCGCCCTCCAGCGCGAGGGGAGCTACTGGACGCACGGCATTCCAGGCCTCGCGATCGAGCTCGAGCAGCTCCTCGAGCAGATCGGGCCACACGTCCATGAGGTCTTCGTACCCGCCAGAGGGTTCATCGCCCGACTCCGAGCCCGCCGGGTCAACGGACGCTCCAGGAGCGGCGTCTCCCGGAGCGGGAGACGCCGGTGCCGAAGACGACATCGGCGCTGCGGCCGTCTCCGATTCCGCGGCTGGCTGCGCGGAACGCGGCCCTTCGGCCTGTGCGGTCGGCTGTGCCGGAGCTCGAGCCGGAGCCGGAGCATCGCTGCCAATGCTCTCGATCTGCGCCGAGCTGAGCACCGCCGAGATCGGTCGACCGAACTTCGCGGCGCCCTCATTCGGGTGCGGCGCGGCGCCCGCGGTGGGCGCGACGCCAGCGGTCGGCCCGGCTTCAGGGGTCGGCCCGGCCTCTGCGGTGCGCGCCGCTTGATCGTCCTGCGACAGGAACTCACGAATCGAGGCCGCCGTCTGCGCCGCATTCGGGGTGCTCTGATCCGGCGCCGGGACGGCGGGGGCGCGCGAATCGGTCTGCTCGACCGCAGCGCTTCGGGCCGCCGCGAGCGCGGCCATCGGGTCGGACGCCGGCTGCTGCGCAGCCGACTGGTTCGCCGCGGGTTCCGGCGCAGCCGACTGACTTGCAGCGGATTGAGTTGCAACGGACTGAGGTGCAGCAGGCTGCGTCGCAGGGGCGGAACGTGCAGGGATCGGAGCTGGGGCCTCCTGCGCTTCCTCCGGGGCCTGCGTCGCGTGCACCAGGGCGCGCGCGATCATGAGCTCGAGCTGCAGGCGCGGCGCCGTGGCGCCCGCCATCTTGTCGAGCGCACCGCTGACCACATCGGCGATGCGCGACAGCTCGCCCCGCCCGAAAGCGCGGGCCTGCTCGAACATGCGCGTGAGCTGGTCCTGCGGCACACCGCGGAAGATGGCCGCGGCGCCGTCGACCGTCGTGGCGTTCACGACGATGAGGTCGCGCAGCCGTTCGAGCAGGTCCTCGACGAATCGCCGCGGATCCTGCCCCGTCTGCACCACCCGATCCGCCGCGCGGAAGGCCGCCGCGGCGTCATGCGCCCCGAACGCCGCGACCGCATCATCGAGCAGCTCCGCGTGGGTGAAGCCGAGCAGCCCCGCGGCGCGCTCCGAAGTCACGAGTGCCGTGTCGGAGCCCGCGATGAGCTGGTCGAGAATCGAGAGCGTATCGCGCACCGAGCCGCCGCCCGCGCGTACGACGAGCGGGAGCACGCCCGGCTCGACCTGCACGCCCTCGCTGTCGCATAGCGATTGCACGTAGTCGATGAGCGTGCCGGGCGCGATCAGCCGGAACGGATAGTGGTGCGTCCGCGAACGAATCGTGCCGATCACCTTGTCGGGCTCGGTCGTGGCGAACACGAACTTCACATGCGGCGGGGGCTCCTCGACGATCTTGAGCAGCGCATTGAAGCCGCCGGGCGTGACCATGTGCGCCTCGTCGATGATGAAGATCTTGAAACGATCGCGCGCCGGCGCGAACACCGCCCGCTCGCGCAGATCACGAGCGTCGTCGACGCCGCCGTGGCTCGCGGCGTCGATCTCGACGACGTCGAGCGATCCGCCCCCATCACGGCTGAGCTCGACGCAGCTCTCGCACACGCCGCAGGGCGAATCCGTCGGACCCTCCGCGCAATTCAGGCACCGCGCCAGAATGCGCGCCGACGTCGTCTTCCCGCACCCTCTCGGCCCGCTGAACAGATAGGCGTGCCCGATGCGACCGGTGCGCAGGGCCGTCATCAACGGTTCGGTGACCTGCGACTGCCCGATCATCTCGGAGAATGCTTCTGGCCGGTATCGGCGATAGAGTGCGGCAACCACGCCACCATGCTACCGGCGGCCTTCGACATTCCTGCGGGAGCCGGCACGAGTAGACTGGGCTGCATGGACGCAGCTGCCGGAGGGGACGATCAGCTGCTCGACGACGCGGATCGCGACATCATCGACCAGCTCCGCGTCGACGGCCGAAGGTCGTTCTCCGAAATCGGGCGACGCCTCGGCTACACCGAACCAACGATTCGTCAGCGCTACAATCGGCTGGTCTCGCTCGGCATCATCTACGTCGCTGGTATGTATGACGAAACCAAGATCGGTGGCATCGCCGCTCATGTCGGACTTCGCGTCGCAGAGGTGCCCGTGGCACGCGTCGCCGAGCAGCTCGCTGACCATCCGCAGATCAAGTATGTGGCGTGCGCACTCGGCTACTACGACATCATTCTCGACGTTGTCGCGGAAGACGCCCAAGCGCTCGGGCGCATCGTGCTCCAAGATTTGCGGCGCATCCGCGGCATCTCCGAAGTGGAGACGCTCACCGTGCTCGAAGTGCAGAAGGACACCTATCTCTGGCAGGGCTTCCGAGAACCGTCACCGCGCAGCATCGCCCGAGGCACCTCAAGCTGAGCGACCCGCTCCCCACTACCCGTTTGGGTCGCTGATGCTCTGCCCTGCGGTTCCTCGCAACCCCTCCCACGTGTAGTCCTTGGCGAGCGACGTGACGATGATCGGCTGGATCGAGGCCACACCCGGATGGCGCCTGATTTCGTCCATCAAATCAATGAGGCGCGGCTGATCCCGACATGTCGCTTCGAGATAGATGTCGTGAGACCCCGCGACGAGCGCGATGTGGTTGATCTGGCTGATTCCCGACAAACTATCGGCGACCGAGCGAGGCGTGAGGTTGCGCACCCGCAGCAGCAGCCGAACGACCTGGTGCCCGAGCAGCAGCGCATTGCAGAGTGCAACGATCGTAATCACGTCGTCGTCCTCGAGCTTCGCGAGTCGGGTGCGCACGGTCGACTGCGCGACCCCGAGATGCTCGGCGAGCGATGCGAACGAGCGGCGTCCGTCTCGCGCGAGCAGCTCGATCAGTCGTCGATCCAGATCATCCACCATGCGATCGCGCCTCCCCCGATTCGACTTCGAGCGTACCGCTTCCGCATTGAGCGAGTCGGGAGGCGCCCTCGGCGGCCCCGAGGCGCTCCAGGTACACAGCGAAAAGTCGCAGGAGATACCGCGATCAGCCCGCTTCGAGCGCTCGCACTGCGCGCACGAGCTCGGCGTTGTCTGCGGGCGCCGATCCGTCGGGCAGCGTCACGCCGTCCTCGAAACCGATGCGCATCTCACACCCGTCCGCAATCGCGGCCTCGACCACTGACCACACGGTTTCGTCATAGCCGTGATACAGAATGGGTGCCTTCACGCCGGCTTCGCGCAGCACCGCCGAAATCTCGCGGCACTGCGCTACGGCAAGCTCGGGATCCTCGGTCTCGGGCTCAATGAGCACGCGCACGTTGCGGTGCAGAGTCGGCGACTCGAGCAGCGCGGGAACGTCGTCCATCGACCACACCGCGGATTCGAGGATCATGCCGCGCGAGAGCACGAGCTCGGCGGCTTCGGCTGCGCCCTCTTCGCAGAACGCCACTGAGGCGAAGTCGGGCAACGCATCAACTGGCCACGCTGCGACATGCGCCATGCGCTCTGCGTGCGAATCGACCGTCCAGAGACCGGTCGTCGTGCCGATCACGACGTCAGGTCGGGCAGCGCGCATGGCGCGCACCCATTCACCGACGGCTTCGGGGTCGATCGTCTGGCCACCGTCTGCCGTAATGACGTGCGCATGCACGACGTCGGCGCCTGCATCGACCGCGGCAATTGAAGCCGCAACGATTTCAGCGGTGGTCTGAGGTACTGCGGGGTGCTCGGCACGGGGTCGCCCGCCGTTGATTGCGGCTTTGAGGAGCATGGTAGAGAAGAACCTTTCGTTGGGTTTTCGGGCGCACTCGACCACGCCGTCCATCATCGTTCGGCGAAGCCGGGCGGCGCGTTCGGGAAGCCGAGGTGCGGGAGACTACTGCGGAGTGTCGCTCGCGAGCAATGCGGCGGCGGTCGCGCTCGCGCCGGTGACGTCACCGAGGCGCTTACCCGCGCGGAGGTCGTCGACCAGCTCGGGTTCTTCGGCGTCATCGGCAAGGGCGATGTCGACGATGCGCTCGAGCGTCTCGAGCGGCACGACGAGCACGCCGTTCGCATCGGCGAGAACGACGTCACCTGGTTGCACGACGGCACCGCCGCAGGTCACGGGCAGGTTGACTCCGCCGGCGTCGATCCCGTGCAACTTCGTCGTCAGCATGCTCGTGCCGCGCGCGTGCACCGTCATGCCAAGTTTCGCAATTTCATCGGTGTCCGTGACCACGCCGTCGACCACGGCGCCCGCGGCGCCGCGAACCGCGAGCTGCGCGGCGACGACCTCACCAAGCGGTGCATGACGGCGATCTCCGCCGGTGTCGAGCACGAGCACGTGACCAGCCTCGATAAAACCCGCGGCGTGGTGCAGCGCGGTCGAGTCGGTGGCGGTGGTACGCACTGTGAATGCCGTGCCGATGGTGCGCCTGCCCGAGTCCACGATGCGGTGCACCTCCGGCTCGACAAATCCCTCTTCGAGGTAGTGTCCGAGCGTGGGGAAGCTCAATAGTTCGAGCTTCCCGCGCAGCTCGGAGCTGAGCACGGGGGGAACGGTTCCGGTTTGGAAGAACATGAGGGTTCCTTCTAGTTAATGGCGTATTCGAGCACAATGCGACGATTGTCGAGCGCGGGGAGCATCTGTCGGGCGCGCGCCAGGCGCAACGCATCGACCTCGGCGAGGAGCAGCGCCTCGTCGTGGGCGTTGGATTCCGCAACGACGACACCGAGCGGGTCGATGACGCGGCTCAGCCCGACCGAATCCTCGCCGACGGTGCCGGCGGCGAGGAACCAGCTCACGTTCTCGATGGCGCGAGCCTGCGTGAGTACCGACCAGTGCGCCTCCTTGCCCTTACCAGAGACCCAGGCCGCGGAGAGCGAGATCACATCGACGCCGCGATCCGAGAAGCTGCGGAACAGCTCGGGGAAACGCACGTCGTAGCAGTTGGCGATGCCCACGCGCAGGCCGTCGACCTCGATGATCGGCGGAAGCAGAGAACCGCGGGTCACGTATGCGCTTTCCCGGTATGCGAACGCGTCGTAAGTGTGCACCTTGTGGTAGCGGGCAAGCTCGACACCTCCAGGGCTCACCGCAAGGAGAGTATTGAACGGCAGATCGGAGCCGTTCGGCTCATACCCGCCCGCGATCACCGTGATGCGGTGCTGCTGGGCGAGCTCGCGCAGCAGCACCTCAAACTTCGGCCAGATCTCAGCCAGCAGTTCGGGGAAGCGGGGTTTGATCGCGTCATCCGCGAGCAGCATCGCCTCCTCGGGAAAGACGATGACACGGGCGCCAGCCGCAGCTGCCTGCGCGGTGTAGGTCGAGATGGTTTCGAAGTTGGCGGCCGGATCGATGCCCGGCGAGGTCTGAGCGACGGCGACTTTCATGGGACTTCCTTGCTGAGTTCGGAGATGAGTTAGCGAACGACGATGCGCGCGTCCTGCGGACGCCACGAGATGCGCAGCGACTCGCCCGTAGTAAGGCCGGGCAGGTCGCGCTCGCGCGCGAGGCTCGGGATCGTCACCTTGACGGCGTGCTCCCCGACCCGCAGAAGCGCCTGCCACTCCTCGCCGAGGAAGGTGAGGGTTTCGAGCACCCCGCTGATGCCGTTGCCATCGCGACGCACCTCCACGCGCTCGGGCCGCAGGAGCAGGGTGCCCCGGCGCTCGCTCGGCACGTCCTCCGCAAGCACACCTGAAACCAAGCCGACGCCCGGCACCTCGACTGAAGTCTCGTCGCCCACGGCGCCGACCGGCACCGTGACGTCGATGAGATTGCAGCTGCCGATGAACCCCGCGACGAAGCGGGTTTCGGGCTCGTTGTAGATCGCTTCGGGGGCGGCGACCTGCTGCACGACGCCCTCGGACATCACGGCGATGCGATCCGACATCGTCAGTGCCTCCTCTTGGTCATGCGTCACGTAGATGAAGGTGATTCCGATCTCGCGCTGCATGCGCTTGAGCTCGAACTGCATCTCCTTGCGCAGCTGCTGATCGAGGGCGCCGAGCGGCTCGTCGAGCAGCACGACTTTCGGCCCCGACACGACGGCTCGGGCGAGGGCGACGCGCTGACGTTGGCCGCCCGACAGCTGGTCGGGCTTACGGTCACCGAGGTGCGCAAGCTTCACGAGCTCAAGAGCCTCCTGCGCGCGGCGGTTCGCCTCTACCTTGGGCGTGCGACGCACGCGCAACTCGAACACCACGTTATCGAACACCGAGAGGTGCGGAAACAGGGCGTAGCTCTGGAAGAGCATGTTCAAGTCGCGATTGCGCGTCGGCACACCGGTGACGTCGACGCCGTCGAGCAGTACACGCCCGGCGGTCGGCGCTTCGAAGCCCGTGATCATGCGCATGAGCGTTGTCTTGCCGCATCCTGACGGGCCGAGGATGGAGAAGAACTCGTTGTCCCCGATCGACAGGTCGAGCGGGTGCACCGCAAGGTTGCCGCCGAAGCTCTTCGTGATCCCCTGGATTTCGACTGCGGGGTGTGCTGCAGGGTGGTCATTCATGCTCATGATCTCGCTTGTCGTTCGTATCGGGCAGGGGTCAGGAAGCCTTCACTCGCGTCCAGCCGTCCTGATAGAACGACATGGCGGATCCGGGATCGACGATGAAATCGGCGTTGGCGACCTGCTCGTCAGAGGCGTACACGGCGGCGTTAGCCAGAAGGCCCTGATCGTCGACGTGCTCCTGGGCATCGGCGTTCGCGCTTGCGAGCCCGCCGTCGTTGGTCGCCATCGCGGCGATCTCGGGGCGCAGCAGGAAGTTGATGAACTGGTACGCCGCATCGGTGTGAGGAGCGCCCTTGGCGATTGACAGGCCATCGACCCACAGGCTGCCGCCCTCCTCGGGGAGCACGTAGTGCACGTCGTCGTTCTCGGCAACGATCTTCGCTGTGCTCGTGCCACCCCATGCCTCAGAGATGCAGACATCACCATTCGCGACGAGCTCGCCGTAGTTCGTGGAGTTGTACCCCGCGAGCAGCGGCTTCTGTTCGATGAGGGAGTCAGTGGCCTCGGCGATCTCGGTCTCGTCAGTGCTGTCGGCGTCGTACCCGTTCACCTGCAGGCCGGCGATATATGAAGCGAGCATGTTGTCGAGCATGTTGATCTTGCCCGACCACTTATCATCGAACAGTGATTTCCAGCTCGTGATCTCCTCGCCCCCGGTGCAGGTCTCGTTGTAGAGCAGCCCGGTCGTACCCCAGACCCACGGCACCGAGTACTGGTTGTCAGGATCGTAACTAGGGTTCACGAACTTCTCGGCGATACCGTCGAAACCTTCGATGCGCTCATGATCGAGGGGCTCGAGGAGTTCCTGGCCCACGAGCTGCTGCACCGCGTACTGACTCGGCTCGACGATGTCGTAGCCCGAGTTGCCGGCGGCCAGCTTGGAGATCATGGTCTCGTTGCTGTCAAAGTTGTCGACGTTAACCGTAATACCGGTCTCCTCCGTGAAGGCGTCGAACACCGACTGGGGAATTTCGTCGGCCCACGCATACACGTTGAGCTCGGTCGAGGGCCCGTCATCTCCGCCGGCACTGCACGAGGTCAAGGCCAGCGCGGCGACGACGCCGACTGCTGCGAGGGTGATCTTCTTCGTCATGGAAGGATCCTTTCGATGTGGGAACTGCGAGGTGGGATTCGGAATCTGCCGCGGGCTCAGCCGCGAGACTCCACGAGGATGCGCCGCATCTGAGTGACGCCGACGGCGAGCACGATAACGAGCGTCAGCAGGATCAGCAGCGCGCCGAGCGCATTGATGCTGGGGGTGAGGCCGGTCTTCAGGCTCGAGTAGATCTTGAGTGGCAGCGTGGTCGACCCGACGCCGCTCAGGAACGTCGACATTACGATGTTGCTGAAAGATGTCGTGAAGCTCAGCAGCCATGCCGCGACAACGGCAGGACGCAGCAGCGGAAGGTAGACGCGGGTGAAGGTCTGCCATGGGTTGCATCCGAGGTCGGTGGCCGCCTCGGGAAGACTCGGATCGAGCATCGCGGCCGAGCTCATGATGACGAGCGTGGCTAGCGGGAGCGACACGATGAGGTGGCCGAGTACGAGGGTGGGAATTCCGAGCGGCAGCTTCGTCGCGCTGAACACGCTGAGTAGCGCGACGCCGAGCACGATCTCGGGCACGATGAGCGGTAGCGCGATCATCCCGATGAGCGCCGTTTTGCCGCGACCCCGATAGCGGGAGATGCCGAGTGAGAAGAGAATCCCGATGATCGCCGCAACCGTCGCGGTGATCACCGCGACGATGGCGCTCGTGCGCAGCGTCTGCATGAGCGCTGCATCCTGGAACAGGTCGACGTACCACTGCAGCGTGAGGCCTTCGAAGCGGGTGTTGGTGCCCGCCGCGTTGAAGGAGTAGACGATCACCGCGATGATGGGGATGTAGAGGAATACGAACACCGCGCGAGCAATGCTGTTCACGAGACGATCCATCGGGTCACGCACCCTTCTTCTTGCTGGGACGGCGGATTGCGAGTCCGACGAGCGCCATGGAGATGAGCATGAGGACGAGCAGTACCATCGAGACCGCGGCACCCATCGGCTGATTTCGGAACTCTGTGTAGAGCGTGACGATGAGGTTGCCGACGAGTGGATCCTTGCCTCCGCCGAGCAGCACCGGAATCACGAAGACTCCCATAGTCGGGATGAAGGTGAGCAGTGCCGCACCCAGGATGCCCGGGCTGCTCAGGGGCAGAATCACCCTGCGGTGCACCCCCCACCAGCTGCAGCCCAGATCTGTCGCCGCCTCTTTGAGCGACCCGTCAATGGAACGCATCGATGCGTAAATCGGGAAGATCGCCGTGGGGAGGAACGAGTAGAGCAACCCGAGTACGACCGCAACATTGCTGGGGATCAACGAGAATCCGGATACTCCGAAAATTCCGAGGATGCCCGCAATCGGCCCGCCGGAGCTCAGAATCGTGATCCAGGCGAACGTCCGCACGAGGAAGTCCGTCCAGAACGGGATGATAATGAGCAGCAGCAGCAGTCCCTGCCTTCCCTCCGGTCGGGACACGATGTAGTACGAGGTCAGGTAGCCGATGATGAGGCACACGACTGTATTGAGCAGGCCGAGCCCGATCGAGTACAGCATCGTTTTCGAGTAGACCGGGTCGAAGAGCTTGATGTAGTTGTCGAGCGTAAATCCGCCGACGATGCCGCCATAATCGTCGGCGAGCGCAAAGCTGTTTCGCGCCACGATGAAGAGCGGCAGAATGCCGAGCAGCACCACCGTCGCGACTCCTGGAATCAGCAGCAACAGCGCGCTACGCTTCGGCCGCTCCTTGCGCCCCATGTGGATCACCCGTGTCGTCGATGTCACGTCGCTCCTTCGCAATCGCCTCTGGTGAATGGATGTTTTCATCTTCCCCCACCCCCGGGATCTCACCCGCGTCGAGCGCCGCCGAATCCGTCGTGGTAGCGGCCGATACCCACGCACTTCGCAACTGCACCGGCAACCGGAGTTCCGCCCTTCACTCACGGTCTGAGAAACGGCACGCTCGCCTCGCCGGACAGACGGTTACGTCAGCAGGCTCAGATCCGGCGCGTCCAGCCCGTACTCGTGACGCAGAGCCGACTTCGCGGCGTACCACCCGCACAGCCCGTGCACGCCGGGGCCGGGGGGCGTCGACGACGACGCGAGATAGATGCCGCGCCCCGGGGTGCGCCAGGGGTCGATCGACAGCGTCGGCCGGGCGATCAACTGGGGCAGCGTAATGGCGCCCGCACTGAAGTCGCCGCCGTGATAATTGCGGTTGTAGCGCGACATCTCATCGGCGGTGGTCACCCGCACCGCGCGGATCCGATCCCTGAATCCGGGGGCGAAGCGCTCGATCTGCCGGATCACGGGCTCTCCCATGTCGACGGTCGAACCGCTCGGCACATGCGTGTACGTCCACACGGCGTTCACGCCCGGAGCGTTGCGCGCGGTGTCGAACTCCGCGGTCTGCGCGAGCAACACGTAGGGGTGCGCCGGGTGCCCGCCGGAGGCGACGACTCGCTCCGACGCCGCGAGCTCGGGCCGGCTCCCGCCGACGTGCACGGTGGGAGCCTGAGCGATGCGCTGGTCGCTCCACGGAATCGGACCGTCGAGCACGAAGTCGACTTTCGTCGCGGCGTCGCCGTAGGAGAAACGGCGCAGCGCACGCCGGTAGCGCACCGGCAGCGCCGAGCCTGCGATGCGCTCCAACCCGCGAGCCGACGTGTCGAACAGGCGTACGCGATACGCATCGAGTTCGCGGACGTCCTCGATCGGATGAGCCGTCTCGATGCGGCCGCCGTGCGCGAGCAGGTCCGCGGCGAGCGCATCGGTGATGGCGCGGGATCCGCCGACCGGCACCGGCCACCCGACCGTATGCGCGAGCGCGCCGAGCACCAGCCCCACCCCCGCGGTCGCGAGATTGGGAAGCCGACCGATGCTGTGCGCGGCGACGCCGGAGAGCAGCGCGGGCGCGGCCGCCTCGCGGAAGCGCAGATTCCACAGCGGCGTGCCCTGCTCGAGCGCGCGGAGGCCGGTGATCATCGCCGCGGCCGGGTGCGCCGGCCACCGCAGCATGCCGCCGCCCAGCGTGAAGTCGAGCACCCCCGGGAGCTGCTGCAGGAGGGGACGGTAGAAGCGGCCGTAGGCGTCGCCGTCTCGCCCGAGCTCCGCGATCGTGCGTTCGAGGTCGTGGTAGGCGATCGCCGCGCGATCCGCCCCTCCCCCCGCCCTCCCGTCGAGCGGGTTCGCGTACGAGGCCTCGGGCACCACGAATTCCATGCGCCGTTCGATCTCGAACGCCCGGAAGAATCCGGTCGCGAGCGCCATGGGGTGAATCGCCGAGCATACGTCGTGAAGCACACCCGGTTCGACGAACTCAGTCGTGCGCGTGCCGCCGCCGATCGTTTCGGCCGCTTCGTAGACCGTGACCGGAATGCCCGCTCGTGCGAGCGTGACCGCTGCGGCGAGCCCGTTCGGGCCCGCACCGATGACGGCCGCTCCCCCAGAAGACTGCATGCTCCGATCGTACTCTTCGCCTGCACTCCCCGCGCAGACGTGCTGCGGAGACGAAAGACTCCCCACGCACCCGCCAGAGCCCGAGTACCCTTGCTTCGTTTCCGACCTGGGGGAGTTCCTCAAGATAGCGCCACGTGGGGAGCCCGACCAGTCTACCCGACGATGAGCCTCACTCAGAACGCGGGGGCGGATCACCCGTCGCCTCGCCCGTCAGCGCGTCTCCTGCTGCGGTTCTCCCGTCATCTGCCCCTCGGCCGCGAACAGCTCTTCGGCATGCGCCTCGGCGTCCTCTCCGGCGAACTGGGCCTGGTACAGGGAGTAGTACGCGCCGCGCCGCGCGAGCAGCTCGTCGTGCGCGCCCTGCTCGACGATGCTGCCGCGCTCCATCATGAGGATGGTGTCCGCGTCGCGGATGGTCGACAGACGGTGGGCGATCACGAACGAGGTGCGGTCGGCCCGCAGCGCCCGCATGGCCTGCTGCACCAGCACCTCCGTGCGGGTGTCGACCGACGAGGTCGCCTCGTCGAGGATCAGCAGCGACGGGTTCGCGATGAATGCGCGCGCGATCGTGAGCAACTGCCGCTCTCCCGCCGACAGCGATGAGGCGTTCTCCGAGATGACGGTGTCGTACCCCTCGGGCAGTTGGCGCACGAACCGGTCGACCATCGTAGCCTCGGCCGCTGCGATCACTTCGGCGTCCGTCGCGTCGAGACGCCCGTACCGGATGTTCTCGCGGATCGTGCCGTCGAAGAGCCACGCATCCTGCAGCACCATGCCGACCTGGCTCCGCAGCTCGGCCCTCGTCAGGTGGGTGATATCCACTCCGTCGAGCAGGATCCGCCCGCGGTTCAGCTCGTAGAAGCGCATGATGAGATTCACGAGCGTCGTCTTGCCCGCGCCCGTCGGCCCCACGATGGCGACCGTGTGGCCGGGCCGAGCCTCGAGCGACAGCCCCTCGATCAGCGGTTGAGACGGCTCGTAGCTGAACGACACGTCTTCGAACTGCACGTGACCGCTCGTCCGCTCGGGAAGGCGCTCCGAAGCAGTGTCGACGTCCTGCTCCTCGGCGTCGAGCAGCTCGAACGTGCGCTCGGCCGATGCGACGCCCGATTGCAGCATGTTCGCCATGCCCGCCATCTCGGCGATGGGCTGCGAGAACTCTCGCGAGTACTGAATGAACGCGGTCACGTCGCCGAGCGTCATCTGACCGCCGGTCACGCGCAGCGCACCGACGACGGCGATGAGCACGTAACTCAGGTACTGCACGAACTGCATGGCCGGCATGATGGTGCCCGACAGCGCCTGCGCGCGGTAGGCGGCGCCGAACAGCCCCTCGTTGCGCCGGTCGAACTCGTCGAGCATGTCGGCGTCACGGTTGAAGATGCGCACCAGCTCGTGGCCCGTGAACGACTCCTCGATGTGGCCGTTCAGGTCGCCGGTGTGCTTCCACTGGGCGACGAAGAGCTTCTGAGCCCGCACGCCGACCACACCCGCGATGATCCCCGACAACGGCAGTGCGATCAACGCGATGAGCGCGAGCTGCCACGAGACGATGAACATCATCGCCGCGATCCCGATCACCATGAGCAGGGACTGCACCAGCTGCGACAGGGCCTGCTGCAGCGCCTGCTGGATGTTGTCGACGTCGTTCGTCACGCGCGAGAGCACATCGCCGCGCTGGCGGCCGTCGAAGTAGCTCAGGGGCAGGCGGTTGATCTTCGCCTCGATATCCGCGCGCAGCTGGTACACGACCTTCATGACGAGCCGGTTCAGGATGAACCCCTGCAGCCACATGAGCACGGACGCCACGAGGTACATGCCGAGCACGATGAGGATCAGCCGGCCCAGCAGGCTGAAATCGATCCCCTCGCCCGGCACGATCTCGGCGCCGGCCAGCACGTCGGCGAACTGGTCGTTGCCCGACGCGCGAGCCGCCTCGATGGCCTGCTCCTGGGTGATGCCCGCCGGCAGCTGCTTGCCGAGGATGCCGTTGAAGATGACATCCATGGCCTGACCGAGAATCTTCGGTGCGATGACGGTGAGCACGACCGACCCGATCACGAGCAGCACGACGAGGGTGAACTGCCACTTGTGGGGAGCGAGCAGCCCGACCAGGCGCTTCGCGGACGGCCAGAAGTGCTTCGCCTTCTTCACGGGCTGCCCGCCCGTCCAGTCGTCGTTATCGGGCTGGTAGTCGTCGGGCAGCTCGAGCTCTTCCGCCTTCGCCGCCTCGGCTGAGGATCGCTTCCGTGCCATTACGCCGCCTCCGCCGATTCGAGTTGAGACCGAACGATTTCTCGATAGACCTCGCTGGTGTCGAGCAACTGGGCGTGCGTGCCCCGGTCGACGATCTCGCCGGCTTCGACCACGAGGATCTGGTCGGCTTCGGTGATCGTCGATACGCGCTGCGCGACGATAATGGTGGTCGCACCGGCCGTCGCATCGGGAAGCGCGGCGCGAAGCTTCGCGTCCGTGGCGACGTCGAGTGCCGAGAAGGAGTCGTCGAACAGGTACACCCGCGGCTTCGCGACCAGCGCCCGTGCGATCGAGAGGCGCTGCCGCTGGCCCCCCGACACACTCGTGCCGCCCTGGGACACCGGCTCGTCGAGACCGAGCTCCTTGTCTCGCACGAAGTCCTCGCCCTGCGCGATGCGCAGCGCTTCCCACAGCTCCTCATCACTCGCGTCGGTTCGGCCGAACCGGAGGTTCGAGGCGATCGTGCCCGAGAACAGATACGGTCGCTGCGGTACGAGGCTCACCGTCTCAGCCAACTGCGCCCGCGTGAGGGCGTCGATGGGGGCTCCGTCGATGGTGATCGAGCCCCCCTGAGGATCGTAGAGACGGAGCAGCAGATTGAGCAGCACCGTCTTCCCGGCTCCGGTCGAGCCGATGATCGCGGTCGTCTTCCCCGCTTCGGCGACGAAGCTCGCCCCCGTGATCACCGGCTTCTCGGCACCCGGAAATCCGAACGTGACCTCGTCGAACTCGATGCGGCCCGACTGCGGCGTCGGCACGGACTCCGTCGAGGGGAACGACAGCGTCGAACGCGTGTCGAGCAGCTCGCGGATGCGCTCAGCGCAGACGACCGCGCGGGGGATCATCATCGTCATGAAGACGCCCATCATCACCGCCATCAGAATCTGCAGCAGGTACTGCAGGAAGGCCGTGAGGGATCCCACCTGCACCAGGCCGTCGTCGACGCGATGACCGCCGAACCAGAGCACCGCGGCTGTCGCGAAGTGCAGCACCATCATGATGACGGGGAACATGAGCACGAAGACATTGCCGACCTTGACCGACACCTCGGTGATATCGCGATTCGCCCGCTCATAGCGATCCACCTCGAAGCGCTCGCGCACGAACGCGCGCACCACGCGGATCCCCATGATCTGCTCGCGCAGCACTCCGTTGATGGCGTCGACCCTCGTCTGCATCGTGCGGAAGAGCGGCAGGAGGAGCCAGACCAGGAACCCCACGATGACGGCGAGGATCGCGACCGAAGCCCAGACGAGCCAGGCCATCCCTGCGTCCTCGCGAAGCGCCATGATGATGCCGCCCACCGCCATGATCGGGGCCGTCACCATGAAGTTCAGCGTCATGAGCACCAGCATCTGAATCTGCTGCACATCGTTCGTACCGCGCGTGATCAGCGTGCCCGCCCCGAACTTCGTCGCCTCGAGCGTGCTCAGCGAATCGACCTTGCGATACACCTCACGGCGCAGATCTCGGCCCACTCCCATCGAGGTGCGCGCACCGAAGTACACCGCGGTGACCGCCGTCGCAACCTGCCCGAGCGACACGAGCAGCATCGTGCCGCCCGTGCTCCAGATGAAGCCGGTATCGCCCCTCGCGATGCCCTGGTCGATGATCTGAGCATTGAGGCTCGGCAGCCAGAGTGCGGCGATCGTCGACAGCAGCTGGAGCACGAGCACCGCCACGATGAACGGCCAGTACTGCCTCGCGTGGCGGAGCGTCAAGGCGATGAGAGCCACGGGGGATCCTTTCTCCGGGCAGCGCCGGAGTCATGTCTTACGAGAGGACCGGCGCGGCCGCAACAAGCTACCACTTTCCGCGGAAGAACTCCATCGTTCACCGCCGCGTACCGAGCAGGGCCGCACATGCAGCAGGGGCAGGTTCGCCTCTCGGCGAACCTGCCCCCACAGGAAATCAGACTCGGTGCACGAGCCTCATCGAAAGCGACTCAGACGAGCTTGACGCCCGCGCCAGCCTCCTCGAGCTTTGCCTTCGCTTCTTCAGCGGCTTCCTTCTTCGCGCCCTCGAGCACGTTCTTGGGAGCCTCTTCAACGAGCGACTTCGCCTCGCCGAGGCCCAGGCCGGTCAGCTCGCGCACGACCTTGATGACCTGGATCTTCTTGTCGCCAGCCGACTCGAGGACGACGTCGAACTCGTCCTTCTCCTCGACGGCCTCAGCAGCGGCAGCCGGAGCAGCAGCAACGGCGACCGGAGCAGCAGCGGAGACGTCGAAGGTCTCCTCGAATGCCTTGACGAACTCGGAGAGCTCGATGAGGGTGAGCTCCTTGAACTGCTCGAGCAGCTCTTCGGTGGAAAGCTTAGCCATAATGTTTCTCCTTGATGTGTGCCCTCACGCCATGCGTGCGGGCGGGGTTGTATAACCGATCCGGCGTGAGCCGAGTCTTACGCGTCCTGCTTCTCCTGCAGCGCGCCGAAGCCGCGTGCGGCCTTGGCGGGCAGGGCGGCGAACAGCTGTGCAGCACCGACCAGAGCAGCCTGCATAGCGCCGGCGGCCTTGGCCAGCAGCACCTCGCGGCTCTCGAGATCGGCAAGCTTGCCTACCTCAGCGGCGGTCATGGCGTTGCCATCGAAGTAGCCCGCCTTCACCACCAAAAGAGGGTGTGCCTTGGCGAAGTCACGCAGCGACTTTGCGACCGCGACGGTGTCACCGTGCACGAAGGCGAGGGCCGAAGGACCGGCGAGCTCGTCATCGAATGCGGTGATCCCGGCGTTGTTGGCCGCAATCTTCGTCAGCGTGTTCTTCGCCACAGCGTACGTCGCGTGCTCGCGGATGCTGTCGCGGAGTTCCCGCAGCTCAGCAACCGAGAGACCGCGGTACTCAGTCAGCAAAACGGCGTTCGACTCTTCAAACTTCTGCTGAAGATCGGTAACCGTAGCGTCCTTCGTAGCCATGGCGCTCCCTAGCTTGTCGTACCCGCGCGGCGGATGCCGCTCGGGGGCCGCGCCGCTCGGAGCAACTCGCTCGGGAATCCCGAAAACGAAAAAAGCTCCGGCGCGCATGCACGGAGCTTCATAAGATCGGGATTGAGATCCCGTACTCAAGGAGTTCTGCACCTGCGCAGGTCTTCGCTTTCGCGAACGTTCCGGAATCCTTGCGGACTCTACCGGCGGTCTTGGGCCAGGGGAGACTCTACCATCACACTGCAGGGAACGCAAAGGCGGCGGATCCGCAGCACCGTGCATCCGGCAACTGCGGCGAGCCGCGGTTGCTGCCAGACCCAGCCAGCACGGTGCTGCGGATCCGCCGCCTTCGCTGCGCGCTCGCGGCAGACAAGCTCTCCCGCAGCGCTACGCCACGGGCCCCCGCATGTAGCCCGCCACTCCTCGCAACGCTCCGTGAGCCGCGGCGAAGCCGCGCCGCGGGCTGCGCAAGAGCGGTGCTCTTGCGATGCTCAAGCCACGGGCTTGAGCATGTAGCCCGCGCCACGCACCGTGTGGAGCATCGGGACGCGGCCCGCGTCGATCTTCTTCCGGAGGTACGAGATGTACAGCTCGACGACCGTCGACTTCCCCGTGAAGTCGTACGCCCACACGCGATCCAGAATCTGCGCCTTGGACAGCACCCGATTCGGGTTGCGCATGAGGTAGCGCAGCAGCTCGAACTCCGTGTTGGTGACCGTGATCGTCTCGCCCGCGCGCTCGACCTCGTAGCTGTCCTCGTTGAGCGTGAGATCCCCGACCCGCAGCACCGGATCCGGCTGCTGCGCGAGCGTGAGCTGCGAGCGGCGCACCAGACCGCGCAGGCGCGCGATGAGCTCCTCAAGACTGAAGGGCTTGACGACGTAGTCATCGCCACCGGCCGTGAGGCCGTTCACGCGGTCCTCGACCGAATCGAGCGCCGTCAGGAACAGCACGGGGAACATCTCGCCCGCTGAACGCAGACGAGAGAGCAGCTGCATCCCGTCGAAGTCGGGCAGCATGATGTCGAACACCGCGACGTCGGGATTGAACGACCTGATCGAATCGAGTGCTTCCTGCCCGGTCGCAGCCGTATCCACTTCCCAGCCCTCGTATCGCAGGGCCATCGCGACCAGCTGCGTGATCGACTCCTCATCATCGACGACCAGTGCGCGGATCTTGCCGCCATCAGCGCGCTGCAGTGCTTGTGCTTCCATTCGCTCGGAGCGATCCTCTCACCTGACATCAACAACTTCGCGCATCAGAATAGCGCTCTCACCCGCGTTTTCGATGTTTCAAACCTATGGAACTAGTGTTTTCCCGTGCGGGAACTATGCGAACCCTTCGGTATTGCTCAGACCTTGCCGCGGTCCGGTCCCTCGTCAGAGCACGGGAGAGCACGACGCGCCCCCTTGATGTTGCAGCTCGGGCGCGCTGCCCCGTGAGAAACTGGAGGGGTGTTCGCCCCCGCTCCCGTTCATCTCCAGCGCATCGTGACCGACGGCTCGGATCGCATGGCCTGGATGCGGGCGCGCGCCCGAGGCATCACCGCCACCGACGTCGCCAAGCTGTCGACCCCGCGGTCCATCGCCGCCGCTGCGCACGAGAAGCTGCACGGCAGCCGCTTCACCGGGAACGTCTATACGGAGCACGGAAAGCTGCGGGAGCCCGAGATCGCATCGTGGGTGCTGCGCGAGTACGAGATCGAACCGAGCCAGGCCCTGTTCCATGCGGAGACCGATCTCCGGCACCTCGCGACGCCCGATGGGCTCGCGTTCCGCGGCACGGGCGTCGTCGAGCTGGCGGAGATCAAGACGACGAACAAGGAGTGGCGCTCCATTCCGCGGCACTACCTGCGCCAGGTGTGGTGGCAGCAGTACGTGCTGGGCGCCGAGCGTACCCTCATGGTGTGGGAGCGCCACGAGAATTTCGTGCCGGTCGGCGACCCCGAATGCCGCTGGATCGATCGGGACGAGAACGAGATTGAACGACTCGTGAAGCTCGCAGGCCAACTCATCGACGTGCTCATCGCGCGCACCACCTGAGGAGGCCTCGGGAGTCGCGCCCTACGCCTCCGGATTCGTGAAGCTCACGTTCGAGGGAGGCCGATCACCGAGGCGCCGCTCGACGCGGGTCGCGTGCGCGTAATTGCGCTCCACGAGCTCCTGCAGCGCATCCGCGGCCGCGGCCACCCCCGGAACATCGGCGATCGTGCTGCGCTCCGCACCGACGTGCAGGTCGATGTCGCCCGACCCGAACAGGCGCTGCGCCAGTGTGCGCCGAGTGCGCACCTCGCGGATGCGGACGAAGGAGACCTCGCTGCGATGCCGCGAGAACACCCCATGCCGCTGAATCACCCGCCGAGTGGTCACGGTGGTGCGAAACGTCAACCAGCGCAGCACGGGAAAGACGCCCAGCAGCAGGGCGAGCGCGACCGCTCCCCCTGCCGCGAGCAGATTCATCCACCCCTCCACGAAGGTGCCCACCCAGTACCCGGCCGCTCCCGCGATCGCCACGAGCACCAGCACCGGCAGCACGAGCCTGCGCCCGTGCCGCCGGAACCGGAGCACCACCACCTCGGGCTGACCGTACTCCGCAGGCGCGGGGCCGAGCACCGACTCGACCTCCGACGTCAGCGACTGCGGGTGGCGTGAGGGCATGCCCCTATTCTGCACTGTCGAGAAGGGAGACCCCCGAGGGGCCTACTGGGACCCTGCCGCGAAGCCGCGCGCCCGATCACTCAGAACCGCGGCTGCGCGTTCGGCGGCATCCTCCGCGGACTTCGCCGCCTCGCTCGCTGCATCGGCCGCGCCGTCGGCGGCGTCGGCCGCGGCGGAGGCGGCACCCGTCGCGCTTCCCGCGAGCCGACGGGCGCTCTCCGAGATGCGATCCCGCCCCGACTCGGTCGCAGCGTCGAAACGATCGGCTGATCCGCGATCTGCGTGATCGGCCTCGGAGTCGGCGTCGGCACGCTCGCCTTCCGCAGCTCCGTGCTCTCGGCGGTCGTCAGCGCGACGGTCGTCAGCGCGACGATCCGCCCGCCGTCCCTCTGACGCGTCGCGCGACGCGCGGCCCGCAGCAGCTCCGGCCGCCCCGCCCGACACGGCGCCGTTGAGCATGCCGGCGAGGTCGATGCCGACCGTGTCCTTCGCCATCTCGAGCAGGCCCTTGATATTGCCCATCGCCTCGCCGGCGACCTTCGACGTGCCGTCCGCCGACACGACCGTCATGTGCTCGATCGCGCCGATCGCGCGCGCGTACTCCGTCGCGATCTCGGGGAGGAGGTGGATGAGCTCCTGCGCGAGCACCGCCTGCGACTGGGTTTCGAGCGCGCGGGCGCGGGCATCGATGGCGGTCGCCTCAGCAGTACCCTTCGCTTCGAGTGCGGCGGCCTCGGCGCGGCCCTCCGCCTCGAGCGCCTCGGCCGCGGCGATACGCGCCACGCGACTCGCGACGCCCTCGCGCTCGACGGCCTTCGCACGACCCTCCGCGGCCGACACCGAAGCCGCCGCCTCCGCCTTCGCGAGCGCTTCGACGCGGTACGCCTCCGCCTCGGCGACAGCGCGCACGTCGGCGTTCAGCCGCTCGGTCTTCAGCGCGACCTCCTTCTGGGCGGTGATCTGCTGCTGCTCGACGATCGCCTGCTGCTGGATCGCCTGCTCGAGCGGCTCGGCCGCCGACGCCTGCGCGGTCGCCTTATCGGTCTCGACCTGCACCGCGGCCTGACGCAGCTTCAGCTCGCGGTTGCGGTCGACGAGCACCTGCTCCGCTGCGATCTTCGCCTCCTGCGAGGCCTGGTAGGCGTTGGTCTCGGCGATGTCGGCCGCCTGACGCACCTTCGCGGCCTCCGGGCGTCCGATATTGGCGATGTAGTCGGCGCCGTCGCGGATCTCCTGGATCTGCAGCGTATCGACGACGAGGCCCTGCTTGGTCAGGGCTTCTTCTGCGGCTTCGAGCACGCTCTGCGCCACGACGGCACGGTCGCGAATGATCTGCAGCACGGTGAGGCCGCCGATGATCGAGCGCAGCGAGCCCGACAGCACCTCCTGAGTCGACTCGTCGATCTCGTCCGAGTTCGAGAGGAAGCGCTGAGCAGCAGCCCGGATCATCTCCTGGGTTCCGCCGACCTTGACGACGGCGACCGCCTGCGCCTGCATCGTGATGCCGTCGGTGGTCTGGGCCTCCGTCGTGATCGACAGCCGGCGCGAACGCAGCGAGATCGTGAACGATTTCTGCACGAACGGCACGACGAAGACGCCGCCGCCCGTAACGACTTTCTGCCCGGACAGGTCGCGGCCCTTGTTCCCGGCGGCGTCGACCACCTCTTTGCCCTTGCCGCCGGTCACGATGATCGCCTCGTCCGGTTTCGCGATCCGGTATCGCTTGATGATGACGAGGGCGATCAGCACGAGTGCGATCACCGCGCCGAAGATGCCGACGATCGCCGGGCTTGCGAGGAACATTACGTCTCCGTTCGGTCTGACGGTTGGGCGTGGGTTTCGGGGAGTACGGGTTCGACGCGCACGGACGTCGACGTCACGACCTGCACGATGCGCACCTGGGCGCCCCTCGGCACCGGCTCGCCCGCGGTCGCGGAGAGCGAGATGCGCTCTCCGTGCCGGGTGACGGCGACCTCTCCGAGGCCGTTCGCGGGGATGGCGAGCACCACCGCCCCCGTCGACCCGACCAGATCGGTGCCGCTGACGGCGGTGTTGGACTCGGCCCCTCTGATGGCGCGGGAGAGCCACCAGGCCGCAGCGGCTCCGAGCAGACCGGAGAGCGCGCCGACGATCGTCGCGACCGGGGTCGACATGCCCGCCCCGACGCTCGCGAACGACGCGAACCCGAAGATCGCGGTGAACGCGGCGATGGTCGTCAGGCTCAGGGGGCCGTCACCGAAGTCGAACGCGTCGAAGATGCCGTCGAGCAGCAGCGAGATCAGGAGCAGGACTCCGCCGACGATGCCGATGATCAAAAAGATGCCGCCATCGAACAGCGAGCCGTCGAGCAGGCGCTCGATCCAGTTCATGTGTCCTCCATGGCGCCGTCGTTCCGAAGGCTGTTACATGCAGAGTACCAAGCGGGCGCAGTGCTCGGGCAACGATCCTGCACACGCCGACGCGCAGAACCTCAGAGGCGCGCGACGGAGGCGAGCAGCGTGCGCCCGTACTCGGAGCGCGGCGCAGTGAAGAAACTCCGGTCCCCCGATTCCACGACCTCGCCGCCGCGCATGAGCAGCAGCCGATCGCAGAGTTCGTGGACGACGCCGAGGTCGTGGGAGATGACGACGACGCCGAGCCCGAGTTCGTCGCGGAGGTCGCGGAGCAGCTCGAGCACGCGGGCGCGCGCCGTCGTGTCGAGCGCCGACGTCGGCTCGTCGGCGACGATCACCTGCGGGTCGGCGGCGAGCGCCCGCGCGATCGCCACCCGCTGTCGCTGTCCCCCCGACAGGCGGTCGGGAGTGGCATCGGCGACGTCGGGCTCGAGGCCGACCCGGTGCAGCAGCTGCCGCACGCGAATACTCCGGTCTGCCGCGAGGTTGCGCGATGCGGCGTGCGCAGTCGGTCCGGCACCTCGCACGCGAAGCACTTCGTCGAGCACGCTGCCCACGGTGCGACGGGGTGTGAGCGACGCATACGGGTCCTGCGGCACGAGTTGGATCCGGCGGAGCTCTGCCCGGCTCCGCTTCGTCCCGAGCACTGCGCCGCCGAGACGCGCCTCGCCCGCCGTGAGCGGCAACTGCCCGGCGATCGCGCGGGCGAGCGTCGTCTTCCCAGACCCCGACTCCCCCACGATGCCGAGCGCAGCACCGGCCTCGAGTCGAAGCGACACCCCGGCCACCGCGCTGGTTGCGCCGAAGTGCACCCGGGCGTCGCGCACCTCGAGCAGCGCCGGGGCATCGCGTCGTGGCACCGAGTCGGACGCACGATGGGTGACCGACGTAACCGGTGCGACCGGTGTGTCCGGTACGGACGGCTCGAACGGGTCAGACGGTACGGCCGGCTCGGCCGGAGCCGCGAGTTCGGGGAGCGACGGCGCCGCAGCCAGCAGTGCGCGCGCCTCGGCCGACCTCGGCGCTTCGATGAGATCGCCGACCGTTCCCGTTTCGACGACGTCGCCGTCCGCCATCACGACGAGACGATCGCACATCTCCGCCACCACAGCGAGGTCGTGCGACACGAAGACGAGCGTGAGCCCGCGCTCCGCGCGCAGTCGGCCCAGCAGGTCGAGCACTTCGCGCTGCACGGTCACATCGAGCGCCGTCGTGGGCTCGTCGCAGAGCAGCACCTCCGGCGAACCGGCGAGCGCGAGGGCGATGACCACCCGCTGCCGCTGACCGCCCGAGAGCTCGTGCGGGTACGCGCGCGAGATGCGTGCCGGGTCGGGAAGGCGCACCTGTTCGAGGAGATCGAGGACCCGCTTCTCCGTCGCACGTCGTGCGATGCCGGGCGACGCGGCCTGCACGGCGGCTCGCACCTGACTGCCCACCCGCGAGAGCGGATCGAGCGCCGTGAGCGGTTCTTGGAACACCATGCCAGCCGCCCCGGCAACCGCGACGCCGCCGTCGACCGCACGCGTTCCGCGCGGCAGCATGCCGAGCATCGCGCGGAGGGTGAGACTCTTGCCCGAGCCCGATTCGCCGACGATGCCGAGGGACTCGCCCGCGCGAAGCTCGAGGTCGATGCCGGCCCGCTTGCCGACGAGCATCGCACCGCTCTCGGCGGCGATACGGAGCCCGACGACACTGACCGCCCCGGCGGCGAGCGCGTCGTCGCTGCGCGGTTCACGGGCACCAGGAGTGTCGGGAGTGCCGGGAGCGTCGGGCCCGCGTCGCTCAGCGCGAGCACCGGCCCGACCACCGGGCCGAGACCGCCCGCGTCGGCCCTGCGTCGCGGGCACACGCAGCAGGTCGCCGATCCCGTCCCCGAGCAGCGAGAGCGCGATACCCGTCAGAACCACCCCGGCACCAGGGATAGCTGCGAGCCACCACTGCGTCGTGACGAACGGCTGCGCATCGGCGATCATCGTGCCCCAGTCGGGAGTCGGCGGGCGAATGCCGAGCCCGAGATACCCGAGCGTCACGATCGCCACCATGATGAGCACGATCTCCGTGGCGAGCAGCACGACAGCCTGCGGCAGCACGTTCGGCAGCACGTGACGCAGCAGCACCCGAGCGTGGGAGAATCCGCTGCCCCGAGCGCTCCGCACCCACCCGGATTCGCGCAGTGCTGCCGTCATCGCGCGCAGCACGCGGGCGTACCCCACCCAGCCGACGAGCGCGAACGCGACGACGATGCCGCCCGCCCCGGCTCCCAGCGCGAAGACGAGCGCGATCACGATGACATAAAAGGGAAACGCGATGACCGTGTCGGTCACTCGCGAGGCGACCCAGTCGACGGCGCCACCGAAGTACCCGGAGATGAGCCCCGCACCCACTCCGACGACGAACGGCGCGAGCGCGGCGAGCGCGGCGATGCCGAAGTCGGTGCGCGCCGCGAAGAGCATGCGCGACAGCACGTCGCGCCCGAGCTGATCGGTGCCGAACCAGTGCTCGGGCGACGGCGGCAGGAGCCCCTGCGTGAGCTGCTGCTCGGTCGGCGAGTACGGCGCGAGCACCGGCGCGGCGAGCGCGACCGAGATCAGCAGGGCGGTGAGGATCGCACCGGCGATGAACGCCGGCGAACGGCGCACCCGGCGCACCCGGCCCACTCGTCCTCCTCGTCCTCCTCGAAGCAGCGCTGTCATCGCGCCTCCGACTGCGCACCGGGGATGAGCGAGGCGCGCTCCGCTCCGTGCGCGGAGCTCGGGGCGTCCCCCGCCCGCAAGCGCGGATCGAGCACGCCGGCGAGCATCTCGGCGACGGTCGTGACCAGGACGACCGTGATCGCGCAGTAGAGCGCGACGCCCTGCACCACCGGGAAGTCGCGGGTGCTGATCGATTGGAAGAGGAGCGAGCCGAGACCGTTGATCCCGAAGACGCGCTCGACGACGAGCGTGCCCCCGATGAGATACGCGGTATTCACGCTGAGCAGGGTGAGGGTGGGCAGCGCCGCGCTGCGCATCACGTGACGCCACACGATCCTCCGCTCCGCGATCCGTGCCGCTCGCAGCGTCGTCACGAAGTCGGCGTCGAGCGCGTCAATGAGCTGAGCACGCAGCGAGCGGATCAGTGGCGGCGCCATGCCGAGTGCGACGGCGAGCGCGGGCAGGAAGAGGCTGCGGAGCGGCTCGCCCGGCCCTGATCCGACACCCCCGACCGGGAACCATCCGAGCTGCACCGCGAACACGATGATCAGCAGCAGCCCGAGCCAGAACAGGGGCATGCCCATGCCGACGGCGGGCAGGATCCGCACGAGGTGATCCGCCCACCCGTCACGGCGCAGCGCGGCGACGAGCGCCAGCGGCACCGCGATGAGCACTGCGAGCACCAGGGCGAGCACCACGATGCCGGCGCTCACCGGGGCCGTTTCGAGGATGAGCTCCCGAGTCGGGACCCCCGTGACCAGGGACGCGCCCGTGTCGAAGTGGAACACGACCTGCCCCAGGAAGTCGGTGAACTGGCGCCACAGCGGAGCATCCAGTCCGAGCTCCGCACGCAGGGCGGCGACGGATTCCGGGGTCGCCCGCTCGCCGAGGATCATCGCGGCCGGGTCGCCGGGCACGAGACGCAGCAGGAAGAACACCGCGACGACGACGCCGAGGATGACCGGTGCGGTGCGCGCCAGGATGCGACCGGCAGCCCGCGCTCCACGTTTCATCACGTGCCCACTGTAGGCGCCCCGGCGACTACCGCGAGCCGCCCGCGATCCAGGTGTCCTCGAAGCGCACGCTGCCGTTCGGGAGCACCGTGAATCCGTGCACATCGTCGCGCGTCGCTTTCAGGTTCGCCGGGAAGAAGAGCGGGATGTACGGCACGTCGTCGGCGAGCGTCTGCTGAATCTCCCGGTAGATCTCCGTGCGCTCCTCACCCTCGGCGGTCACCCGTCCCCGGTGCATCAGCTCGGTGACGCGATCGTTCGTGTAGTGCGTCCAGTACGACTTGCTGAACCCCTCCGGATCGGCCTGGAACGAGATGAAGCCGTTCGGATCGGGCGCGTCGGACTGCCCGCTGTTGAGCATGAAGTCGTAGTCGTACGCGAAGAAGCGCTCGCGGAACGCCGCGATGTCGAGCTGCTCGATCTCGACCTCGATGTCGATCTGCGCGAGGGACTCCTGCACGATCTGAGCGATCTGGGCCCGCTGCGAGTCGCCGCTCGCGAGCATCAGCGTGACGGAGAACCCGTCGGGGAACTCCGACTTCGCGAGCTCTGCTCGCGCGGCGTCGAGGTCGAAGTCGAGCGGCTCGACCGTCTCGTTCGCGGAGTCCGTGATGGTCGGCGGCAGCAATGCGTTCGCCACCTCCGCCGTGCCGAACGTGGTCGCCTGCGTGATGCCCTCCCGATCGAGCGCGAACGCGACGGCGCGACGCACGCGCTCGTCGGCGAACTGCTCGCGCTGCGTGTTGAAGAAGACCTGCTCCGTCGACCAGCCGCTCGTCTGCGACAGCACCGTGCCGGCGCCCGCATCGACCTGGTCCGCGTTCGCCGCCGGCACGTCGTCGATCGCATCGAGCTGACCGGCCGAGAGCTGCTGCTGCAGCTGCGTGTCATCCGCCACGAGCTTGTACACGAGCGAGTCGAGGTAGGGCTTGCCCTCCTGCCAGTAGTGCTCGTTCTTCACGAAGGTCAAGTCTCCGTTCGGGTCCCACTCCTCGACCGCGAACGGGCCGGTTCCGATGGGATCCTGGAAGAACTCCTCCTCGCTCGCGCCCCCGAAATTCTCGGGGAAGATGCCGTTCGAGAAGCTCGCGAGCTCGGAGAGGAACGGCGTGTAGCGCTCCGTGAGCGTGATGGTCACCTCCTGCTCCCCCGACGCCGTGATGCTCTCGATGGGAGCTTCGAGCGGCAGCGGACCGCCGACGTCGATGTGCCGCTCGAGCGAGTACACCACGTCGGCGGGCATAACCTCTGCACCGTCCGAGAACGCGAGCCCGTCGCGCAGCGTGAAGGTGTAGGTCAGTCCGTCGTCGGAGGCCTCGTACTCCGCGAGCCACGGCACGATCTCTCCCTCGGCGTCGAAGCTCACCAGCGGTTCGAAGATCTTGTCGATCGCGAACGCGTTGTTGGCGGTGATCTGCTGATTCAGATCGAGATCGGTGACCGCGGCGACCCGGCCGAATTCGAGGGTGCCGCCGGTCACCGGGTCGCCCGCCTCGTCCGAGCCGCCGCCGGAGGACGCCGAGCCGCCGGCGCAGGAGCTGAGCAGGAGCGCTGCGGAGAGCGCGGCCGCCGCGGCCGCTGTGCGGCGGCGGTTACGGGGGCCCGAGTAATGAGTGGCGCTGTGGGCGTTGCGATGGGCGGGAATCACGGGTGATCCTCTCGTGAGACGGGGTGGGAGTGGGGTTCGGATCCGGGTCGGGGTTCGGGGTCGGGTTCGGGATCGGGTTCGGGGCGACGCGGATCGATCAGCCGCCCGTCGAGCAAGACGCCGACGATCGCCCCTCGGTCTGACAGGACGCCGGGCTCACGCGGGTCGCGCGACAGCAGCACGGCGTCCGCGACGGCCCCCGGTGCGATCACGCCGCTCGGCGCTGCGCCGCTCGGGGCCGCGGGATCCTGCGCCTGCGCGAGCAGAGCCGCACCGGAGCTCGTCGCCGCGACCAGCGCCTCCTGCGCACTGAGGCCGGCGCCGATGAGGGCATCGAACTCGAGCCCGTTGGTTCCGTGCTGCGCGGGCGTGCCGTAATCGGTGCCCAGCGCGATCGCGACGCCGTGATCGCGCGCGATGCGCACGGCGTGCGGATGCCTTGAGACGACCTCGTCGACGCGCCCGCCGAGTGTCAGAGGGAGGCGCCCCTCGGCGATCATCCGCTGCACGAGCCGGTAGATGCGCAGGGTCGGCACGAAGGCAGTGCGCGCATCGGCGGCCCGCCGCGCCTGGTCGGCGGTCAGGTAGATGCCGTGCTCAATGCTCGCCGCGCCCGACTCGATGGCGTAGTCGATGGCGTCGCCGCCCCAGGCGTGCACCATGACGCCGGCGCCGGCCGCCGCTGCTCGTCGCGCGGCAGCCGAGAACTCCGCCCGCGAGAAGTGCGAGTCGAGTGTCGCGCCCGCTGGAGCCGTGACACCGGCGGTCGCGACGAGCTTCACCCAGGCGGCACCTGCTTCGAGCACCTCGCCGACCGCGCGGTCGAGTCCACCTGCAGCGTCGGCCCGGGCTCGATCGATCATCGCGACGGAGCAGGCGACTCTGGGCCGGGCGCCCGCCGGGATGCGGTCTCGGTCGGCGGCGCTCAACCCTCCGGCGTCGCGCACGCTCGTGAAGCCCGCCCGCAGTGTGCGCGCGAGTGCGTCCGCGGTGGCGCGATACGTCTCTGAGGGGCTGAGCCGAGCGCGGTCTCCCGCGTCGAACGCGTGCCAGGCGGCATGGACGTGCGCATCGACCAGGCCGGGCATGATCCACCCCGCGGCACTGGGAACCGCGTCGTCTGCGCTGTCGCCATCGACACTGCCGCCACCGACCGCTGTGAACGCGCCCTCGCTCCACGCGACGCGCCGCGGTGCGGAGAAGCCGCCGTTCGCGTCCATGACGCGCAGCGTCGCCGTGTTCATGCGGTGCTCCTCGGTGCGTGTTCGGTTCGTGTTCGCTTCGTCGAGCATGAGCGCCCGCGTGGTCTATCCCTTCACCATATTCACGTGCTCACGAGTAGACCATTCGCGCTGCGCTCCGCTGAACCACCGCCGCCCAACGCTCGCCCGCCCCTCTGCCACTCGTCCGCCCCGCCCCTCCGCGGCCCATGGCGCGCCCCTCCACGGCGGGGTCACTTCTCGTGGGTGTCGCGCTTTCGACACGCACGAGAAGTGACCCCGCTCGCAGATGTGAGGGCTCGCTCCTCCGCAGAGGGGTCACTTTCAGAGCGTGTCGCCGTCGCTGTCGAGAGCAACACCCTCCCGAAGTGACCCCGCTCGCAGGTGGGAGGGGGCGGGCCGGGCAGCGGGGAGGCGCCTACAGGTGGGAGGGGGCGGGCTGGGCAGCGGGGAGGCGCCCACAGGTGGGAGGGGGCGGTTCGGGCGGCGGGTAGACTGGTGCGGTGACCAGTAGTTCCTCCGCACCAGCCCCGCACGCTGCGAGCCCGGCACTTCAGCTCGCACGCGGGCTCTTCCAACTCGCATCCATCGTGATCGTCACGGTGTGGGGCTTCCTGGCATGGCCGCTGCCGTTCCCCGGAATCTTCACGGGCATCGGGCTGTTCGTGCTCGCCGTGCTGCTGTGGGCCCTGTTCCTCTCCCCCAAACCGGTGCTGCGCGTCGACCGCTTCGCCCAGGCGCTGTTCGAGCTCTGCCTCATCGCGGCCGCCGTCGCCGCGCTGCTCGCCCTCGGCCTGTACTGGGTGTGGCCGGCCCTGTTCGGCGTCGCGGCCGCCGCAGTCGGTTTCATCGCCTCGAGTCGCCGCGGGTAACGGACCCCCACCCCTCGTAGCCACCCGCGGCAGCGGGCGCAGCCAGGAATACACGCCGCGCGCGCGGCGTTCCCACCGGCATGACCGCACTTCGCGCCGTCGCGGGCGCCACCCCCGACCAGCTCATTCTCGGCCTCGACACCTTCGGCGACGTCACGCTCGACGACACGGGTGAACGGAGCACGCACGCGCAGGTGCTGCGCGACGTCGTCGAACAGGCGGTGCTCGCCGACCGCCTCGGCGTCGACGCGATCACGCTCGGCGAGCACCATCGGGATGACTTCGCACTCACCTCGCCGGAGATCGTGCTCGCGGCGATCACGGGCCGCACCGAGCGGATACTCCTCGGCACCGGCGTCACGGTGCTCTCGAGCGACGACCCCGTGCGCGTCTACGAGCGCTTCGCCACGCTCGATGCGGTGAGTTCGGGTCGCGCCGAGGCCGTACTGGGTCGCGGCTCGTTCATCGAGTCGTTCGCGCTCTTCGGCTACGACCTCGACGACTACGAGGCCCTGTTCTCGGAGAAGCTCGATCTCTTCACCCGACTGCGCGAGGAGGGCCCGGTGACCTGGTCGGGCGAGCATCGAGCTCCCCTCGTCGACCAGCACGTCTTCCCCAAGACCGAGCAGCCCGACGGCGTGCGCGCCTGGGTCGGCGTGGGCGGCAGCCCCGAGTCCGTGGTGCGCTCGGTGCAGATGAGGATTCCGATGATGCTCGCCATCATCGGCGGCGACCCGTCGCGCTTCGCGCCGTTCGCCGACCTGTACCGAAGGGCGCAGCAGGAGCTCGGTCGCGACCCCATGCCGCTGGGCGTGCACTCGCCCGGTCACGTCGCGGCGACCGACGCGGAGGCGCGCGAGCAGCTCTGGCCGCATTTCGAGGCGAACCGCAATCGCATCGGGGCCGAGCGGGGGTGGCCGAATACCACGCGTGCCGAGTTCGAACGCGAGGCGGACGGCGGATCGCTGTACGTCGGGTCGCCCGAGACGGTTGCGCAGCGAATCGCGGAGACCATCCGCACGCTGTCGGCCGACCGCTTCGACCTCAAGTACGCCAACGGCACCATGCCGCACTCCCTGCTCATGCGGAGCATCGAGCTGTACGCGACCGAGGTGATGCCGCGCGTGCGCGAGCTGCTCGCCGCGTCGTGAGTCAGGCGGGGCGGATCACCCGTGCGTCGTGCACCTCATGGGTGCCGGGAGCGACCTCCCCGCCCAGCACTCCGAGCAGCAGCCTGATGGCCGACCGGCCGTAGTCGCGCGCGCGGAGATCGACCCCGGTCACCCCCGGTGCGCCGGGCTCGGCGGCCATGGTGGCCATGGCGAGCCGGGATCCGCCCGTCGTCGAGCGCACCGAGTCGTCTGCGCGACGGGACTGCGCGGCGAGCGCTCGGAGTACGAGCCCCTGCGCCACCCACACGATGCCGTCGCAGTGCGCGTCCACGGCACGGCTCATCGTGGCGTGCAGCTCCGCATCGGAGGGGTCGAGGGCGGATCGCAGGAGAACGGGCGTCGCCTCGTGCGCGGCGCACCACGCGGTGTAGCCCTCTGCGACATCCTTCGCCCACGCGGGCTCGCGATCCTCGGGCAGCGCCACGAGCGCCGGCGCGGTCACGCCCTCCTCCGTCAGCGCGTCGAGCGCTTCGGCGATGAGCGATCGGTGGTCCGCCGCGATCCACGCGGAGACCCGCTCCCGACCCGGTCCGAGGTACTCGCCGACGGAGACGAGCGGTACGTCGCCGACGCGCTCGAGCAGCCGGGGGAACGCAGCAGGGGTGGGGTCGACCACGATCACGCCGTCGGTGCTGGGGCGTCGAGCGGCGCCGGGAGCGGCATCCGCGAGCAGCAGGAGATCGCTCCCCGCCTCGGATGCGGCGGCGGCGGCACCGAACGCCAGCTCCATGTAGAAGGACAGTTCGCGCACATCGTGGGGAACGCTCAGGCCGATCGCGCCGTGCCGCCCGCCGCGCAGTCGCTGGGCGGCCCGATTCGAGACGTAGCCCATTGCAGCGGCCTGCGCCAGCACGCGGGATCGCGTCGCCTCGGACACGCGCCCGCTGCCGTGGAGCGCGGCCGAGACCGCGGTCTTCGAGATGCCGAGCGCACGGGCGATGTCGACGATCGTCACCCCTGAACCGACACGCGCCATAGCCTCAGTGTACGGTCTGCGCCGACGCGCATCGGCGCGGGCCGCTTGCGGGGACGGCACCCGCGACGTATATTTGCATGCGGTGCGGGAACGTTCCCGCACCGCACACCGCGGCGGCATCACCGACCGCACTCGTCCGCCTGCACGCGACAAAGGAGTCCCATGTCGAACACCTCGCCCCCGAACACCGCATCGAGCGGCCTCGCCGCCCTCACCGGCAGAGTCGTCTTCGGCTTCGTCGGCACCTGGGTGTTCGCGCTCATGGCGGCGAACCTCGTGCCCGTGCTCATCGCCGCGATGGTGCAGGATCTCGGCGTCGACATCGCCGCCGCAGGCGCCCTGGCCACCGGCATGACCGCGGGTTCCGCGCTCGCGATGTTCGTGACGAATCGCTTCATCGCCCGCGCAGACCGCCCGAAGCTCGGCCGCATCGGCCTCGTGCTCATGGTGCTCGGCTACGGCTTCCCCGCAGCCGTGCTCACCACCCCCGCCGTGATGATCGGCCTGATCGTCGGAGGCATCGGCGCGGGCATCATGATCGCCACCGGCACCGCTGCGGCGTCATCGACCCGCAATCCGGACCGCACCGTCACCACGATCATGGTGATCAACCGACTCGGCGCGTCCGCTCTCCTCGCGATCGCTCCGATCTTCCACAACGATCTGCGCACCGTGCTCATCGTGATCGCGGCACTCGGCGTCCTGGGGCTCCTGCTCGCCGGCGGCCTCCCGAACCTGCCCACCAGCGCGCTCGACGCGACGGGCGCGATCGACACCGGCGACGGGCGGGTGCGACGCACCGTCGGCGGCGCAGCGCTCGTCTTCGCGGTGTCGATCCTCCTCTGGTCGCTCACCGAGGACATGGTCTACTCCATGACGAGCGTGCTCGCGCAGCAGTCCGACATCACCCCCGAGACCAACAGCTCGCTGCTCGCGGGCAAGGTGCTCGGCGGGCTCGTCGGGGCGCTGCTCGCCCCGCTCGCGCTGCGCTGGCTCGGCCGCAGCTGGTCGTTCGCGCTCATCATCGCGATCAGCACGATCACCAAGTTCATCATGGTCACGAGCACGACGCCGCTCGCGTACACCGTGTCGATTCTCGTCTGGGGCGTCATGTACGGCGCGATCCTCGTCCTCTACACCGGGCTCGCCGCCATCATGGACGTCACCGGGCGCACCGGGGTGCTCGTCTCGGGCTTCTACCTCGCGGGAGTGGCCTTCGGCCCGCTCGTCGGCGGCCAGCTCGTCGGCCTGCTCAGCCCGCTGCAGTACGCGATCACCGTGACGATTCCGAGCGTGATCTTCGCCGCGGCGCTCTTCGTCATCGCGCGCCGCAACCGCAAGTTCGAACAGGGCAACACCACGGCGGTGCCCGTCGCCCGGGCCGCGGCGGCCCAGCCCGACTCCGCTCCCGCCCAGCAGCACTGACCCGGAGGCCAGCATGACGCACGCATCCCCTTCCCCTGCAGCAGTCACCGGCATCGCCGACCGACTGGTCGTCGCAGACCGCGTCCACGCGTTCGCGGAGGCCCTCGACGGAGGCGACACGAACGCCGTCGCGAACGCCGTCGCCATCCGCGAGGGCCGCGTGATCGCCGTCGGCGCGCGCGACGACCTCGCGATCCATGTGGGAAATACCACCGTGATCGACGAGCACCCGGGAGCGACGCTGGTGCCCGGTCTCGTCGACGGCCATACGCACATCGTCTTCGGGCTCGAACTCACCCGCGGGGTGCAGCTCACCGACCTGACGCTCGAAGAGGCGCAGGATCGCATCGCCGCCGCCGCTACCGAGGCCGCTCCCGGCGCATGGGTGTTCGGCTGGGGCATCGACCCGAACATCTTCACCGGCACCGGGTTCACGGGAAGGCTGTTCGACGCGGCGGCTGCCGGCCATCCCGTCTTCCTCCGCATGCGCGACGCGCACTCCGCGGTGATCAACAGCGCCGGCATCGAGGCGATCGGGCTCACAGGGCAGGAGACCTTCCCCGACGAGTCGGTCGTCGGCGTCGACGAGCACGGCGCACCCACCGGGTATCTGCTCGAACTCGCCGCGATGGATCTCGTGCTGGGGCAGATCCCCGACGAGAGCCACGAGGAGCTCGCCGATCGGCTCGCGATCGTGCTCGACGGGATGGCCGCGAGCGGCATCACGGGCACGCACGTCATGGACTTCCACACCGGGAGTCGCGAAGTGCTCGAGATCCTCGAGTCGCGCGGCGATCTGCCGATCCGGCTCCGCTTCTCCCCCATGGTGCCGCCCGGTTCGACTCGTGAGGCGCTGGAGCGGATCGCAGAGGTGCAGGGTCTGCACGGCCGCCGGTGGCGCGTGGACGGCGTGAAGTTCATGATCGACGGCACCGTCGACAACGGCTCGGCCTGGCTGCACGAGCCCGACTGCTACGGGCAGGGGCGTCGCTCGATCTGGACCGACACGGAGGCGTATCGCGAGGCGCTGCGGTTCTTCGCCGAGCGCGGCATCGCCACGGCCACGCACGCGATCGGCGATCAGGGCGTCGCGTTCGTGCTCGACGCTATCGAGTCGCTCGGCGAGGTCGCAGGTCGGTCGGCGCATCGCATCGAGCACATCGAGACGATCCCCGACGGCACGGTGCCCCGCTTCGCGCAGCTCGGCGTCGCCGCGAGCATGCAGCCCATCCACGGCACGCGCCACACTCGGGCGGATCGCTCCGACAACTGGTCGGTGCGGCTCGGCGAGGAGCGCGCGTCGCACGGCTGGCGGTGCCGCGACATCCGCGACTCGGGCGCCGTGCTCGCGCTCGGCAGCGACTGGCCGGTCACCCCGTACGACCCCCGCGTGATGATGGCCGAGTCGATTCTGCGCTACCCCGTTGCCCGCCCCGAACTCGCACCCATTCAGCCCGAGCAGGCGCTCACCGTGCGCCAGGCGCTCGAGGGCTACACCTCGCACGCGGCGCGCGCGATCGGCGCCGAGGACGAGGGCGTCATCCGCCCGGGCGCGCGAGCGGCGTTCACCGTGTTCGCCGCCGACCCGCTCGCCACCTCGGCGCAGGAACTCGCCACCATCGACGTCGTGGCGACGTACGTGGACGGGGCGCCCGTGCTCCGGTGAGCGTTCAGCCGAAGCGGCGAGCTCCGTGCTCGGCCAGCGCGACGGGAGAGCCCGGGTAGAACTCGAGCTCTCCCGAGGCGAGGTCGAAACCCACGGTGAGCAGGGTCGACCACTGCTCGTGCAGCGGCTCGGAGGGATCGGGCCGGAAGCAGATGGGGGCGAGCGCGCCCGCATCTCCCGCCATGGCTCGGGCTCGCTGTTCGATCGAGCGCCCCGACATGCGGGCGCGCTGGTCGCTCACATGCTCGAGCCGGGCGTACGTCGTCGAGGCGTCCCGAGTCGCTTCTCCCGGCAGCTGCGAGGGCGCCAGGAAATTGTTCGTGTGCACGAGCCACCCCTGCGCGTCCGGCCGCACCGCGGCGACGCGCTCCGATGAGATCTCGAAGCAGGCGGCGCGATGCTCGGCGTCATCTCGAGCGAGAACGGTGATCACGGTCGAGGCGCTCGCCGGGGCCGACGCGATGATGGCCTCGGCTTCGTCGACGGTCGTCGCCTCATCGAGCACCCGCCGCGCGATCGCGTGCACCGGCACCCCACCGACGCCGCGATCCGATGCGTGGTGCAGGATGTTGAAGTGCACGGCGAGGCCCGCGTCGTTGACGCCGATCTTGCCGAGCACGCCGAGCTCGGTGAACATGGCGACGCGCCCCACCTTCGGCGAGGTCGATGGCGCGGCATGCGACGATGCGGGTGCATCGGGCGCGTACGAGACGACGAGCCCGACTCGGCACAGGTGCTCGTGCCAGTCCCAGGTCTGGATGCTCTCGGGCATCGCGACACCGCGCGGCGCGAAGACCGCAGTGGAGCACTCTCCCTCGGTGTCCGGTTCGACGACCGCGAGCACCTCGGTCCGAGCGTTCAGCGCCGCGAGCTGCCACAGCGGCACCTCGGCGGCGAGCGCGGTCGCCGCGAGCTCCTCCGCGAGGTTGGGGGCCCAGCGCTGCAGTGCGGCGAAGCAGCTCTCCGCGATCTCGCGCACGCGATCCTCCGTGAGCCTCCGCACCTCGAAGAAATCGAGGTATCCGCTGACGGCTTCCCGAATCTCGACGCCGAAGCGGGTGCCGAGCTCGCTGCCGCGCTCGCGCGGATCGGAACCGGCGAGGGTTGCTGTGATGATGTCCATCGGCCTCCCCCTACTTCGCTGCTTCGAGCAGCGCATCCCACATGACCTCGGAGGCGATGGCCCCGAGCGCAGTGGCATTCACCGAGAGACGGCCGCGAGACGAACCGGGGTTCGCGGGCAGGTCGATCTCATCCGTCGTGAGGGCGAAGAGCGTGTCGCCGTCCATATCGGTGTGGAAGGGCTGGATGCCTCGGTGCATGGAGCTGTGCACCTGCTTGGCGAACTGATTCAGCTCGACCGCGCTCATTTTCACGTTCGTGACCACAGCACTGATGGTCGTGTTGCCCGACTGCGTCTCGGCGCCGCGATGCTCCGCGAACGCCTCGGCGTAGTCGTGCACCGGATGGCGGCGCTCGCCGGTGGAGGCGTCGTAGTTGCCGCGCACGACGCGCCCGGCCCGGTCGAGGATGACCCCGACGGGGTTCGGCACGACGACCGCCAGGATGCGGACATCGCCGATCTGCCTGAACGCGGCGCCCTGTCCGGTGATCTCGGTGCGCTCCCAATCGACCTTGCCCGACGACGCGCTCATGCCGGCGCCGGCTCGACCCTGCGCGAACTCGCCCTCGACCGCGAAGTCGAGGGCGGCCCGACCGAGCTCGCGATCGGGGTGCACGGATGTGGAGCGTGCTGAGAAGTCGTAGATGATCGCCGAGGAGACGAGCTGCAGGTCGGCGAACCCCGTGCGGTTCTCGAAGCGCTCGAGCAGCGCATCGCTCACGCCGGCACCGGCTTCGAGGCCGTACACCGATCCGCCCGCGAGGCAGACGGCGTGGTTGAAGTCGTACCCGCCGGAGAGCCCGACCGCCCCTCCGCGCGCGTCGACAGCGGTGCGCGCCCCGGCCGGTACGTGAATCACGGTCGCCCCGGTGGGCCCCTCCGCGTAGTGCGCCGACCCGATGCGCACGCCCGGGAAGTCGAAGGCGAGCCGTTCGCGCCCGTCGCTGCGCACCGGGACGAGATCGAAATCGCCGTTGCCCGGCCCTCCGAAGACGGGGGTTCCCGCCAGACGCGGGGCGGGGTCGACGGTGATGCCGGGGTCGAACTCGGCGAGCGCGTGCTCGTGCGGTGCATGCGGTGTGCTGTTCACAGGGTCTCCAGGAGTCGTTGCGAGTAGGGATGTGCCGGGGCGGCGAAGAAGTGCTCGGTGCCAGCGGTTTCGACGAGGTCGCCTCGAAACAGCACCGCGACGCGGTCGGCCACGCGCTGCACGGCGCCGAGATCGTGGGAGATGAAGAGCGCACCGAAGCGGTGCTCCTGCTGCAGCTCTCGGATCAGAGCGAGGATCTGCATCTGGACGGCGACGTCGAGAGCGCTGACGGCCTCGTCGAAGACGATGAAGCGCGGCTCCGTGACGAGCGCCCGAGCGACCGACACCCGTTGACGCTGACCACCCGAGAGCTCGTGGGGGTAGCGCTCGGCGAAGCCGGGATTCAGGCCGACCTGCTCCAGCATGTCGCCGACCCGCGCGCGCTGCTGCTCGCGACTGAGATCGCGTCGCGCCACCGTGAGCGGTTCTCGGACGGATTCGCCGACGCGCCTCCGCGGGTTGAGCGACCAGTGCGGATGCTGCAGCACGGCTTGGATCTTGCCGGCGGTGGCTCTGCGCGAGCGGCTCAGCGGCTGACCGAGCAGACGCACCTCACCGCTGTCGGGGGTGCGCAATCCGAGCGCCACGGCGGCCGTCGTCGTCTTGCCCGAGCCGGATTCGCCGACGAGCCCCAGCGTCTCCCCGGGCGCGACGCCGAGACTCACCTCGTTCATCGCCCGCACCGTGCGCCGCTTGGCGCCGGCACCGCTCGTGAAGGCGACGCTGACATCGCGCATCTCCAGCACGGCACTCGATTCCGCGGTCATGCGTGGTCCTCCCGTTCGCGGGGCGCGCGCGTTCGGGCCGGTATGGCCGCCACGAGCGTGCGCGTGTAGTCGGCTTCGGGAGCATCGAGCACTCGAACGGTCGGCCCCGATTCCACGATCGCGCCCCGATGCATGACGACCACGCGATCGCACCACTTGCGCACCGCGCCCAGGTCGTGACTGATCCAGATGAGGCTCGCACCCGATCGCCGCACGAAGTCGACGATCAGTTCGAGAATCTCGTCGCGCACCTGGGCGTCGAGCGACGCCGTCGGTTCGTCGGCGATGAGAATGCTCGGTTCGCGGGCGATGGTGAGGGCGATCGCGATGCGCTGCGCCATGCCCCCCGAGACCTCGTGCGGGAACAAGCGCAGCACGCGCTCGGGTTCGAGAATCTTGACGCTGCTGAGCAGCGCGGTGAGCGAGGCCGCGTCGGTCGGCCGGTCCAGGGGCTTCAGAGCGAGCTCGAGTTGCCGACGAATGCGCATCGTCGGGTCGAGTGAGGCGATCGGATCCTGCGGAATGAATCCGAGCGATTCGCGACGCACTCGGCGCACCTCGTCGGGCGAGAGCGTCGCGAGGTCGTGTCCGTGCACGCGCACCTCGCCCGCAGTGATCCGGCATGCGCGCGGCAGCATCCGCCCGATCGCCTGGGATATCGTCGTCTTGCCGGATCCGGATTCCCCGACGATCGCGACCAGCTCGCCGCTCGCGACGTCGAGTGACACCTCGTCGAGCGCGCGGTTCACTCCGAGTCGCGAGCGATACTCGGCGCTGAGGCCCGTGATCGAGACGGATGGAACGGGGGCGAGCGCGTTCATACGAGGCTCCTTGTCTCGCGAGGATCGAGGCGATCTCGCAGCGTGTCGCCGACGAGATTGATGGCGAGGATGGCGAGCACCAGCACGACGGCGGGCGAGAACAGGAGCCACGGCGCCTGCACCATGTAGCTCGACCCCTCCTGGATCAGCAGCCCCAGCGACGACTGCGGCAGCTGCACCCCGTATCCGAGGAAGCTCAGGCCGCCCTCGACCAGGATGCCGACCGACAGCGCGTACGTGCCCTGCACGGCGATCGTGCCGCTGATGTTGGGGAGCACGTGCCGGAAGAGGATCACCGGGCCCGAGACGCCGCTGATCCGGGCGGTGGTCACGAAGTCGCGTTTCGCAACCGCCATCGAGGCCGCACTCACCATACGCGTCATGAGCGGAACGGTGACGAGCACGATGCTCGCCAGGGCCGCGATCTGCCCGGGGCCGACGACAGCGGCGATCAGAATCGCGAGCACGATCGACGGGAAGGAGTAGAGCACGTCGACGAAGCGCATCACGCCCTCACGGGTCCACCCGCCGAGGTACCCCGCGACCATGCCGAGGATCACGCTGATCACGGCGGTGCAGAGCACGGCGATGGCCGAGAGCACCAGCGTGGTGCCGATGCCCTCGAGGAGGCGTGCGAGCACCGACCGGCCGAGCGCGTCCGTGCCCAGCAGAGCGGCACCGGATGGCGCGCTCAGGCGCGGACCGACGATCTTGGCCGGATCGCCGGCGAACGGCACGACTGCCGCCACGACCGCGATCCCGACGATCACCGCGAGCGTCGCGACCGACGCGATGAAGAGCCCGTCTCTGGCTCGGCGGGTCGTCGCCCCGCGCTTGCGACGGACGAGCGGAAGGGAGTACGTCGTCATGATCCTGCCTTCCCGGTGACGGCCACACGTGGGTCGAGAGCGCTCGTGATCAGATCGAGGACGAGACTCACGACGATGAACACCGTCGCGGCGAAGAGCACCGATGCCTGCACGACGGCGAAGTCGCGTCGATCGAGGCCGGTCACCATGAAGGAGCCGAGGCCGGGGATGTTGAAGATGGTCTCGACGATCACCGCGCCTCCGAGGAGGTACGCCGTGATGGTCGCCAGGAGGGTGAGGATCGGGATGCCGGCGTTCCGCATCACATGATGGCGAACGATGTGCCACGGCGTCTCGCCTCGGGCCACCGCGGCCGCGATGTGCGGCTCGACGAGCACGTTCATGACCGCGTCGCGGGTGGTCCGCGCCGACGCGGCGACGCAGAACACCGAGAGCACGATCGCCGGGAGCAGCAGCGCCTGGACGGTCGGGCCGAAGCCCGCCCCGACCTGCGAGAACCCGCCGACCTGGATGCCGAGCGCGAGCCTGGAGAACACGAACACCACGACGCTGCCGAGTACGAACTCGGGCACGCTGATGCCGAGTCCCGATACGACGCGTCCGATGGCGCCGCCCTGCTTCGCGCCCGATCGCACCCCGGTCCACACTCCGAGCGGGATCCCGACCGCCACCGTGATCACCAGCGCCACGACCGTGAGCAGGGCGGTCACCGGAATGCGCGCGCCGAGCTCGACGGCGACCGGGGTCTGGGTGACGAACGAGGTCCCCAGGTCGCCGGAGAAGATCTGGCCGATCCAGGAGAAGTACTGGAGCACGAGCGGCCGATCGAGTCCGTATGCCGCGGCGAGCGCGGCGCGCTCCTCGGGCGATGCGAGGGGCCCGAGGATGATGTCCTCGTAGCTGCCCGGCATCAGCCTCACCGCGGCGAAGATGAGGATCGAGACCCCGAGCAGGGTGATGAGCGCACTCACCACCCGCCCGGCGGACCATCGGAGTTGTTGCAGCATGCCCGTCCTTCGTTACTCGGAGGCGGCGGGAAGGCGGTACGCGGTGATGTCCCGGAAGATGTCGCCGTACCCCTCGTTGCTCTGGATCGTCGGGCTGAGTTCAGCGGAGTCGTACCCGATGATGGAGGGCCGGTGGACGAGCGGCACGATCTCGGAGTATTCGTCGGCGGTCGCGCAGAGATCGGCGAGCACCGTTGCACGCTCGTCGGGGTCGGTGGCCTCGGCTCCCGCGGTGATCAATTCGTTCAGGTCCTCGTGCACGCCCGTGAAGCCCACGTTGAAGCCGGCCTGTTCGGGGTTCCACCACTTCGTCACCATCGAAGGGTCCACGTACCCGGCGAACCAGCCGAGCGAGAGATCGAAATCGCCCGGTTGCGCGGTGAAGACGCGCGCGTTGTACGTGGCGGTGTCGAACTGCTCGATGTTGACCGTGACTCCGATCTCGGCGAGCTGCTGCTGCACCAGCTGGGCGATCTGCCCCATCACCGGCTCGGAGGTGTACACGATCATGTCGAGGGTCGTGCCGGCGGCCCCCGAGTCCTCGATGACCTGTCGTGCATCGTCGAGGCTGGCCTGCTCCGATGGCAGGGCATCGACGGCGCACGCCCCCGGCAGATTGGACGGGGTCACGCCGGTCGGCGCGGATTCGCCCGCGAAGACGATGTCGGCGATCGCCTGACGGTCGATCGCCGTGTTGATCGCGAATCGCACGTCCTGGTCCTGCAGCGGCGACCCCTCGACCTGCGAGTTCACGTTGACGTAGTAGAAGTCGCTCTGGGTCTGGTTGACGACCCGCACGTCGCCCGCGTCGGCGAGCTGGGTGAGCGCATCGATGCTGCCGAAGTTCGCGAGACCCGCACTGCCCTCGCGGAGCGCTGCCTGACGAGTGGTCTCCTGATCGACGATCTGCAACTCGAGCGTCTGCACCGCGAGGTCGTCGCCCCCGCGCCAGTTCGGGTTCGCCGAGAACGTCCACGATTCATCCTGACGATGCGCGTCGACCGTGTAGGGGCCGGTTCCGAGCATCGTTGTCGTGAGGTCGAGGCTTCCGTCTTCGACCTCCTGCATGGGAAGAATGGCTGCAGGGGTGTTCGCGAGCGCCGCGAGGAACGGCGCGTACGGGCTGCTCAATCGCACGGTGACCTGGTCGTCGCCGGTGGCCTCGATCGATTCGACCGGGCCCATCTGGCCCGACCAGACGCTCATGCTGTCGACCTGGCGCTGGAGGCTGCCGACCACGTCGTCGACGGTCAGTGCGCGACCGTTCGAGAAGGTCGCGGTCGTGTCGATGGTGAACACGTACGTGGTGTCATCGGGCTGCTCCCATGAAGTCGCGAGCTCGGGCGTGATCTCGAAGTTCTCGTCGGCGGTCACGAGCGTCTCGTAGACCAGTCCCATGATGCTCCAGGAGCGCGCGGTCTGCGCGGTCGCCGGGTCGAGTCCGTCCGCCTCGCTCGTGTCGTAGTCGAGCTGAACGGTCAGTGCGCCCTGCCCGTCGAGCGCGTCGTCGGCGACGGCGAGGAAGCCGGGAGCCGCCTCCTCCTGCTCCCCGGCTCCGGTGCCCGAGGGCGCCGCGCACGAACTGAGCACACAGGCAAGGCCGAGTGCGAGTGCAGCGCCCGAGGCGACTCTGGCGCGCTTGCGTGGAAGTTTCAACACCGTACTGACTCCTTCGACAACCGTGGTGAGCGGGATCGCAACGTTACGATTCCGGGGCTCCGCGCCGGGGCGGGAAGCCTTGAGAGATCAAGTTAGCTGGGTAAATCGTTTTATGCAATTGCGTGACCGAATTGTCATCAAACGTTGCATATATCGATTTATGGGAGCACGGAGCGCTACGCTCATCACAGGATCAAAGGAGGTCACGTGGCCGCGCACCGCAACGTCACCATTAAAGATGTCGCCGCGCGGGCGGGCGTCTCGATCACGGCCGTCTCCCACGCGCTGAACGAGAAGGGCACGCTCTCGGAGGAGACCCGCGAGCGCATTCGGGAGATCGCGGCGGCGATGGGCTATCAGGCCGACGCCCTCGCGCGCGGCCTGCGGCGCTCGAGGATCGGTGTGATCGGCATCGTGCTCAGGCCGCTCGACGCACTGGCGGATTACAGCCCGCCCGGTGTCGACTACTTCCTCCGGTTCGCCGGCGCGGCCGCGGTCAGCGCGCTCGATCACGGGCTCAGCCTGATGCAGGTCGCCGACCTCGTGAAGGGCCCGGTCACCCCGTTGGCGTTCTCGCTCGACGGCTACGTCGTCACCGATCCCGTGCGCGACGACCCGGTGGTCGACCTGCTCGAGAGCCGGTCGATCCCGTACGTCACGCTCGGACGCGATCCCGGCAAGCCGACCGCGTCGAACTGGGTCGCCTCCGACGACGCTGCCGCCACGCGAACTGCGCTCGATCATCTGGCCGAGAACGGGGCCCGTGACATCGCGTTCGTCGGAGGCACCGACGACAACTCCTGGAATGCCGACGCCGAGGATGCGTACCTGGGGTGGTGCGCAGAGCGCGACGTCACCCCGAGGCTCTTCCGCAGTCCGGAGGGTCTCGGCGAGGCCGGCGGACGCGACCTGGTACCCCGACTCCTCGACTCGGGCGTGCCCGACGCGATCTACTCGTTGACCGGCCGCCACGCCGCGGGCATCCAGGAGGCCATGCGCGAACAGGGGTACATCGCACCGGAGCACTATCTGCTCGCGTGCGGGACGGATGCGGCGCAGACGCGCACGGCGGAGCCGCCCATCACCGCGATCGACCTGCGCCCCGAGGTGCTCGCGAGGGAGACCGTGGCGCTCCTCGCTCAGATCACGCGGGGCGAGTCGCCCGAGGGCCGCCGCCTCGTAGAATCCGAGCTCATCGTGCGCCGGTCGTCTCAGCGGGAGCGCTGAGACGCATCAGCCCCGCCCCTGGTGAGGGCAGACCCCGACCCGCTCCATCAGCGCGGCCACATCGGGGTGACGACGGTCGCCCTCCGCGAGATCTTGCCGCACGCGCCCGTGCACGTCCTCCGGCATATCCTGACTCAGCTTGAACATCGCCGTTTCGCTCTCGATATCGATGGTGAACGAGACGACCCCGTCGAGGATCTTCTCGAACACGTGCCGCGACCCCTCAGGATTCCACGGTTCGGCGCGCGCCGCTTCGAGCTGCGCGACCGTCTGCTCCACCACGGCGAGGTTCTCGTGCGGCTCCTCGAGCACGGTCACACGACCGGTGAGGTGCACCGCCGCGTAGTCCAGTGTCGGTACCGCCGGAGTGAATTCGTAGGTGCTGGGCGAGACGTACGCGTGCGAAGAGGAGAAGACGAGCAGCGCCTCGGGGCGGTCTGCGAAGTGCTTCCAGTGCGGGTTGGCCCGGCCGATGTGCCCCCATAGACGGGTTCCGACCAGGGTGTCCCCCGGTTCGCGCCCCGGCGGGAAGACGATGGGAGCGTGGGTGGCGAGGGGCGCCCCCTCCGTGGAGCTGACGACCACGGCGAACGGATGATCCTTCACGAATTCCGTGATGGCTCGGCCCGATGGAGCGACGTAACTCGGGTACGTGTGCATGTGAGTCTCCTTGCGAGGATCAGCCCGACATGTGCGGGGCAGTCGCCAGCATAGGCACGTAAAACGTTTTATGCCAGCGAGCACGGCTTTCCGTCGTCGCAAGCACCTGCATTCCGCAAGTGATCCGCGTTCGGCAAGCCCGCATCACGCGAACCGGGCTTGCCGAACGCCGATCACTCCGCGGAGCGCCGCGCCCCGTTCGCCGCACCTCACACGGTGAGCACCCGCCACTCCTCCGACTCCGACGCTTCGGGCATGCCGTCGAAGATGCGGATGGTACGCGCGTCGGGGTCGGAGACGATCGTCGCGAGGGTCGCCCAGCGGTCTCCGTACTCCTTCGTCATGTCGGGCACGCAGGTGAGCGGCGGCTGGCCGGGCCCCGAACGCAGCAGGCGCACCAGTTCGGCCGCCGACTCCGGCGGGCCCGACGACAACCGCTCGCGCACGAGCTCGAGCCGGTCGGTCGAATCGGGCTCGTAGAGCTCCGTCTTCTGCTGCGCGTGCGGCTCCGCGTGCTGGAAGTGGTTCGTGCGCTGCACAGACCCGTCGACCTCGGAGATCTCGAACACTCCGACCGGGCTGATCTCGAGCGAGACGGCGCGGTTCGCGTCGAGCATCGTGAAGGCGGAGGATGAGGCGATCGGAGCGGCCCGCACCAGGGCGACCGCCTCGTCGACCGTCGCGCACTCCGACAGCACCGTGCTCGAGAGCAGGTGCATCGGCACGCCGTCGGGCCCGTCGCTCGCGTGCCCCAGAATGTTGAAGTGCAGCGCCAGGCCGGCCTCGTTCACGCCGATCTTCGAGAGAATGCCCTGCTCGGTGAGGCCCGCGTAGCGGAGGCCGTGCCCGGTCACCGTGTGCGTGTGCCAGTACGCGTCGAGTTCGACGTGCCAGTCCCAGGTCTGCACCCCGAGCCGGTGCGCGCCGACACGGGCGGTCACCGTCGAGCACTCGCTCGCGCTCCGCGTGCCGAGCGCGATCAGCTCCGTGCGCGCGTTCAGCGCCACGACGTGCGCGAACGGCACGCCGGACCCCTCGGCCACGCCTCGGAGCTGCTCGATCAGCTCCGGCCGCCACGCGTCGACCGCCGTGACGACGCGGGTGACGCCATCGCGTTCCATCGCCTCGGTCACCCCGAGAATGCGGAACAGCTCCGCGTACTTCGCGTATGCCGTCGGCAGCGTGCCGCGGAGCGCGGCACCGCGGCTCACCCCGAGCGCGTGGGCGTTCTCGCCGATGACGTCGAGGTGGAGGCGGTCGGTCTGTGGAGTCATGCAGGGGTGCTTTCTGTGTGTGGCGGGCGGGCGCCCGCCAGGTGGGGTGCGACGACGCAGGTCACGTAGACGGGCCCGCGGCCAGTGCGTCGCGCAGGCCGCGCCGGGGCTTCCAGCCGGGCCGCGGAGCGGAGGCGAGGAGGAGCCGCGTGTACGGATCGTGCGGCCGATCGAGGATGTCGGAGACGCTGCCGCGCTCGATGATGCGGCCCGAGCGCATCACCACGACGTCGTCGGCGATGTCGCGCACCACCGAGAGATCGTGGGTGATGAACAGGTACGACAGGCCGTGCTCTGTGCGCAGCCGTTTCAGCAGAGCGAGCACCTGCGCTTGCACCGACACGTCGAGCGCCGAGACCGCCTCGTCGAGCACGATCACCCGCGGCTCCGCGGCGAGCGCGCGTGCAATGGCGACGCGCTGCTTCTGCCCGCCCGAGAGGGCCTCGGGCTTGGCGTCGGCGTGGCGCTCGGTGAGCCCCACCTCCGCGAACAGCTCCAGGGTGCGCGCCCGCCGCCCGGCACGATCGAGGTCGGGGCGGTGCGCGAGGAGCATCTCGGTGATCGTCGCCGAGACAGGCAGCGAACGGTTCAGCGACCCCTGCGGATCCTGGAAGACCATCTGCACGAGCTTCGCTCGCTCGTGCAGCGCCCGCCGGGAGGTGGTGGGGTGCACCGGAGTTCCGGCGATCCGCACCGTGCCCGCGTCGGCGGTCTCGAGGCCGACGATCACGCGAGCCAGCGTGGATTTGCCCGACCCCGACTCGCCGACGACTGCGAGGCAGGTTCCGGGCCGGAGCGCGCACGAGACGTCGTCGAGCGCGGTGACGCGCGCCGTGCGGCTCAGGTGGAAGGTCCGTTCGAGGCGCTCGACCTCGATCATCGGCTCCGCCCGACCGTGAGGGGCTGCGTCTGGGGGCGTCGTGGTCATGCGCGGTCCTCCGTGCTCGCGTGGGCTTCGTCGTCGAGCGCCGGCGCGCTGCGCCCCTCGGGGTACAACTGGGGGCGCGCCGACATGAGCGCCCGCGTGTAGTCGGTCTTCGGCCGATCCCGAATCTCCTCGGGGGTGCCGATCTCGAGAATCTCGCCGTCCTTCATGACCGCGAGACGGTCGCAGATGGCGGCGGCGAGGTCCAGGTCGTGGGTGACGTAGATCATCGACAGCCCGTGCTGGCGCCGCTTCTCATCGAGGATCGCGACGACCTCGGCCTGCGTGGTGACGTCGAGCGCGGTGGTCGGCTCGTCGGCGAGCAGCAGCTTCGGCTCGCCCGACATCGCCCCCGCGATGACCACGCGTTGCAGCATGCCGCCCGAGAGCTGGTGCGGGTACGAGCGCAGCACGCGCTCCGTGTCGGTGATGCCGACCTGGCGCAGCAGATCGGCTGCACGGGTGCGCGCCTCCGCCGCCGGGAGCGAGCGTGCGTCGCTCATCCCCTCGACCAGGAAGCGACCGACGGGCAGCACGGGGTTCAACGACCCATGCGGGTTCTGCGCGATGAGGGCGAGATCATTCGCGCGGATTCGGCGAAGCTCTTCGCCGCCGGCGCTCAACAGGTCGGTGCCATCGAGCGTGATGGATCCCGCGACGCGGGCGCCCGACGGCTCGATGCCGAGGATGCACTTCAGCGTCATCGACTTGCCCGAGCCCGACTCGCCGACGAGCCCGAGCGACTCGCCGGCGCCGAGCGCGAACGAGTTGCCGTGCAGGATCTCGGTGGACTGCCCCGTGTCGGGGTCGGTGACGGTGAGGACGAGGGATTCGACGTTCAGCATCAGCGGATCCTTCCTGCGGCGCGGCGCCCGCCGAGTTGCTCGCCGACGTAGCCGAACGCGGCGACGGTGATCACGATGGCGAGGCCCGCGAAGATGCTCTGCTCCCAGTACCCCTGCTGCAGCGACGCCTGGCCGTTCGAGACCATGAGGCCCCAGTCGGGCGTCGGCGGCTGCACCCCGAGGCCGAGGAACGAGAGCGCCGCGAGCTCGATCATCGCGTAGCCGAAGTTGATCGTCATGCCCGTCAGAATCTGCGTGCGCACGTTCGGCAGGATGTGCCGCACGGTGATGAGGAAGCCCGAGATGCCCTGGAGACGGGCCGAGGCGACGTAGGGCAGGTTCCGCTCGCGGAGTGCGACCGAGCGGATCACGCGCGCCGAGTACGGCACGAAGCCGATCGCGAGCGCGAGCGACGCAGTGAGCATTGAGGGCCCGAAGATCGCGACCGCGAGGATCGCGAGCAGCATGTTCGGGAAGGCGAAGAGGATGTCGAGCACGCGGCTGATGAGCGCGTCGACGCGGCCGCCGAACCAGACCGCGGTGAGTGCCAGCAGGGTCGCGAGCACCGCGGTCACCACTGCGACGATCGCCGGACCGATGAGGCTCGTGCGCGCACCCCAGATGATGCGGGAGAGGATGTCCCGACCCGACTGGTCGGTGCCCATCAGGTGCGCGAGGCTCCAGGCCTCGTGTCGCGCGGTGACGCCGCCTGCGTAGGGGTCGTAGGGGGCGATCACGGGGGCGAGGATCGCCATGAGCACGACCAGCGCGATCACGACGAGGCTGCCCACGCCGACCGGCCCGAGGCGTCTGGAGAGCAGACGCCAGCCCGAGACGGGCACGTCGTTCCGGTGCTTGCGCAGCAGTTGGACGGCGATGGTGTTCTGCGCGCGGGTGCCGGTGCCCGGTTCGCGCGCGGGCTTCTGGGTGGTCATCGTGCCGCCACTCCCTTGCTGAGTCGGACTCGGGGATCGATCACGGAGTACAGCAGATCGACGATCAGGTTGACGATGCCGAACGCCAGCACCATGACCAGCGCGATCGCCTGCACGACCGCGAAGTCCTTCTTCTGCACCGAGTTCACGAGCAGGGAGCCGATGCCGTCGAGCGTGAACGCGTACTCGATCACGAAGGCGCTCGCGAGCAGGCCCGCGATCTGCGTGCCGATGACGGTCGTCACCGGCAGCATGGAGTTGCGGATGGTGTGCCGCCACAGCACGAGCTGCTTCGGCACGCCGCGCGCGATCGCCATGACCACGTGCTCCGACCCCTGCTCCTCGCGCACCGCGGTGCGCGTGATGCGCGCCACCACCGCGATGCCGGGGAACGCGAGCGCGATCGCGGGCAGGGTGAGGTGCCAGAGCCGATCGAGGAACCCCTGGCCCGACCCCGACACGGGGAACCACCCGAGGTTCGAGCCGAAGATGAACATGAGCACCAGAGCGGCGAAGAACGTGGGAACCGCGAATCCGAGGTTGGAGCCGAACACGACGATCTTCTCGAAGACTCCCGAGCGCGTTGCGGCGAGCACTCCGAGCCCGATCCCGAACACGATGATCAGCAGTGCCGCGAAAGCGGCGAGGTACAGCGTCGTCGGGATGCGCGACGCGACGAGGGTGGTGACGTCCTGCTGGGTGATCAGCGACCGGCCCAGGTCTCCCTGGACCACGTCGGTGAGCCAGTGCCAGTACCTGATGAGGAAGGGATCGTCGAGACCGTACTGCGCCCGGATCGCGGCGAGCACCTCGGGGCTCACCGTCCGCCCCTGCACGAGGAACTGCTCAGGGCTGCCCGGGGCCAGGTACATCCCCGAGAACACGATGAAGCTGGAGACGACGAGCACCGCGATCAGCGCTCCGAGCCGTTTGCACACGTAGATCATGGACGATCCCTTCCTGCGGAGAGCTCCGCTCAGGCAGCCGCGCCGAGGTCGGCGGCCCAGGGGTAGTAGAGGTACACGAAGGAGGCGGGGGCGCCCGTGATGCTCTCGTCCATGTACATGCGCACCGCGAGATCGTTGATCGGCACCCACGGCTGCTGCTGCATGATGAGCGCCTCGGCCTCAACCGTCAGCTTCGCCCGCTCCGCGTCGTCGCTCTCGCCGATGGCCGCGTCGAGCGCCGCATCCACCGCGGGATCGGAGAAGCCCGAGTAGTTCTGGTCGCTCCCGGTCTTGGCGATGCTGATGAGGTGCAGCAGCGGATCGGGCGCGCTCAGGTAGTTGGTCGTGACGAACCCGTCGAAGCCCGCCCGCGCCTGCGGATCGGAGAAGAACGCGCCGAACTGGGCGCTCGGCACGCCCGTCGGCTCGAGCGTGATCCCGAGCTCCTTCGCCCCGTTCGCCATCTCGTTCAGGATGTCGGCGTAGAAGCTGCGCTCGCTCGGGTACGCGATCTTGATGGGCTGCGTCAGGTCGACCTCGGCCTCCTCGAGCTCGGCCTTCGCCGCCTCGATGTCGAAGCTCAGATCGGGCAGCTGCTCGTCGCGCAGCTCGGCGACGCCGGGTGCCATCTCCTCGACCGCATCCCACGGGGACTGCGGAACGATGGAGCGTGCGGGCGTGCCCGTGCCTTCGTAAACGGTATCCGCGATCGCCTGGCGATCCGTAGCGCGAGTCAGCGCGCGACGCACCGCCGGGTCGCCGAAGACGCCCTCGCCCGTCGAGATGATCGCCATGTTCTGCATTCCCTGGCCCGCATAGAGCTCGCCGGACTCACTGGTCTCCAGCTGGCTCAGCGCCGGCAGCGGCACATCGTACGAACCCTGGATCTCACCGGTGCCGAGTCCGTTCGCGATCGCGGTCGGATCGACGACGAAGCCGATCTCGACCGCCTTGGCCATCGCCCGCCCCTCCTCGTCCCAGTAGTCGTCGTTGCGCTCGAGCGTGATCGACTGGCCCTGCTGCCAGTCTCCCGGCGTGAACTTCAGGGGGCCGGTGCACATGACGCCGGTCTCGGGGTTGCCGTAGTTCTCGCCCGCGGCCTCGCGCTGCGCCTGCTGCACCACGACGCCGATGATCGTGCTGAGCGACGACGGCAGCGTGTAATCGGGGGTGTTGAGCGTGATGGTCACCTCGTGCTCGCCGGTTGCCTCGACGCTCGCGATGTTCGCGACGACGCCGCCGCCCCAGTAGCTGCCCTCGGCGGGGTCGAGATGACGGTTGATCGAGTAGACGACATCGTCCACCATCATCGGCGTGCCGTCCCAGAACGTGACGTCGTCGCGGATGCCGAAGGTCCAGGTCTTGCCGTCGTCGGTGTTCGACTCGGTGGCGAGGTTGGGCTGCACCGAGAAGTCGGGCTGCATCTCGAAGAGCGGCTCGCAGAGGTTCGAGACGATGGTGTTCTCCGGGTAGTTGAAGGCCTTCACCGGATCGAGGCTGGCGAGCTCGCCGTAGGTCGAGTTCCAGGTGACCGTCTCGGCCTCGGCCGTCGCCTCCGGGGTGGTCTGCAGGAGTTCGCCGCCTGCAGTCGACGAGGACGCGTCCCCTCCCCGGCTTCCTGTCGCGCAACCTGCGAGGGCCAGTCCGCCTACGGCGAGCAGGGCGATCGACGCCCGAATCGGTGCGAATTTCACGTTGTTCTCCATTCGAAGTTTCATCGTTGAAGCTCCCCATCCCGGCGCCGGCCGGGCGAAGACCCATCGGTGATGCTAGCACCCAAAACGGTTTGTAAAAAACGGTTTGGTTGTTACGGTTCGGTGACGGTGCTCGAATCGGCAAGGTTTTTCCGGCCCGCTTCGCCCGCCTATGACCCGCTATTCTGACCAGGTGCAATCGAGCGGGCGACCGACCATCAAAGACGTAGCGAAAGCCGCGGGTGTCTCTCCGACGACGGTTTCGCACGCCCTCAACGGGAAGGGCGTCGTGCGCCAGGAGACTGCCGACCGCATCGCGCTCGTGGCAGCGCAGATCGGATACCGCCCGAGCCCGATCGCGCAGGGCCTGCAGAGTTCGCGACTCGGCCTTCTCGCTCTCGTGATCCGTCCGCTTCGATCGCTCGACACCTTCCTCCCCGAAGGCGTCGACTACTTCCTCCGAATGGCGGGGGCAGCTTCGCTCGCAGCGATGGAGCGCGGGTACAGCATGATGCTCGTCGACGACCCCACACGACCGGGGGCGCCCGTGAGCGCCACCGCGGCCGATGCCTACATCGTGTCGGAGCCCTTCGAGAACGACCCGGTGCTCACCATGCTCTCCGAACGCCACATCCCCTTCGTATCGGTGGGATCCGACCCTGCACGGCCCGGGCGGTTCGTCGAGCTTGCGACACGTGATTGGGAGGAGACCGTGCTCGCACTCGATCACCTCGTCGATGCCGGAGCCGAGCGGATCGCACTCCTCACCGGCACGGACGAGAACGCGTGGAATCGGGAATCGGAAGCGGCGTACCGGTCCTGGTGCGAACATCGCGGGCAGGTGCCCGACATTGCGGCGTTCCCCGAGGCCGAGGGCGAACAGATCGGGCCGGCCGCCATCGAGCGATTCTTCGGCGCCGCCTCGGGCACCCGCCCCGACGGGCTCTTCTGCCTGACCGGACGCCACGCCGCCGGCTTGAATGCTGCAGCGCGCGAGCACGGCATCCGGGTACCCGACGATCTGCTACTCGCGGCAGGTTCGGGCGCGCTGCAGAATCGCATCTCGCGCCCCAGCGTCACCACGCTCGATCTTCACCCGGAGGGCATCGCGGCGCGCGCGGTCGAGGTCGCCGTGCAACTCGCCGAGGGCATCCCGTTGACAGTGCCGCTCGAGGTGCCCCGAGCGACCCTCGACGTCCGCGAGTCGACGATCCGCAAGTGATCCGCATTCGGCAAGCCCGCATCACGCGAACCCGGCTTGCCGAACGCCGAGCACTCTGCGGAGCGCCGCGCCCCGTCACCCGAAACCGCACGCCCATCCTGCCGGGCGCACGAAAACGGGGACCGGCGCCGAAGCCCCGATCCCCGTCTCAGACGCGCGACGTATCAGCCGAGACGCGCCGCGAGGTTCTCGTCGATCGACGCGAGGAACTCCTCGGTCGTCTGGTACCCCTGATCCGGCCCGACCAGCAGTGCCAGGTCCTTCGTCATCTTGCCCGACTCGACGGTCTTGATGACGACGTCCTCGAGGGTCTCCGAGAAGTCGATCAGCTCCTGGTTCTGGTCGAGCTTGCCGCGGTGCGCGAGGCCGCGCGTCCAGGCGAAGATCGAGGCGATCGGGTTCGTCGACGTCGGCTTGCCCTGCTGGTGCTGGCGGAAGTGGCGCGTGACAGTGCCGTGCGCCGCCTCGGCCTCGACCGTCTGGCCGTCCGGCGTCATCAGCACCGAGGTCATGAGGCCGAGCGATCCGAAGCCCTGCGCGACCGTGTCCGACTGCACGTCGCCGTCGTAGTTCTTGCAGGCCCAGACGTAGCCGCCCTCCCACTTCATGGCCGATGCGACCATGTCGTCGATGAGACGGTGCTCGTAGCTCAGACCGCGCTCTTCGAACTGCTCCTTGAACTCGGCGTCGAAGACCTCCTGGAAGATGTCCTTGAACTGGCCGTCGTAGGCCTTGAGGATCGTGTTCTTGGTCGAGAGGTAGACCGGGTAGTCGCGCGAGAGGCCGTACTTGAACGAGGCGCGCGCGAAGTCGCGGATCGAATCGTTGAAGTTGTACTGGCCCTGGATCACGCCGCCGCTCTCGGGCAGGGTGACGACCTCGAACTGCTGCGGCTCCGAGCCGTCGGCGGGTTCGTAGGTGAGCGTGACCTTGCCGGCGCCCGCCTTGAAGTCGGTGGCCTTGTACTGATCGCCGTGCGCGTGGCGGCCGATGATGATCGGCTTGTTCCAGCCGGGCACGAGGCGCGGGATGTTCGAGATGATGATGGGTTCGCGGAAGACGACGCCGCCGAGGATGTTGCGGATCGTGCCGTTCGGGCTGCGCCACATCTTCTTCAGGCCGAACTCCTCGACGCGCGCTTCATCGGGGGTGATCGTCGCGCACTTGACGCCGACGCCGTGCTTCTTGATCGCGTTCGCAGCGTCGATTGTCACCTGGTCGTCGGTGGCGTCGCGGTGCTCCATGCCGAGGTCGTAGTACTCGAGGGTGACGTCGAGGTAGGGGTGGATCAGGCGGTCCTTGATGAACTGCCAGATGATGCGGGTCATCTCGTCGCCGTCGAGTTCGACGACCGTGCCTTCAACCTTGATCTTCGCCAACGCTTCTCCCGTTTTTCGTCGTGTATGAGCCGGGATTCATCCTACCCGAGACAGTTTGAGTATCTCGACATCGAGATATCTCGCCGTCACCGGCGACCCCATGGGCGGCCCGGGCCGCTGCAGCCTCGCTCGCGAATCACCCGTAGCGCCGCGCACCCGCGCTCCCCTAGGGTGGGATCACCCGAACCGGGTACCGACGGCGATGCAGCCGTCTTCCACTGCAACGGATCGTCCGGCACGTGCCTGCCGGCAGAGGAGTACATCATGGCAACAGTTACGTTCGACAGCGTCACCCGGGTCTATCCGGGAGCATCGCGACCATCGGTCGATGCGCTCGACCTCGACATCGGCGACGGGGAGTTCCTCGTGCTCGTCGGCCCCTCGGGCTGCGGCAAGTCGACCACCCTGCGCATGCTCGCCGGCCTCGAGGAGATCGACGGCGGGCACATCCTCATCGGCGAACGCGACGTCACCGATGTGCCCCCGAAGGATCGCGACATCGCGATGGTCTTCCAGAATTACGCGCTGTACCCGCACATGACGGTCGCCGACAACATGGGCTTCGCGCTCAAGATCGCCGGCGTCTCGAAGGCGGAGCGCGAGGAGCGCGTGCGCGAAGCCGCGCGGATGCTCGATCTCGAGGAGTTCCTCGACCGCAAGCCGAAGGCGCTCTCCGGCGGTCAGCGGCAGCGCGTGGCGATGGGCCGCGCGATCGTGCGCCAGCCCCAGGTCTTCCTGATGGACGAGCCGCTCTCGAACCTCGATGCCAAACTCCGTGTGCAGACCCGCACGCAGATCGCCTCGCTGCAGCGTCGCCTCGGCGTGACCACCGTCTACGTGACGCACGATCAGACCGAGGCCCTCACGATGGGCGATCGCATCGCGGTGCTCAAAGAGGGCGTGCTGCAGCAGATCGGCACGCCGCGCGACCTGTACGAGACGCCCAGCAACGTGTTCGTGGCGGGGTTCATCGGCTCACCCGCCATGAATCTGATCCCCGCGACGGTCACGGGCGAAACGGCGCGATCCGGATCGCTCGACGTTCCCCTCGCCACCTCCATCCGCAGGAGCGCGGCGAGCGGCGCACTCACCATCGGCATGCGCCCGGAGGATCTGTCCGTCGTATCGGATGAGCACGCCGGCATCCGCGTCGAGGTCGATCTCGTCGAGGAGCTCGGTGCCGACGGGTACCTGTACGGTCACGCCGACATCGACGGCGTGCGCACCGACGTCGTCTCGCGCGTCGACGGACGCGTGCACCCGGAAGCCGGCGATGTGGTCACGCTCGCGCCGAACCCCGAGCGGGTGCACGTCTTCGACGCGGAGTCGGGCGCCCGCCTCTCCTGAGCAGCCCGCGCCCGCTTCGCCCCGCGCACAGTGGGGCGAAGCGGGCGCGAGGGCAGGCCGCAGCGAAGATCCTGCAGGTGATCCTTGCGCGAACGGCGCGAGGCGCTAGCCTTGATTCATGAGCGACCTGAGACTCGAAGAGCTTTCCGCAGCGACCATCGTCGCCGTGAATACGTTGGGCTTGAAGCGGGGTCAGGAGCAGTTCATCACGCCGGTCTCCTACGCGGCTGCGGCGGCCGTGACACCGGCGCACACCGCATGGCAGCGCGTCGTGCTCCGCGGTGACGAGGTCGTCGGCTTCGTGCACGGGAACTTCGACCCCGATGCCTCGCAGGAGGAGTTCAAGGCGGCGCTCTGGCGCATCAATGTCGACGCGGAGGCGCAGGGAACCGGCGTCGGCACCTTCGCCGTCAACGCGCTCATCGAGGAGGCCCGCCGCCAGGGCTTCACGCGCGTCACCGTGCTGTGGGAGCGCGGCGAAGACGGGCCGGAGGGCTTCTTCCTCCACATCGGCTTCACCCCGATCGGCGAGACGCCGTACGGCGAAGTCATCGGCGCAATCGACCTGTAAGGAGTGGCCGGCTCACCGAGCCGCGAATCACGAGGAGCGATCGTCTCGGTCGCTTCTTCGGTGCTGTTCGCGGGCATCTACTTCATCACGCCGCTCCTCGCGCCCGCTCCGGCGGAGGCGATCTGGGCCCTGCGGACGCTCTGCGCCATCCCCATCATCGCGCTGGCGCTGCTCGCCGCACGGCAGTGGTATCTCGTCGCGGAGCTGGCGCGCAGGATCCGCCTGGCCCCCGTACTCGCGCTCGGCGTGATCGCGTGCGGCGCCTTGATCGCGGTGCAGCTCTGGGTGTTCACGTGGGCGCCGCTCCACGGGCGGGGGCTGCAGGTGGCACTCGGGTACTTCCTGCTTCCCCTCATGCTCGTGCTCGTCGGTAAGTTCGTGTACCGCGATCGGCTGCTGTGGTGGCAGTGGACCGCAGCAGCGATCGCGGCCGTCGGCGTCGCCTTCGAACTCGTGCGGGCCGGCGGCGTCTCGTGGGAGACGCTGCTCGTCGCGATCGGGTACCCGGTCTATTTCGTGCTCCGGCGCACGCTCGGCTTCGCACACCTGGGCGGCATGTTCTGGGAGTTCGTCGCGATGAGCCCGATCGCGGCGATCCTGCTCGCGCGCGAGCTGGTGGTCGGCACCGCGCTCGCCGTGAATCCGACGCTGCTCTGGCTCGGCCCCGTCTTCGGCATCGGCACCGGCTTCGCACTCGTCTGCTACATCCTCGCCTCTCGCCTGCTGACGATCAGCGTGTTCGGGCTGCTCGGCTACCTCGAGCCCGCGCTCCTCGTCGGCGCGTCGATGCTCAACGGCGAGCGCATCGCGCCGGGCGAGTATCCGCTGTACATCGCGATCTGGCTCGCCGTGCTCGTACTGATTGGCGGCGGTATCGTCGGCCTGCTCCGCCGTCGGCGAACGGACGGGTGAACCCGGGTACAGTTCTCGCATGAACGAAGTCACGGAGGCGGCTGCCGAAGAGCACTCGCACGGCTACATCGAGCACAAGGACGCGCTGCTGAAGCGACTGCGCCGCGCCGAGGGCCAGGTCCGCGGTGTGCACCGCATGGTGCAGGAGGACGAGTACTGCATCGACATCCTCACGCAGGTCTCTGCGGCGACCAAGGCGCTCGAACGGGTCGCGCTCGAACTCCTCGACGATCATCTGCGTCACTGCGTCGCCTCCGCCGCCGCCGAGGGCGGATCAGTCGCCGCCGACAAACTGCATGAGGCATCGGCCGCGATCGCGCGCCTCGTGCGCTGAACGTCACCCCGCGTTTCCCGGGTCGTCGCTCGCCGTTCACCGGCGACGACCACACTGGGTGAGGCCGCCGACCGTCGCCCGTCGAAAGGATCCGTATGACTGATGAGTTCCCACCGTCGCGAGATCACGAGTTCCAGCTCGCCGCCCCGGAGACGTCGACGTCACACCGGAGATCGACGAGATCGGCGAACTCCTCTCGGTCGGGCGTCCGGCGCAGAACGGACCCGATGCGGCATGGCGACAGGGCTACCCGTACGACACCAAGCTCTCGCGACGGGCGTACGAGCTCGAGAAGCGCCTGCTGCAGATCGAGCTCCTGAAGCTGCAGGCGTGGGTCAAGGAGTCCGGGGAGAAGATCGTGATCCTCTTCGAGGGTCGCGACGCCGCGGGTAAGGGCGGCGCGATCAAGCGCTTCACCGAGCACCTCAACCCGCGCGGGGCGCGCGTCGTCGCTCTCGAGGTGCCGACGGAGCGCGAACGGACGCAGTGGTACTTCCAGCGCTACGTGCAGCATCTGCCGTCGGCGGGCGAGATCGTGCTCTTCGATCGATCGTGGTACAACCGCGCCGGGGTCGAGCGCGTCATGGGGTACTGCACTCCCCAGCAGTACCTCGAGTTCACCCGGTCCGCGCCGGAGTTCGAGCAGATGCTCGTGAACTCCGGGGTGCACCTCGTGAAGTTCTGGTTCTCCGTGGGCAAGGCCGAGCAGCACGATCACTTCATGTCGCGTTCGGAGGACCCGGTGAAGCAGTGGAAGCTCTCGCCGACCGATCTCGCGAGTCTCGACAAGTGGGACGACTACACCGAGGCGAAGGAGGCGATGTTCTTCTACACGGACACGCCCCATGCTCCGTGGACCGTGGTCAAATCGAACGACAAGAAGCGGGCGCGTCTCGAAGCGATGCGATGGGTGCTGTCGCGGTTCGACTACCCCGACAAGGATGAGCAGGTCGTCGGCACGCCCGATTCGCGCCTCATCGGCCCCCCGTCGACGGTGTACGACGAGGGCGAGGCGCCGGCCGGGAGCTTCCCGGTCGTCGGCGGGCGCTGACCGGCAGCCCCTTGCATCGCTCCGCTCGCCCCACCACGATGGAGGCATGAGCGAACTCGGAATCGAACCCGCGGCCATTCCCTCCGACGCACTCGAAGGCGGGGTGCCGGAGACGAACTTCTCGCTGTTCGCGGCGTTCCGCGTCAGCTCCTCGCACCCGGTCGTGCTCGACGGCCGCGACGTGCCCGGAATCGTCCGGGAGCTCGAGGACGTCTCGCGCGAGATCGACGACGAGGGTGTGCTCGTTCGCGGGTGGTACGACGTGAGCGGCGTTCGATCCGACTCCGATGTGCTCGTCTGGCTGCAGGGCGTGGCGCCCGAGGACCTGCAGTGGTCGCTCCGCCAACTGCGTCGCACGGCGCTCGTGCAGCCGCTCATCCGCTCGTGGAGCGCGCTCGGCGTCGTGGTCGATGCGCCGGACGGCGACGACGCCCCGAAGCAGTGGCTCTCGGTCAGCGGCGCGACCGAGCGGCCGACGTTCGCGGACGCGCCGAACGCCGTGTCGATCCAGGCCGCCGCGGCGTGCGGTCTCGGCGATGCGGAGTGGATCGTGACGCACGAGGCGGATGAGCTCGCCTGGATCGTCGATCACCTGCGCGACGCGGGAGGCACGGCCGACAGCTCGAGTGCCCATGGGCCGACCCTCGCCGGGCGTCTGATCGATCCGGCGGAGATGGTCGAGGTGCTTCAGTAGCCGAACCGGGCGATACCCGCTGGCGCGCGTCGCCGCCTACAGGCCCGAGTAGGCGTGCAGCCCCTTGAAGAACACGTTGACGATCGTGAAGTTGAAGATGACCGCCGTGTACGCGATGACCGACAGCCACGCCGACCGGGTGCCGCGCCAACCGCGCGTGGCCCGGGCGTGGATGTAGCCGGCGTACAGCACCCAGATCACGAAGGTCCACACCTCCTTCGTGTCCCAGCCCCAGTAACGGCTCCAGGCCGCTTCCGCCCAGATCGAGCCCGCGATGAGGGTGAAGGTCCAGAACACGAAGCCGATGATCGCGAGGCGGTACGCGAGATCCTCGAGGCGCACGGCCGTGGGGAACGTCGAGAGGAAGCGCATGGTGGGAGCGCCGCCCTGCGCGTCGCGCGACTCGCGGCGGGCCTGCAGCAGCTGCAGCACCGAGAGACCGAACGAGAGCGTCAGGAACCCGACCGCCAGCACGGCGACGAGAATGTGGATGACGAGCCAGTAGGAGTCGAGCGCGGGCTGCAGCGGCACGATCGCGACGTAGAAGTTCACCTTCGTGACCCCGAGGAACAGGATCGTCAGGCCGGTGATGAGCGCTCCGAGGAATCGCAGGTCGACGAAGAACTGCACGACGAGGAAGATCAGCACGATCGCGCAGGTCGCCGTGAGCGCGAATTCGTACATGTTGGCCCAGGGCACGCGTTCCGCACCGATGCCGCGCAGCACGGTCGCGCCGAGGTGCAGCAGGAACCCGAGCACGGTGAGCGAGAATCCGATGCGCAGCGAGCGGGATCGCCGCGGCTTCGCAGCGGGGGTCGAGACACGGCTCGGTGGCGCCGTGCGCACCAGCGTCGCGACGCCGCCCGCTGCTGCCGCCGCCGATGCCGTCTCGGCGACGGGAGCTTTCGCGGCGGCGGCGGCATCGCCGCTGCGGTTCGCGAGATCCACCGCGTAGAACACGAAGGCGATGGCGTAGACGATCATCGCCGAGTACAGGGCGATGGTCGAATAGTTTTCCAGATCCGTCAGCAGCACAGTCCCCTAGAGTAGCCGCTCCCCCTGTGAATCGGAGCCGATCGCGGCCCGGAAAGGGGGGGGCGATTCCCCCTCCCGCGCGGTCACGCCGAGAGCACCTCGCGCTCGAGGCGCTGGTAGCCGGTCTCCATGCCGTCGGCCATGCCGGTCGCGAGCACGGCCTCGCGCACCGCGGCATCGGGGTAGGTGATCACGTACGCGAGCAGCGTGCCGCCTTCGACTGGAGTGAGCGTCATCTCGTTCAGCGTCTCGGGGCTGGTCGCACCATCCGGATCCTGCGGCGAGATCATGCGCTCCGTCGTCACGAGACGATGGGGCTCGGCCGACTCGACCACGACCCCGGCGAACCCGAAGCGCTCTCCGCTCTCATCGTTCTGCCACTCGGTGCGCAGCGACTGGCCGATCGCGGCGCCGAACTCGCACACCGGCATACTCCACCCGTCAGGGCCGAGCTGCCAGCGCCGCAGCAGTGCGGGGTCGGTGTGGGCGCGCCACACCTCGTCGACGGAACCGCGGATGACGCGAGACACTCGCGCTCGCGTCTCCCCCAGCAGTTGCACCTCGGTCGCGCGACCGGCGGCGAACGACTGGAGATCCTCGACGACCGCATCGATCTGCCCCATCGCCGCCCGCATGCCCTCTTCCATCCCCATCGCCGTGAGCTGCTCGAGCGCTTCGAGCGAGCCGAAGCGGGAGGTTGTCGTGAGTCTCGAGCCGAGCGCCGTCTCAGCGAAAGCGAACTCCATGAGCACGGTGGGCAGTTCGGTGTTCGGCGTGCCGTCGTCGTTCGTGAAGCCGTCGCGCACCACGAAGGAGTGGGGCGCCTCGACCGATTCCCATTCCCAGTAGCCGCCGTGGCTGTCGCCCTCGGGCCCGGTCATGGTGTACGTGCTCAGCCCGCCCGCTGCGGCGTCGTGCCGGGTGAAGGTCGCCGGGTACTCGGGCGGCCCCCAGAAGCGCTCGATCTGCCGGGGGTCGGCATACGCGTCCCAGAGTCTGCGCAACGGCACTGCGAAGTCGGCGACGACGGTCAGTGTGCAGGCGTCGGGGTCGGTGGTGACGGAGGTGATGGGCATGATGTCGGCCTTTCCGGTGAGCGGCGGGTGCGGCGACGATGCCGCCCCGCCTCGAATTATTCGGAGTGTTCGGCGAAGAACGCGTCGAGCCGGTCGATGCGCGAACGCCAGATCTGCTCGAAGCGGCCCAGAAGCTCCTGGGCCCGGCGGATGGTCTCGGGGTTGCCGCGGATGATGCGCTCCCTTCCCTTCGGCGTGCGCGCGACGAGGTCTGCCGCTTCGAGCACGGCGACGTGCTTCTGCACCGCGGCGAACGACATCTCGTAGGCGCCTGCCAGCTCGGAGATGGACGCCTCGGCTGTGAGCGTGCGGCGCACGATGTCGCGACGCGTCGCATCGGCGAGAGCCCGGAATATGCGGTTCACCTGCTCGTCGGAGAGCGCATCGGCGCGTGATGCGCTGACGTCAGCGGTCTGGGGTGAGATTCGTGCAACCATTTGGTTGTACTTTAGAGCGGGATCGCGCTCACGTCAACGTGTGCCCGCCGATCGGCTGCCTACGCGCCGCGCTTCCGGCGCGCATTGCGCACGAGGCGGGCGATGACGAACCACAAAAGGAGAGCGATGACGATCACGATCACGGCATCGGAGAGCACCCCGCTCCACTGCTCGAGAATCGGCTTGATGGCGGGCCCGAACGCGAAGCCCAGGCCGATCCAGATCGCGTTCCACACGCCGGATCCGAGCAGCGTGTACAGACTGAACTTCACGATCGACATGCGCTCGATACCGGCGGGAATCGAGATGAAGGATCGCACGAGCGGCACGCAGCGGCCGACGAGCACCGCGGTGCCGCCCCAGCGACCGAAGAACGCCTCCGCCCGATCGAAGTCGTCGTGATCCATCAGCGGAATCCTGCCGACGACCCATCGGGTTCGCTCCCGCCCGAAAGCCGCGCCGATGGCGTACCAGACCCAGGCGCCGACGAGAGCACCGAGCGTCGCCATCGCCCACGCCAGCCAGAAGTTCAGTCGCCCCTCGTACGCGAGAAACCCCGCGCCCGGCAGCAGCGCTTCCGAGGGAATGGGCGGGATGAACGTCTCGAGGAAGACGGCGAGGCCGACGCCCACCTCGCCGATGGTCTCCATCAGCGTCAGGATCCACCCGACCAGCCCCTCGTACTCGCCGCCGGGGTGCGTGTTCATCTGCGTGATTCCCATGGGCGGGTCAGCCGATCTCGTCGCGTACGGGCGTGTCGGGCCCCGCGGGCGCCTGAGGGGCCGCCACTGCCGCATTGCGTCGGGCGCGCCAGGCGGAGAACGCGCGGAAGAGTTCGATGAGGATAGGGATGCCCGGGATGAGCACGAGCACGATGATGAACACCTCGCTGTACTCCCGCACGAAGGGGATCTGACCGAGGAAGTACCCGAGCAGCGTGACTCCGACGCCCCAGAGCAGCGCGCCGATGGCGTTGTAGAGCACGAAGTGCCGGTAGTTCATCCTGCCGACACCCGCGGCCGCCGGCACGAAGGCGCGGAAGACCGGCAGGAAGCGGGCGATGATGATCGCCTTCGGCCCGTGCTTCTCGAAGAACACGTGGGTGCGCGCGACGTTCTCGGGGTTGAACAGCCGGCTCTTCTCTCGATTGAAGATCGCCGGCCCGAGTTTGCGCCCGATCATGAAGCCCATCTGGTCGCCCGCGAACGCGAAGACGAAGAGCAGCGCGCAGGTGAGCCAGATCGGCACCCCGATGATGCCGGTCGCACTGAACAGGCCCACGGTGAACAGCAGCGAGTCGCCCGGGAGGAAGGCCAGCACGAGCACGCCGGTCTCGAGAAAGACGAAGGCGCACGCGAGCACGAGGGCGATCCAGCCGCCCGCCTCCAGCAGCGTCTCCGGGTCGAGCCAGTCGATGCCGAACAGCGCGGGGACGGTCGCGATCGTGGAGAGTGCGGTGGTCGTCGGTGTCACGTGCAGGGCTCAACTTTCGTCGGGATGGGCGGCGGGCACGACGCACTTCAGTATGCCGCGCCCGCCTGAAAGCTCGGCGCCCCCGGAGGTCGGCGCGGAGCTTTCGGCACCGGCGTCAGGCCCGTTCCGCCATCTCCACGACGTTCTGCAGCAGGAGCGCACGCGTCATCGGTCCGACTCCGCCCGGATTCGGTGAGACCCACGCCGCGACCTCGGCGACCGACGGATCGACGTCACCGACGACACGGCTCTTCCCCGTCTCCGGATCGATCTTCCGCGAGACGCCGACATCGAGCACCACCGCTCCCGGCTTCACGTCTTCGGCGCGCACGATGCCCTCTGAGCCCGCCGCCGCGACGATAACGTCCGCCTGCCGTAGGATCGCACCGAGATCGCGAGTACCGGTGTGCGTGAGCGTCACGGTCGCATTGAACTCGCGTCGTGTCAGCAGCGGGCCGATCGGGCGCCCGACCGTCACGCCGCGACCCACGACCACGACGTGCTTGCCCTCCCAGGAGAGGCCGTTGCGCTCGACGAGCTCGATCACGCCGCGCGGAGTGCACGGCAGCGGCGACTCGATCGGCCGGTTCGCATTGAGCACGAGTCTCCCGAGGTTGGTCGGGTGCAGCCCGTCCGCGTCCTTGTCCGGGTCGATGCGCTCGAGAATCCGGTCGGTGTCGATGTGCTTCGGCAGCGGCAGCTGCACGATGTACCCCGTGCACGCCGGGTCGGCGTTGAGCTCGTCGAGTACGGCCTCGAGCTCCTCCTGCGTCACGGACTCCGGGAGATCGCGCTTGATCGAGGCGATGCCGACCTCCGCGCAATCGCGATGCTTGCCCGCGACGTACCACTGCGAACCCGGATCATCGCCGACGAGCACCGTCGCGAGCCCCGGTACGACGCCGCGTTCGCGCAGCGCGGCGACGCGGCCCGAGAGCTCGCGCTTGATCGCTGCGGCAGCCGCCTTCCCGTCCAGAAGCTCAGCGGCCACGGGTCACCACTCCTCGAGGCCGGGGTACAGCGGGAATGCGTCGGCCAGCGCCTTGACGCGAGCCGAGAGCGCGTCGACGTCGCCCGACTGCTGCAGTGTGAGCGCGATGATGTCGGCCACCTCGGCGAACTCCGTCTCGCCGAAACCGCGGGTCGCGAGCGCGGGGGTGCCGATGCGCAGCCCCGACGTGACCATCGGCGGGCGAGGGTCGAACGGCACCGCATTGCGGTTCACGGTGATACCGACCGCGTGCAGCGCGTCCTCGGCCTGCTGCCCGTCGAGCGACGAGTTGCGCAGGTCCGCGAGCACCAGGTGCACGTCGGTGCCGCCGGTGAGCACGTCCACTCCCGCGTTCCGCGACGCGTCGGTCGTCAGAGCCTCCGCGAGCAGCTTCGCACCGGAGAGGGTGCGCACCTGGCGATCCGCGAACTCCTCGGTCGCTGCGAGCTTGAACGCGGTCGCCTTCGCGGCGATCACGTGCATGAGCGGTCCGCCCTGATGGCCCGGGAAGACGTTCGAGTTCAGCTTCTTGTGCAGCTCGAGATCGTTGGTGAGGATGAAGCCCGAGCGCGGGCCGCCGATGGTCTTGTGCACGGTCGACGAGACCACGTGCGCGTGAGGCACCGGGTTCGGGTAGAGGCCCGCGGCCACGAGGCCGGCGAAGTGCGCCATGTCGACCCACAGCGTCGCGCCGACCTCGTCGGCGATCTCGCGGAACTTTGCGAAGTCGAGCGTGCGCGGGTAGGCCGACCATCCGGCGATGATCACCTTGGGCCGGTGCTCGAGGGCCTGCTGGCGCACCACGTCCATGTCGATGAGGAACGTCTCGGGGTCGACGCCGTACGAGGCGACCTTGTAGAGCTTGCCCGAGAAGTTGAGCTTCATGCCGTGGGTCAGGTGGCCGCCGTGCGACAGCTCGAGGCCGAGTATCGTGTCGCCCGGTTCAGCGATCGCCGAGAGCACGGCGGCGTTGGCCGATGCGCCCGAGTGGGGCTGCACGTTGGCGTAAGCGGCTCCGAAGAGCGACTTGGCGCGCTCGCGCGCCAGATCCTCGGCGACATCGACGAACTCGCACCCGCCGTAGTAGCGGCGGCCCGGGTAGCCCTCGGCGTACTTGTTCGTGAGCACGGAGCCCTGCGACTCGAGCACGGCGCGGGGCACGAAGTTCTCGCTGGCGATCATCTCCAGCGTCGAGCGCTGACGATTGAGCTCGTTCTTGAGCACCTCGGCGATCTCGGGATCGACGGTCTCGAGCGGCTCGTTGAAAAAGGCTGACTGGGTGGTCATGCAATGCTCCTCGGTGGTGATTCGCGCCTGAGCGCGGCAACATTTCCGGATCCGACCCAGGCGAGCGGCCGTCCCTTGCAAGCAGTGTGTCGTTTCCCGATGGTGACCATCTGTACGCCAGTCACGACGCGCTCAGCTTAGCAAGCGGGAGCGGGAGCGGCGAGCGATGCGCCTCGCCCGTTCCCTCCTCCTCCGATGCTCGCGGAGTCAGCAGCACCGCGCGCCGGGGTTGCGATCCTGCTCCGCGTAGTGCTCGCGCCAGAAGGTGCGCTCGTCGGGTACGGGAGCGTCGGGATGCGCCGAACGGAGGTGCGCGACGTAGCGCTCGTACTTCGCGTCGCCGAAGAGCTCACGGCAGAACCAGCGCAGACGCGAGCCGCCAGCGTCGATCGCACGAATCATCGCGTGCATTCAGTGACCCCGGGCGCGCAGCGCATCCGGCTGCTCCTCGGCCCACCGGCGCTCGAGCCTGCGCTCGTTCACCGTCGCGAAGATGCCCGCAGGCGCATACGTCCGAGACGGCACCGGCGGGTCGCTCGTGTCGACCGCCTCGGGGCTGCGGCGCGATCGCAGCACGGCGACGACCGCGGTGACGATCACGATGATCGCGAGCGTGACGAAGAGGATCGACAGCGCGCCCTGGATCGCGGTGTTGCGCACCACCGCGCTCATCGCCTCGACCCCCTCGGCGGTGCCGTGCGACGTCTCCCCCGCGGCGAGCGCGTCGCGGAATGCGAAGTGGTTCGCCCAGTAGCCGATCGCCGGGTTCGGCGAGAAGATCTTGTACATCGACGCGGTGATCGTGACGACGGCCGTCAGGGCGAGGGGCACGATCACCACCCAGAGGTACCGGAAGTTCTTCTGCGCGGCGACGATCGCCATGACCACCGCGAGCGCGATGGCCGCGAGCAGCTGGTTCGCGATGCCGAAGAGCGGGAAGAGGGTATTGATGCCTCCGAGCGGATCGGTGACCCCCATGATGAGGATCGACCCCCACGCCGCCACCATGATGGCGGTGGTGATCCACACCCCCGGCCGCCACGAATTGTCCGCGAACTTCGGCACGACGTTGCCGATGGAATCCTGGAGCATGAAGCGTGCGACTCGGGTGCCGGCGTCGACAGCGGTGAGAATGAAGAGCGCCTCGAACATGATCGCGAAGTGGTACCAGAAGCCCATCATCGCCGTACCGCCGATGAGGTCCTTCATGATGTTCGCGAGGCCGAGCGCGAGCGTCGGGGCGCCGCCGGTGCGGGAGACGATGCTCTCCTCGCCGACGGCTGCCGCGACATCGGTCAGCTGCTGCGCGGTCACGTCGACCCCCGCGATCCCGAGCCCCATCACGAAGTCGACCGCGCCCTGCACCGTACCGCCCGTCGCGGCGGCGGATCCGTTCATCGCGTAGTAGATGCCCTGATCGAGAGTGACCGCGGCGACGAGCGCCATCAGCGCGACGAACGACTCCATGAGCATGCCGCCGTACCCGATGACGCGCGTCTGCCGTTCCTTCTGCACGAGCTTCGGGGTCGTGCCGCTCGAGATGAGCGCGTGGAAGCCCGAGAGGGCGCCGCACGCGATCGTGACGAAGAGGAACGGGAAGATGCTGCCGGTGACCACCGGAGCGGTGTCGGTGAATGCGAACTGGCTCAGCGCGGGCGCCTCGACGTTCGGCATGACGAGGATCACCGCCGCGGCGAGCAGCAGGATCACGCCGATCTTCATAAAGGTGGAGAGGTAGTCGCGCGGCGCGAGCAGCAGCCACACCGGCAGCACTGCCGCGATGAATCCGTAGATGATGATGCACCAGGCGAGCGTCGTCTTGTCCAGTGTGAAGAGCGCCGCACCCCATTCGGTTTCCGCGACCCACCCGCCCGAGATGATGGCGGCCATCAGCAGCACGAACCCGATGATCGACACCTCGGTGATGCGGCCGGGGCGCAGGTAGCGCAGGTAGACGCCCATGAAGAGGGCGATCGGGATCGTGAGCCCGACGGAGAAGACGCCCCACGGGCTCTCCGCCAGCGCGTTGACGACGACGAGCGCGAGAATCGCGACGATGATCACCATGATCACGAGCGTGGCGAGGATCGCGGCGGTGCCCCCGATGCGTCCGAGTTGATCGCGCGCCATCTGCCCGAGCGAGCGGCCTCCGCGGCGCATCGAGAAGTACAGCACGAGATAATCCTGGACCGCTCCCGCGACGATCACGCCGACGATGATCCAGATCGTACCCGGGAGGAAGCCCCACTGAGCGGCGAGGATCGGCCCGACGAGGGGACCGGCGCCGGCGATGGCGGCGAAGTGGTGGCCGTAGAGCACACGCCGATCCGTCACGACGTAATCACTGCCGTTCGCCCGGTACTCCGCGGGGGTGGCGCGACGATCGTCGGGCCTCGCGATCTTCCACTCGATGAACTTCGAGTAGAAGCGGTAGCCGATGAGGTAGGTGCACACGCCGGCGAATACGAACCAGATCGCGTTCACCGTCTCGCCGCGCGCGAGGGCGAGCATGGTCCAGCCCACCGCGCCCAGCAGCCCGACCGCGATCCAGATCGCGATCTTCAGGCCGCGTCGCCTGCCGTCGTCCTCCGCCCGCTCCGCATCGGTGAGCGCGACGGGCGGCAGCCCTGCGTCCTCGTCGGGAATCGGCCCACCTGATTCTCCGGTGCGGTGCTGCGACATCGATTCACTCCTTTGCGCTGATGCTCGCCGCCGGGTGATGCTCTGCTCGAGTCCCCCGGTCGTCGCCCCCCCTGGCGTCACTGTAGCAAAATTGGGCCGGTGGGGCGCACGCACTACCCTGGACACCGTGACTACGCTCCCCGCACCTTCCACCGCACCCGACGCCCAGTGGGTGCTGACCCTCTCCTGCATCGACGGACCGGGCATCGTGCACTCGATCAGCGGCGCCATCGTCGCTGCCGGGGGCAACATCGTGGAGAGCCAGCAGTTCGCATCGGCTGACACCGGGCGCTTCTTCATGCGACTGCAGGTGGAGGCCGTCGCGCAGCCCGAGACCTTCGACGAACGATTCGCCCAGGCGCTCGCGCCGGTGACCGAGCGCTACCACATGACGTGGCGTCTCGACCGCGCCGACCGGCCCGTGCGCACGCTGATCCTCGCCTCGACCGCGACGCACTGCGTCAACGATCTGCTCTACCGGCGACGCGCCGGGCAGCTGGCCATCGACGTGCCGCTCGTGCTGTCGAACCACGAGACCGTGCGCGACATCGCCGAGTTCTACGACGTGCCCTTCGAGCACCGCGCCATCGCGGGTGCCGAGGAGAAAGCAGCGTTCGAGGCGCGCGTCATGGAGGCGGTCGAAGAGCTCGACATCGAGCTCGTGGTGCTCGCCCGGTACATGCAGATCCTCTCGCCCGAGCTCTGCGCCGAGCTCGAGGGTCGGGCGATCAACATCCACCACTCGTTCCTGCCCGGCTTCAAGGGCGCGAACCCCTACAAGCAGGCGCATCAGCGGGGCGTGAAGCTCATCGGAGCCACGGCGCACTTCGTCACGACCGACCTCGACGAGGGACCGATCATCGAGCAGGACACGATTCGCGTGGATCACGGGTACACGGTGCGCGCGCTGACCCAGCTGGGACAGGACGTGGAGGCCCGCGTACTGCGCCACGCCGTGCGCTCCTACGCCGAGAACCGCGTACTCGTCGACGGCGACCGCACGATCATCTTCTAGACCTCAGGCGGCACTCGCCCCCAACCGCGCGTACTCGGCTCGCAGTCCGTGGAGCATCGCGCGCAGGCCGATCGCGAACGCGTCGTCGGCGGGGCTGCCGCCCGAAGCGGCGAGCGCATCGCCCCGGGCGCGGTAGGCGGCCGAGAATGCGGGGACGTCGCTGCGTCGCCCCGGGTCGAGCATCGTCGGGTCGGCCGCGAGGTCGAGTGCCGCACCGAGGATGAAGCATTCGAACGCCACGATGACGGAGAGCGCCCGCTCCTCCGGCCACCCCGCTCGTACGAGCGCCGCGGCGACGGTGTCGTACATGAACGACGTCGCCGATTCCGGGGTGAGCGGTTGCACGGCGAGCAGCGCGATGGTGGGCGGGTGCGACGCGAATGCCAGCCGGTACCCGAGCGCCCAGTGCTCGAGCGCCTCATCCCACGGCAGTTCGGCGAAGGGCGCGGTGGGGATGCGCTCGCTCACGAGGTCGCGCACGCCGGCGATGAGTTCGGACTGCCCTGCGACGTGGTTGTAGAGCGAGGAGGGCCGCACTCCGAGCTCCGCCGCGATGGCTCGCATGCCCGCGCCCTCGACGCCGTGCCGGTCGATGAGCCGGAGCGCGGTCTCGTGAATCAATCGTGGCGAGAGCACGTTCTGCTTCGGGCGGCCCGCACGCCGACGCTTCGGCGCTCCTTCCGCTGTCATGTCACTCCCTCGTGCTCAAAGATGCGGATTCCGCGGGCGAATCCGTTCGTCCGCTCGCGCTGCCCGCCGATCCGTACTATTCTCGTCCCGCCGGTAAACGAACCCCGTTCGTTTACCACTGTAGCCCCACCGCCCTCCGGCGCCGAGCAGCAAGGATGCAGCATGAGCGATGCCTCTCCCGTCACCGTCTTCATCAACGGAACCGTGATCGTCGATCCGAACGAGGCCCCCGAGCACGCGACGAGTGACGCCATCGCCTTCCGCGCAGGCGTGGTCGCCGCTCTCGGCGAGGACGCCCGCGCGCTCGCCGCAGCCGCAACGGAAGACGCGACCACGGTGATCGACCTCGCCGGCGGCACGCTCGTTCCGGGCATCGGCGACGGCCACGCCCACCCCGTGCTCGGCGGTGTCGAGGCGCTCGGCCCGCAGGTGCGGCAGGCCGCCGACCTGGCCGGCATCATCTCGGCGGTCGCGGACTGGAAGGCCGCTCACCCCGATGCCGACTGGATCGTCGGCGCGAGCTACGACGCAACCTTCTCCGAGGGCGGCCTGTTCGACGCGCGGTGGCTCGACGAGGTCACGGGCGATACCCCGACGATCCTGCGCGCCTGGGACTACCACACCGTGTGGGTGAACAGCGCCGCGCTCGCGGCCGGCGGCATCACCGCCGACACTCCCGACCCCCGGCTCGGCCGCATCGTGCGCCGCGATGACGGCTCGCCCCTCGGCACGCTGCAGGAGGCCGCGGCCAACGACTTCATCGCCGACATCGTTCCCGCGTTCGCCCTGGAGCAGCGCCTCGACGCGATCGAACGGGCGACGCGCGGGTATGCGGAGCAGGGCACGACCTGGATTCAGGATGCCTGGGTCGAACCCGCCGATGTCGACCTCTACCTCGAGGCCGCTCAGCAGGAGCGCCTGCACACGCGCGTCAACCTCGCGTTCCGCGCCGACCCCGCTCGCTGGCGCGAGCAGGTCGCCGAGTTCGTCGCGAACCGCAATCGCGTCAGGTCTCTCGGGCACGACCGCCTGAGCGGGGACACCGTCAAGTTCTTCCTCGACGGCGTCATCGAGAGCCACACGGCCGCGCTCATCGAGCCCTACGCCGACCGACCCGACGATCGCGGGCTGCCGAACTGGAGTGATGCCGAGCTCGCAGAGGCGGTGCGCGCGTTCGACGGCGAGGGGTTCCAGCTGCACCTCCACGCGATCGGCGACGCCGCCAATCGGAGCGCCCTCGATGCGCTCGAGCAGGCCCGCGCAGCCGATCCCGACCGTGAACGCCACCATGTCGTCGCCCATGTCGCGGTACTCGACCCCGCCGACGTGGAGCGCTTCGCCGAGCTCGGGGTCATCGCCAACTTCGAGCCCTACTGGGCGCAGTGCGACGCGGTGATGCGCGACCTCACCATCCCGCACCTCGGTCATTCCCGCGAGGGCTGGCAGTACCTCATCGGCTCGGTGCACCGCAGCGGCGCCACGGTCACGTTCGGAAGCGACTGGCCGGTGACGACCCGCGACTGGCGGCCGGCGCTCTCGACGGCGATCACGCGTCACAGTCACGCCGAGCCGGAGGCCGAGGCCTGGCTGCCCGAGGAGCGGGTCTCGGCGGCGGTCGCGCTCGGCGCGTACACCAGCGGAATCGCCCGTCAGGCGCTCGCGAGCGACCGCGGCACCCTCGAGCTGGGCCGAGTCGCCGACGCCGCGTGGCTCTCGGAGAATCCGCTGGAGATCGCTCCGGAGGCCATCGCCGATCTCACCGTGAACGGCACCTGGCTCGCGGGCGACGTGACGTTCCTGAACACGTCCGGCTCTGCCGGCACCACTTCCACCGACTGACACCGCTCTCTCGACATCGCACGACTCAAAGGAGACCACCGTGAGCGATACACAAGCCAAACCCCGCCTCCAGCGGGCGCTCGGCCTCACCGGCCTGACCCTGTTCGGGGTCACCTACATGACGGTCATCACCGTCTTCACCACCTACGGCATCGTGAACCAGGTGACCGACGGTCATCTGCCCGCCGCGTACGTCGTCGCCGTGATCACCATGCTCTTCACGGCGGCGAGCTACGGCGCCATGGTGCGCAAGTACCCGGTGGCCGGATCCGCCTACACGTATTCTCAGCAGTCGTTCGGCGGCGCGGCGGGCTTCCTGACCGGCTGGGTGATGCTGCTCGACTACCTCTTCATCCCGATGATCAACTTCATGCTCATCGGCATCTACCTCAACACGCAGTTCCCGGCGATTCCGATCTGGGTCTTCACGCTCGTCGCACTGCTGCTGGTGCTCGCCTTCAACATTCTGGGCATCAACCTGGTGAACAAGGCGAACTTCGTGATCATCGCGCTCTCGGTCGTGCTCGTCGTCGTCTTCGTCGCGCTCGCGTTCAAGCAGTACCTCGGCGGCGATCAGTCGGTCGGCCTCATCGATCCGTTCACGTTCGGCGAGGGCGGCATCGGCGCCATCGCGTCCGGCGCCGCGATCCTGGCACTCTCCTTCCTCGGCTTCGACGCGGTGTCGACGCTCTCGGAGGAGGCGAAGCAGCCGCGGCGCGATATTCCGCGCGCCATCGTGCTCGCGACTCTGCTCGGCGGCTTCTTCTTCATCCTCGTGTCGTGGGCGGGCGCGCTCGCGTTCAACCCTGACTGGGCGACGCTCAGCCCCGAGCAGATCGACGCCGCGGGTACGACGGTGATGGACAGCTTCGGCACGAGCTGGCTGACGGCGTTCTTCGTCGCCATCTACGTCGTGGGGGCGTTCGGCTCGGGCATGACCGGCCAGGTCTCCGTCTCGCGCATCCTCTACGCGATGGGTCGCGATGGCATGCTGCCGAAGCCGCTCGCCCGCCTGCACCAGCGCTTCAGCACGCCGGTCGTCGCCGCAGTCGTCGTGTCCGTCTTCGCGCTCTCCGCACTGTTCCTCTCGCTCGACACCGTGGCGTTCATGATCAGCTTCGGCGCGCTCGCGGCGTTCGCGATGGTCAACCTCTCGGTCATCCGCTCGTACCTCTTCCCGAAGAACGGCACGCGCCCCGAGGGCGCCTGGGCCTGGATCCGGTACGGACTCATGCCGCTGATCGGGTTCGGGCTCACCATCTGGCTCTGGACCTCCCTCGAGGCGCTCACCTGGCTCGTCGGTGCGATCTGGCTCGCCGTCGGCGTCGTCATCATCGCGATCGTCACCGGCGGCTTCCGTCGCCCGGTGCCCAAGATGGACTTCTCCGAGCAGGATCCGAGCACGCAGCAGATCGACCAGATGGCGGAGGACTACCCGCTCGACCCGCGGTAGTCACTGCCGCGGCACGCGCGCCGCGCTCACCGGACAGAGGCCTCCTCCCCCGATGAGCGCGGCGCTTCTGCGTCATGACCGAGCGCGCCCCGTCGCGCCTCGCGCTCGCGCTGCTCGGCCCGCAGCCCGCCGAGCAGCAGTTCGAGCCCGGCCGCGAAGGCCTGATCCGCCGGGCCGACGCCCGTGTCCGCGCCGCGCCGCTCCCGATCCTCGTACGCCGCGGTGAAGGTCGGCACGTCGTCGCGATCGCGCGCGTGCATCATGTCCGGAGCCGCCGCCGCGTCGAGCGCGGAACCGAGGATGAAGGATTCGAAGGCCACGAGGATGTTGAGCGCCGCTGCCCGGCTCCATCCCTCCGAGATCAGCAGCCCCAGGATGCGGTCGTACGACGCGAAGACGTCGGAGCTCGGGTCGAACGGCATGACCGCGAGCAACGCGATCGACGGCGGGTGCGCGGCGAACGCGTCGCGGTAGGAGCGCGCCCATGCGGCGAGGGCCACGTCCCAGGGCTCGTGGTCGAGCTCGCGCGTCGAGACCCGCCCCGCGATGACCTCGCGAATGCCGCGGAAGACGTCCTCTTTGCTCTCCACGTGGTTGTAGAGCGCCGACGGCCGCACGCCGAGCTCGCGCGCCAGGTCTCGCATGCCGAACCCCTCGCCGTGCTCGTCGAGGAGATCGAGCGCGGTTTCGACGATCCTCACGCGCGAGAGCACCTGTTCGCTGGGTCGCCCCACTCGTCGCCGCTCCCGTTCACTCACATGCATCACTCCCTCGTCGACGCAGTCGGCAGCGAGCCGCGCGCGCGGACTCGCAATTCTGACGATCTGCGTCTACTCTAGTCACGTCAAAAAGAACGTTGTTCATTTTGGTCGCCGCTCCACCGACGGAATCGGCGCTCGACACCGGCATCAGCCGCCACATCACAGGAGATTCAGTGAGCGAAGCAACCGGGGCGCATCTCAAGCGCACGCTCGGCCCCATCACCCTCACGCTGTTCGGGCTTTCGTACATGGCCATCGGCACCGTGTTCACGACCTACGGGATCGTGAACCAACTCACCGAGGGCCACCTCGTCGACTCGTACATCGTCGCCCTCGTCGTCATGCTGTTCACGGCGGGCAGCTACGCGGCGATGGTGCGCCGCTACCCGGTCGCGGGATCGGCCTACACGTACTCGCAGCAGGCCTTCGGCGGCGCCACCGGCTTCCTCACCGGCTGGGTGCTCATGCTCGACTACCTCTTCATCCCGATGATCAACTTCCTGATCCTCGGCCTGTACGTCAGCACCCAGTTCCCGAGTGTCCCGACCTGGGTCTTCACCCTCGCCGCGCTCATCGCCGTGTTCGTCTTCAACGTGCTGGGCATCTCGCTCGTGGGCAAGATCAACACGGTCATCGTGGTCGTGTCTCTCGCCGCGGTGATCGTCTTCGCGATCCTCGCCATCAAGACCGCGATCAACGACCCGAACGCTCCGTCGCTGCTCGACCCGTTCATCCCCGGCTCCGTCGGGTACAGTCCGATCTTCACGGGCGCGGCCGTGCTCGCGCTCTCGTTCCTCGGATTCGACGCCGTATCGACGCTCTCCGAGGAGGCGAAGAACCCGCGCCGCGACATCCCTCGCGCCATCATGCTCACGACGATCATCGGCGGTCTCATCTTCACCTTCGTCTCGTACGTCGGTGCGCGCGCCTACTACCTCGACGACTGGAGCACCGCGTCGACCGAGCTGCTCGACGCAGCCGGCGCTGTGCTCTTCGCCCACGTCGGCGGTGACGTTCTCGCCGCCATCTTCGTCATCATCACGGTCGCCGGCTGCTTCGGCTCCGGGCTCGCGGGCCAGGTCGCGGTGTCGCGCATCCTCTACTCCATGGGCCGCGACGGGATCCTCCCGAAGCCGCTCGGCATCCTCTCGAAGCGCTTCGGCACCCCGATCGTCGCCGCCACCACCGTCTCGGTCGTGGCCCTCGCGAGCCTCTTCGTGAGCCTCGATCAGGCGGCGTTCATGATCAGCTTCGGCGCGCTCGCCGCGTTCGCGATGGTCAACCTGTCGGTCATCCGCACCTACCTCTTCCCGAAGGGGGGCCGTACCGAGCCCGTCTCGGCCTGGGGCTGGTTCCGCTACGGCGTGCTCCCGCTCGTGGGCTTCGGCCTCACCATCTGGCTGTGGACGTCGCTCGAGGGCCTCACCTGGATCGTCGGCGGCATCTGGATGCTCATCGGCGTCGCCATCCTTGCGCTGAAGACCGGGTTCTTCCGCAAGCCGGTGCCGAAGCTCAACTTCTCGGAGGAGATCCCCTCGACCGAGTCGATCGACGCGCTCTCCGCAGAGCACCCGCTCGACGCCGCAGAGGCCCGCTCGACGCGGTGATCACTGCCCGGGGCGCCGCCCGATCGCGGCGCCCCGGGCCCGACCCGCCTTTCGCATCCGACCCCCGGAGATCGACATGACCACCACCCTGTACCGCAACGCCGTCGTGTTCACCGCAGATCCGACGCCCGAGCAGCCGAACCCCATCGCCGAGGCGTTCGCCGTCGAGAACGGGCGGTTCGCGGCCGTCGGTTCGGTCGAGGACGTGCGCACCGCCGTGGGCGGCATCGCGGGTGGTGCCGGATCGCAAGAGGTCGTCGAGGTCGACCTCGAGGGCCGATTCGTCGCTCCCGGCTTCATCGATTCGCACACGCACCTCGTCGGGTTCGGCGAATCGCTCGGGCGCGTGCAGCTGCGCGAATGCGCCTCGCTCGCCGAGATGCAGCAGCGCCTCGTCGCCGCGCGCGAAGCCGACCCGACGGCGCCGCGAGTACTCGGGAGCGGCTGGCTCTTCGACGCGATCGAGGGTCGGCCGACCGCCGACATGCTCGACGAGGTGCTGCCCGACGTGCCCGTCTACCTCGACGCGAACGACTTCCACTCGACCTGGGTGAACAGCGCCGCGCTGCGCGAGCTCGGCATCACCGGGGAGACCCCGGACCCGGTGGGCGGCGAGATCGTGCGCGACGCCGCGGGAGATGCCACCGGCCTGCTCCTCGAGACCGCCGGCACGCAGTACGCGTGGGCGTTCCTCCGCTCGCAGACCACTGAGGAAGACGTCGTCGCCGCGCTCGACCGCGCCTTCGCCGCGTATCTCGAGGCCGGGGTGACCGGAGCCACCGAGATGTCGCTCAACGCCGCGGAGGTCGACGGGCTGCGCGCGATCGTCGCCCGCGACGGCCGGCTCCCCTTCTCGATCACCGCGCACTGGATCCTCGAACCGACCGGAGACGCCGCCCGCGACCTCGAAGGAGTCGAGCGCATCGTGCAGCTGCAGCACGATATCGCCGACGGCCCGCTGGCCGACTGGGTGCGGGTCGCCGGCGTGAAGTTCATCATGGACGGCGTCATCGACGCGTGCACCGCCACGATGATCGAACCCTACGCCGACGGGAGCAACGCCGAACCGATCTGGACGGCCGAGCGGATCCTCCCCGTCGCCGAGGCCGCCGATCGCACCGGCCTGCAGATCGCGATGCACGCCATCGGCGACCGCACGAGCCAGATCGCCCTCGACGTCGTCGAGCACTGCGTGCGCGCCAACGGCCCGCGCCCGCGCCGGCACCGCATCGAGCATCTGGAGAGCGTCGCCGACGACACGATCGCCCGCATGGGCGGCCTCGGAGTGATCGCCTCGATGCAGCCGGTGCACTGCGACCCGGCCGTGCTCGACAACTGGAAGGCGCAGCTCGGAGATGAACGTCAGGAGCTCGGCTTCCCGTGGCAGAAGTTCCGCGCCGCCGGCGTCGACATCACGCTCGGCACCGACGCTCCGACGGCACCGCACGAGGCGATCCCGAACCTCTACATCGCGCTGACCGGCGCCTCGGTGCTCGCTCCCGAGCGCGCCCCCTACCACCCCGAGCGCGCGTTCGCCCCCGCAGACGCGCTCACCGCGCTCACGGCCGGCGGCGCGTTCGCGGGTGAGATGGACGACGCGACGGGCCGGATCCGACCGGGCCTGAACGCCGACTTCATCGTGCTCGACGTGAACCCGCTCGAGGCGTCGCCGGCTGCGCTGCTCGAGTCCCGGGTGCGCAGCACCACCGTGCGCGGCGAGGAGCTGCACGGGGCGCGGTGATCCTCCCCGCTCCGCTACCGGAGGTGCTCGACGTCTCCCGCCGAGACCGTGAGGTCGCCGCCGGTGGGCAGGTCGACGACGAGCGACCCGTCGTCTCCCAGGGCGCGCGCCCGGCCGTCGACGATCTCGCCGCCGGGGAGATGCACCCGCACCTCGGTACCGAGCGTGAGGGAGTGCCGAGCGACCCGTGCTCGCGCCGCACCCGGGTCCTCGCCGGCGAGACGGACGAGCCGGAGCAGCTCGCGCGCGTAATCGGAGAGCACACGATCGGCGAGGTCGCGTCCGGCCTCATCGGCGAGGGTCTCTGCGCCGCCCGTGTCGGCTCCCGCCGCGAGCAGTGACGACGCCCGGTCGGTGGGAAGCTCCCATTCGGGAATCAGCAGATTGATTCCCGTGCCCACGACGATGTCGTGACCGGACGCGCCGCCCGGCAGCAGCTCGCACAGAATGCCGCAGAGCTTCTTGCCCGGCCGCCCCGCGATCGCGTCCTGCTCGTCGCGCACGTGCACGTCGTTCGGCCATTTGACCCCGACTCGCTTCGCCTCGACGCCCTCGCGCTCCGCGGCGGCCGAGAAGTGGGGCTGCAGTGCCGTCGCTATCGCCGACCCCGCGAGCAGGGGCAACCAGCTGACGCCCAGCCCGGTGGCGCCGAACCCCCGCACCAGCAGAGAGGCCGCGATCGAGCTGCTGGGCGGCGTCACCCACCCGCGATCGAGCCGCCCGCGTCCCGCCGTCTGGTCGCTCGTCGCCACCAGCGTGCCGTGCGGCAGCCGGCCCGCGACACCCGCGGCGCCGCCCGCCTCGTGCGCCACGAGGTCGCGCAGCTCGGCGTTGGTCGAAAGGGAGGAGTCGCGCCATCTGACGTCGGGCAGCAGCGCGCGTGTGCGAGGGAGCTCCATGAGCTTCACGTTAGCGCTTGGAAAACAATTGGACCCGGGTACCCGCCCGCGAATACACTCCGATTGTGGAGCACTCAGGCCTGTCCCCCGATTCGCCGACGCGCCCGCGCCCATTCGCGCGCTGGTGGTTCGCCGTCGCCCTGGGCGCGGGGCTCCTGGCGGTCGGCGCCTCGAGTGCGACGGCGGTCGGCCCGGGAACCCTCGGCAGCGAGTACGTCACCGACGCCGTCGACGTGCTCGACGCCGCCGAAGAGCAGGCCGCGAACGCGCGCCTCGCCGAAGCGTACGACGAGACGGGCCTCGACCTCTTCGTCGTGTTCGTGGACGAGTTCACCGACCCGGGCGACCGCATCGCCTGGGCCGACGAGACCGCCCGGCTCAACGGCCTCGGCGACACGCAGTATCTGCTCGCGGTCTCCACCGAGGGGCGCCAGTACTACATCTCGTCGCCGGATGCCGGATCGCTGAGCGATGATGCGCTCGACCGCATCGAGCAGCACCTGCTCCCCGAACTCCGCGACGAGGATTGGGCGGGGACGATCACTGCGGCTGCGGAGCAACTGGAGGCCGAGGAGGCGGCCCCCGGCAGGAGTACGGCGATCGTCGTCGGCGCCGGGGTCGGCGTCGTGGCGCTGGGAGGAGCCGCGTACGGCGTCACGCGCTGGGTGCGCAGACGTCGCGACGCCGAAGCCGCCGAGCAGGAGCTCGAACAGCTCGAACGCGCTTCGGGGTCGGCGCTCGTCGCCGCCGATGATGCGGTGAAGAGCAGTACTCAGGAACTCGAATTCGCCCGTGCGCAGTTCGGCGATGCGGCGGTCGCGGAGTACGCCGACGCGATCGAGACGGCTCGCGCTCGCCTGCTCGAGGCGTTCACCCTGCGCCAGCAGCTCGACGACGCGACGCCCGATACCGAGGCGCAGCGGCGGGAATGGCTGCAGCGCGTCATCGAGCTCTGCGCCGCGGTCGATGACGTTCTCGACGCCCAGGCGGACTCATTCGAACGGCTGCGCGCGATCGAGCAGAACGCCCCCGCAGCGCTCACCGCCGCTGCCGCTCGCAGGGAGCAGGTCGCGGCGCAGGGTGCGCAGAGCAGGGCGGAGATCGATCGCCTCGCGGCGGCGTACGCCGCCGACGAACTGAGCGCCCTCGATGGAGCGGCCGAGCAGGCGGAGGCGCTGCTCGCCTTCGGCGCCGAGCGCGAGCGCGCCGCGGCGAGTGCTCTCAGCACTGCGTCCCCCGACTCCGGAGCTGCGGCAGTGGCGATTCGCGAGGCGGAGGCGGCGCTTGCGGGGGCCGAGGAGATCCATCGCACGATCGCATCGCGCGGCGCGGAACTCGCGAGCATCGAAGCACGGTGCGCCGAACTCATCGGCGAACTGGAGGCCGACATCGCGGGCGCCCAGGCCCTTCCGGATGCGGACGGCAGGATCGCGGCGGCCGTCACGGCGACCCAGGAGCGGATCGCGCAGGCGAGACACGACCTCTCGGGCGGCGTGCGGCGGCCGTCGCGCGCAGTGCAGGCCCTCGAAGCGGCCAACACGCACATCGACGGGGTCGTGCAGTCCGCGCAACAGGCAGAACGAGCGCGTCGGCTGCTCGACGCCCAGATCGCCCAGGCGGACGGCCAGGTGCGGCAGGCGGAGGCGTTCATCGACGCGCGGCGCGGCGCGATCGGATCGCGGGCGCGCACGCGCGCGGCGGAAGCCCGCGCGGCGCTCGCGCGCGCCGAGGCGGCGCGCGCCGCGAGTCCCGAGAACGCACTCGCCGAGGCGCAGCGGGCGAACAGTCTCGCCGCCGAGTCGCTCTCAGCGGCCCAGTCCGATGTCTCCGGCTTCGGGTACGGCGGCGGGCAGTCGTCCACCGGTGATCTCGCCGCCGTGCTCGGAGGCATCCTCGGAGGCAATGGCGGGGGAGGCATCGGCTACGGCGGCTCGGGCGGAGGGTTCTGGGGCGGCGGATCCTCCCGTCGATCCTCCAGCCGGTCGGGCGGGTTCTCGCGCAGTTCGGGCCGGTCTTCACGCCGCTCGGGCGGATCCTCCCGGCGCTCGCGCGGCGGCCGCTCCGGGCGCCGCGGCGGAGGTCGCTTCTGACCCGTCGCCGACTCGGCGCTTCCCCAGTACCGATCCCTACACTCAATCCAAACCGCTCCGCCGAAAGGAACTCACATGTCGAAGCAGTCCATCCTCGGGCGCATCACCACCCTCGTCCGCGCAAACGTCAACTCGATGCTCGACTCGGCCGAAGACCCCGAGAAGATGATCGACCAGCTGATCCGCGACTTCTCCTCGAACATCTCCGACGCCGAGGCAGCTATCGCTGAGACCATCGGCAACCTGCGACTGCTCGAGCAGGACTACGACGAGGACGTGCGCACCGCGCGCGAGTGGGAGCGCAAGGCGATCGCCGCGAGCGCGAAGGCCGACGAGCTGCGCTCCGCGGGCAACTCGGTCGACGCCGACAAGTTCGACAACCTCGCCAAGGTGGCGCTGCAGCGCCAGATCACCGAGGAGAACGAGGCGCGCGCAGCCGAACCCATGATCGCTTCGCAGCGCGAGGTCACCGCGAAGCTCAAGGACGGCCTCAACGGCATGCGCGAGAAGCTGCAGCAGCTGCAGACGAAGCGCTCGGAGCTCGTCGCGCGCGCCAAGACCGCCGAAGCGCAGAACCGCGTCGCCGACGCGGTGAAGTCGATCGATGTGCTCGACCCGACGAGCGATCTCGGCCGGTTCGAGGACAAGATCCGTCGCCAGGAGGCGCTGGCCCGCGGCAAGCAGGAGATCGCGGCCTCCACGCTCGACGCGCAGTTCAACGAGCTCGAGAACTTCGAAGCGGTCACCGAGGTCGAGGCGCGACTCGCCGCGCTGAAGGCGGGCCGCTCGCCCCAGGCGCTCGAGCAGTAAGTTCGGAGCACGGAGCGGAGCGAATCGAGACGGGTTCGCTCCGCTCTCCCATCGAATCGCACCAGGTCGTCGCTCAGCGGCCTCGGGCGAAGGCATCGCACGAAGCAGACAGGACACACCGTGGCATTTTGGGGACGCCGAGACCGCGAGTCGCAGGAGCGACAGGACGCCTCCGACGCACAGCAATCGCAGCGCGCGCGGAGTGCGATCGTCGCCGCAGACGAGCGCATCCGCGCGACCGGTGACGAGCTGGCGTTCGCGACAGCCGAGCTCGGCGAAGATGCCACCGCGGAACTGAAGGCGGGCCTCGACTCCGTGCGGCAGCACATGAGCGAGGCATTCCAGCTGCACCAGCTCAACCACGACCACATTCCCGATACGCCCGACGAGGTGCGCACCCGTAACGCGCGCATCCTGCAGCTGTGCGAGTGGGCGGAGTCCGTACTCGACGAGCGCACAGCCGCGTTGCAGGCGCGCGTTGAGCGCGCCCGTCGCGCGCCCGAGATGGTGCAGCGCGTGCGCGCCGACGCCGCGGCGCTGCGCGAGCGCGTACCCGAGGCTCAGCAGGCCGCCGCGCGGCTCGCCGAACGGTACAGCCCGTCGGCGCTGCAGCGGGTGCGCCTGCACTCCGAGGACGTCGAGCAGCTGCTCGACTTCGCAGAGCACTCCGCCGAACTCTCGGATCGCCGCCGCGCCGCCGGCGCCCTCGCCGACGCGAACCTCGCGCTCGAGACGGCTACTGAGACGGTACGCCGCGCCGCCTCGATTCTCGACGGCGTCGACAGCTTCGAGATCGAGGCGCTGCGCGCTCAGAACACGCTCGCGGATGTCATCGACGATTCGCGCAGCGACATCGCGGCAGCCCGCACCGAACCGCGGAACAACGCGGTCGACGCCGCGGTCGAACGACTCGAGAGCGCGCTCGCCGAGGTGAGCGCCGGGCGGCAGCGGGATCCGTTCGCCGACCTCGCCCTGGTCTCCTCGGCGAACTCCGCGCTCGACGCCGCCCGGGCTCGGGCCGCGAAGCCCGTGCCCTCTGCCGCCCAGGTGCAGCACGGCATCTCGGCCGCGGACCACGCCATCGGCATCGCGGCCAGCCTCATCGAGGGCCACCGCGGCTGGATCGGTGCCGACGCCCGCACGCGGCTCGCCGAAGCGCGCCGCCACCGCAGCGAGATCTCGTCGATGCCCGTGACCGAGGACTCGCGAGAGCAGGTGCTGCAGCTCGCGCGCCGCGCCTCCGAGCTCGCAGACGAATCACTGCGGCTCGCACAGCGCGACATCGATTCATCGCGGCCCGACGACGACGACTGGGGGTGGGGCGGCGGTGGCAATGGCGGCGGCCCGTGGGGCGGCGGCGGCCGTGGTCGCGGCGGCATGGGCGGCGGCGGAGGCGGCGTGCTCGGACCCGTCATCGGGGGCGTGCTGCTCGGCGGACTGCTGGGCGACATCTTCGACTGATTTCGTAGGAATCGCACCAAGGAGTTTCGATTCCGTTGGAGAGGTTCGGAGGGTGATGGCATGCCCTCCGCGCTAGGCTGGCAGGCGTGACTGCAGAGAACATCGCGCCCGCGACGACCGCCGACCGTATTGCGGATCACCGCCGCAAGTACCAGGAAGCGGTCGGCGATCGCGACGCGGCAGCCGCAGCGAAGCAGCACGCGCGGGGCAAGATGACCGCCCGCGAGCGCATCGCTGCGCTGCTCGATGCCGGCTCGTTCGTCGAGTTCGACAAGTTCGTGAAGCACCGCTCGCAGGGCTTCGGCATGGAGCAGTCGCACCCCTTCGGCGATTCTGTCGTGACGGGTGCGGGCACGATCCACGGCCGTCAGGTGGTCGTGTACTCGCAGGACTTCACCACATTCGGCGGGTCGCTCGGCGAGGTGGCCGGCGAGAAGATCGTGAAGGCGATGGAGTTCGCGCTGAAGACCGGAGCCCCGGTGCTCGGCATCCTCGACTCGGGCGGGGCGCGCATCCAGGAGGGCGTCGTCGCCCTCTCCAAGTACGCGAACATCTTCCGGCTGAACACGATGTGCTCGGGAGTGATCCCGCAGATCTCCATCGTGATGGGACCGTCGGCCGGCGGCGCCGTGTACTCCCCCGCGCTCACGGACTTCGTCATCATGGTCGACAAGACGAGCCACATGTTCGTCACAGGACCCGACGTGATCAAGACCGTGACCGGTGAGGAGGTCGGCTTCGAGGAGCTCGGCGGCGCGCTCACCCATAACAAGACCAGCGGCGTCTCGCACTACCTCGCGAGCGACGAGCACGACGCGCTCGACTACGCCCGTGCGCTCATCAGCTACCTTCCCGACAACAACCTCGCGGAAGCGCCGATCTACGACACCGACACGGCGCTCGAGATCACCGACGCGGATCGACGCCTGAACACGCTGATTCCCGACAGCCCGAACCAGCCGTACGACATGCAGACCGTCATCGAGGCGATTCTCGACAGCGGCGACTTCCTCGAGGTCCAGCCGCTGTTCGCACCGAACATGCTCATCGGCTTCGGCCGCGTCGAGGGCCGCACGGTCGGTATCGTCGCGAACCAGCCGAGCCAGATGGCCGGCACCCTGAACATCGACGCGAGCGAGAAGGCCGCGCGCTTCGTGCGATTCTGCGACGCGTTCTCCATCCCGATCCTCACCCTCGTCGACGTGCCCGGGTACCTGCCCGGCACCGATCAGGAGTTCCAGGGGGTCATCCGTCGCGGCGCCAAGCTGCTCTACGCCTACGCCGAGGCGACGGTGCCGCTCGTCACCATCATCACCCGCAAGGCCTACGGCGGCGCGTACATCGTGATGGGGTCGAAGCAGATGGGCGCCGACTTCAACATCGCGTGGCCGACCGCGGAGATCGCCGTGATGGGCGGCGCTGGAGCGGTCAACATCCTCTACCGCAAGGAGCTCGCCGCAGCCGCTGAGCGCGGCGACGACGTCGAGGCGCTGCGCGCCGAGCTCACCGCGAAGTACACGGCCGACGTGACCTCCCCGTTCCTGGCCGCCGAACGCGGCGAGTTGGACAACGTGCTCGAACCCGCAGGCAGCCGCCTCGCCGTGATCAAGGCGCTTCGCGGCCTGCGCGGCAAGCGCACCGAGCAGCCCGCGAAGAAGCACGGCAACATCCCGCTGTGAGCCGCGAGACCCGAAGCACGAGTACGAGTACCGAGAGCGAGCACGCCGTGGCCAAGCATGCAGCAGCGCCCGACGACGTCGAGAACGGCGCCGGAGGCGCGATCCTGCCCCCCGACGCCGCGGCGCGCGACGCGGCCAAGCGCGAGACGATCGCCGACGACGACGTGCTGCGCGGAGACGACATCCGCTTCATCACGCGGGGCGTCGACGATGCGGAGCGCGCCGCGGTCGTCGCGGTGCTGACGCAGGTGCGCTCCGAGGAGTCCGAGCAGGTCAAGCGCGTCGCACGACGCGACCGGGAACCGTGGGCGCGCTCGCAGCGCGTGCCCGACAGCATCTTCGACCTGCTCGCCGAGGTCTGAGCGCCCGGTTGTAGGGTGTCGGGTATGCCCCGAACCGTCGCCGACGCCGAACGCGAGTTGCGAGCGCTCGTGAGCGGCCGCGTCTCGGTGACGTTCGAGCCGCAGGCTCCGCGTTCGGATCGGCCCCTGCGTCGCTCAGCTGTGCTGATCCTGTTCGGCGCGCTCGACCGGCAGCCCGCAGCGCATGGAGCGCACACCGTACCCCCGCAGCTCGACGTGCTGCTCACTCGACGGGCCGACGGCATGCGGCATCACGCGGGCCAGATCGCGTTTCCCGGCGGAGGGGCGGAACCCGCGGATCGCGACGCCGCAGACACCGCGCTTCGCGAAGCGGCCGAGGAGACGGGAGTCGACCCGCGCGGCGTCGACGTGCTCGGGTCGCTGCAGCCCGTGCACATTCCGGTGAGCAACAATCTCGTCACCCCGGTCGTGGGGTGGTGGCGGCGTGCGAGCGCGGTCGCCGCCGACCACGCGGAATCGGTCGAGGTGTTCCGGGCACCCGTCGCCGAGATGCTCGACCCCGCAGCCCGCGGAACCTCGGTGCTGCGGCACGGAGGCACCACCTATCGTGGCGCCGCGTTCGCGCTCGGCCCGCACCTCGGCGGGCACCTCGTCTGGGGGTTCACGGGCATGACGCTCGCCAGCCTCTTCGACGAGCTCGGCTGGTCGGTGCCCTGGAACCCGCGGCAGGAGTTCCCCGTCGCGCCGTGACGCTCCGACTTCCTACTCGGTTGGCGAGATCCCATCCCCCGAACGTGATCTCGATAGGAACTCGGCCACCAAGTAGGATCTCGGCGCACTTGCAGTGCTCGTCCCCACTCCGGTGCGCACGGATGCGCTCGCACGTTATCCACAGATCGAACTTCTGCAGCCTCGCCGAGCCGCCTCATGGACTCTCCTCGTTTCATGAGCCTTCCTGCGCATATCGCGACGATCATCACCGCGCTCGACCGCGCCGAGCATCGCCTCAGAGGCGAGCTCTCGAAACGGCGCCTCGCCGAGCGCATCCGCACCGGCCACGTGATCAGAATCGGAAGGAGCGGTCTGGCCGAATCCGAGGTCTGGAGCCAATGGCACCCGCAGCAGCGTCACCTCGCCGCCGTGCTCGTCGCTCATCGCGAGAGCCGAAGCGCACCGATCTTCTCTCACGTCTCCGCGGCCGCACTGCTCGGACTGCCTCTCTGGGGGTTCCGTGGAAGCGTCCCGCATGTCCTCGCGAGATCGACGCACGCGCGCACTGGCGCACTCGCGAGACACGTCATGCCGGTGTCGGAGGCAGAGCTCGTCGAGATCGCGGGCATTCGCTGCACGGCGCCGGATCGCACTCTGTTCGACCTGGCAGCGCGCGAGCGCGAGGAGCTCCTCGTGGGAGTCGCCGACGCACATGTACGAGGTCTCGCGAGGTCGGCGCGCCGCGTGGACGAGGCGGTCGTTCTGGACTGGCGCGGACAGATGCTCGAGCATGCGCAGCGGTCGAGTGGCAGGCGCGGTGTGCAGAAGTTCCGGCGGATCGTGGGTCTCGCCGATCCACGCGCTGACTCTCCCCTCGAAAGCGTGAGCCGACTGCACTTCCATCGCCTCGACATCGACGTGGAGCCGCAATTCGAGATACCGAACGAAGGGGGCGGCACCTACTACGTCGACTTCCGCCTTCTCGGGCAGAACATACTGGGTGAGTGCGACGGGGCGCAGAAGTACCTGGATCCGCAGATGCTCGGAGCACGCACACCGGGGGAGGCGGTTCTGCGCGAGAAGCGCCGGGATGACTGGATCAGCGGCTACACGCGCGGTCGCATGATTCACTGGGGCGCTCGCGACGTGCGCACGACGGACACCTTCGCGCAGGTACTGCGGCGGTACGGCGTCCATGTCCCGCTGCGCCGCCGCGAGTCATGATTGGAGAACGCACGGGCGGGACCCGCCGACTTCCCATCCGATCGCCGAGATCCCATGCATTGAGCGCGCGGTCGATGGGAACTCGGCAGGCAACAGGGATCTCAGCAGCCCCCTCGCAGAACGGCACGTCGAGCAGGCCGAGCGTCCTACGCGTGCGAGGCGGCGTCGTCGGGGAAGACCGTGCCCGTGTCGCCGAGTTGCACGGCGAGAGCGGTCGCCTGCGCGGCGTCCTCGAGATTGAGCGCCCGCCGATACGCCATCTGCACGGTGTCGGCGACCACCGAGCAGCCGTGGTGCTGCATCACGACGCAGTTGTGATCGCGCAGCGCCTCGGCAGCCGTGTCGGCGAGCTCGTCCGTGCCGTTGTGATAGAACGGCACGACGGCGATCTGCCCGAGGTAGTAGGCGTGATCGAGGGTGAGGCGCCGGATGGGAGTGCCGACGCTCGCGAGCACGACCGCCGTTCGGGGGTGCAGGTGCAGCACGCACTCCGCGTCCGGTCGCGCCCGATAGGCGCGGTGGTGCAGCTTCCACTCGCTCGACGGCCGAGGCCCCGCACCGCGAGCCGCTCCCGTCTCCGATTCGTCGAGCGAGAGCACCGCGAAGTCGTCGGGCGTCAGCCGGTCGAGCCACGTCCCCGACCCGGTCACCACGAACTCGCGATCCGAGATGCGCGCAGAGAGATTGCCGGCGCTCGCGAGCACCAGGCCGCGCCCGACCGCGTCGCGGCCGACCTCGATCAGTTCGGCGACGAGCCGGTCGCGGTCTCGCTCGTGCTCACTCACTGGTCACTCCTCCGGTCAGGGCGCGGTACGTCGTCACAGCCTGCTGGTCGCTGAGCGAAGCGACATAGTCGAGGATCGCGCGACTGCGCCCCTGTCGACGCATGCCGGCCTCGCTCGTGTCGCCCATCAGCAGCTCGGGGCGTTCGCGCCGTACCGCGAACGCCGCATCGGTCGCCTCGTCGGCCCACTCGAGCAGGCGACGGGGAGCGCGCCCGGCGTCGTCGGGGTCGGCGAGCCAGGCGTCGAACCCGAGGGCGAGCTGCTCGACGACGCGCGCCCGCCCGCGCTGCGGCTGCGCGAGCTCGGGCCGTTCGAGTACGAAGTGCGCGTGCACGAACTTGAGCACCATCACCTCGTGCCACGCCTGCGTGTTGAGGCGCACGTGTCCGCTGCGCACGTGGGGGTACTCCTCGACGACGATCGAGGTGCGCAGGTGGTCGATCCAGCGCCGGGTGAAGTCGGAGACCGATCGCTCGCTGTCGATGCCGCCGTCATATGGAGCGGCGAGCAGGGTCTGCCCCACTTCCTCGCTCACGCGGCGCACGGCGGCGCGGAACGCATCTCGATCCGCGATCCAGCCGTCTTTCGCGTGGAGTCTGCGCCAGAGCAGTTCGAGCGAGCGGCCGGGCGTGCGCCACTCCGCCGCCACGGAATCGTCCGTTTCGGTCGCCAGCGCCCCCGCGTGATCCAGCCACGCGCGGAACTCGCCGGAGATCGACGACTGCTGCAGCACCCCTGCTCGGGTGAAGTCGTCGAGATCGTGCACGGCGTAGGCGATGTCGTCTGCGAGGTCCATGACGGCGCACTCCACCGTCTGCACGCCGTCCGCGATATGCGGAAACGGAGCGAGCGCCGTCTCCATCTCGACGACGTCGAGCAAGTACACCGAGAACTTCTCAGCACCGCCGTCGGCGTCGACTCCGACGCCGCGTGGGCGATCCGGCGCCGGTCGTTCACTCGTCGACACCCCGACCCAGGCTCCTCGGGTCCAGGGATATTTCAGCGTCGCCGCTCGCGTCGCGGCCGTGAGATTCAAGCCCGGGAAATCGCGCCCGAGCGTATCGAGCTGAGTGAGGATGCGGAAGCTCTGCGCGTTCCCCTCGAAGCCCTCCGCCAAGCCGAGCCGCTCGCGGGCCACGCGATCGAGCACGCGTTCGCCGAGGTGCCCGAACGGCGGGTGCCCGAGGTCGTGGGCGTGCGCCGCGGCCTGCGCGACGATCGTGTCGCAGCCGCCCAGGCGCGCGATGATCGCTCCGACCGGGTCATCCTCTCCGCGCTCTCCCCGCACGAATTCCGCGTGCCGAGCCGCGCGCCCCGCCAGCTGCGCTGCGATCACGCGGGCGACGGCGCTCACCTTGAGCGAATGGGTGAGTCGATTGTGCATCACGGGACCGACGCCCGACTGCGGCACGACCTGAGTCACGTCCGAGAGCCGGGCGAAGTACGACGAGAAGCGGATGCGTTCGAGGTCGACACGATACTCCTGCGGTTCGGCCGAAGGGCCGTCGACGTCGGCCGGCCACTGCGAGTCCGCGATGCCCGCGGAGCGGTGCTGCGACGACACATGCTCGACGTGGCGCCTCCCCTCGCGCCCTGCCCCAGATGCCTGCATGCACCTTATTCAAGCACGCGACGCGCCGCTACACTGTGCGCAACGGCGAAAGGCGGCTCATGACCGGTGCAGCGAAGAGATCATCGCAGGGCGGCTCGGAGGGGACGAACCGCACACGACCCGAGAACGTGCCCGCGATCGAGCGGGCGACCGGGCGGGAGTGGAGCGCCTGGGTCGCCCTCTTCGAGGCTCAGGGCGCACCGACGCTCGAGCATCGCGCGATTGCGAAGATTGCCCGCGCCGCGCTCGCCGACGACCTCCGCAATCCGGAGTGGTGGGCGCAGGCGATCGCGATCGCCTATGAGCAGCATGCCGGCCTGCGCGTGCCCGGCCAGTCATCGGCGGGAACCGTCGGTGTGAGCGCGAGTCGCACGCTGCCGCTGGATCGCGACGACGCGATCGACGCCTGGGGCTCGGCGCACGGCTCCCGCTCGGAGCACCTCGGACACGCTGCCTCCGCCGCCCGGCCGTCGCGCACGGAGAAGCGCAGCTTCTGGCGCTTCGAGCTCGAGGGCGCGGGCAAGGTCGAGGTATCGGCGACGCCCAAGGGCGAGAAGACCTCGCTCACGGTGAGTCAGGATGGCCTCGCGGACGGTGAGCGCATCGAGGAGTGGCGCGCGCACTGGAAGTCGCTGCTCGCCGCACTCTGACACGGCCGCCGCCGTTCCGCCCCGCTCCCAGCTTCTTCCCGGTCTTCCCCGGGGTCCTCATGGACCGCGCTGCCAAAGTGGGTCTCACCAGGGCGGCATCCGCGAGAGCGCGATTCCGCCGACCGCAGCGCGGGCCTCCCCGCCGCTCCGACCCCCAGGGAGACGACGTGAACAAGTCCCAGAAGATCCTCATCGGAGCCGGCGCAGGAGTGCTCGCACTCGCAGCGGTCGCGGCGATCGCCGGGCCCATGATCTACCGGGACGTGATCGCCGCCCCTGCGGCCGACGCTCCGTCGTTGGCATCCGACGAGAGCGACGGCGGCGAGGAGAACTCCGAGAGCGACGCCGCCGTCGCACAGCTCGACCCCCGCTTCCTCGTCGGCGACTGGAGTGTGGCAGACGGTTCCGAAGCCGGCTACCGCGTCGACGAGGTGCTCAACGGCACGGACGTGACGGTCACCGGGCGCACCGACGATGTCACCGGCTCGTTCACCATCGATGACACCGGGCTCACGCTCGAGGCCGCTGAGCTCACCGTCGACGTCGCGAGCATCGAGACGGACAGCAGCAATCGGGACGAGTACTTCCGCAGCGAGGCGTTGCGCACGGATGAGTTCCCGGAGGCGACCTTCGTGCTCAGCGATCCGGTCACCCTCGAGAGCGCTCCGGCGTCGGGTGACATCGTGCAGACCGAGGCGACCGGCGAGTTGACGATCGCGGGGCAGACGCAGACCGTCACCGCGGAGACCGAGGTGCGCAGCGACGGAGAGACCGCCGAGATCGCGGGCTCGATCCCGATCACGTTCTCCGATTTCGGCGTCGAAGCGCCCAACCTCGGGTTCGTATCGGTCGAAGACAGCGGCGCAGTCGAGTTCCAGTTGACTGCGTCGAAGTCGTAACGGCCGCGGCTCAGCCGCTCAGCCGTCGGCGAGTTCGCGCGCGGCCTTCGAGAGCTTGCGCACCCGGGCTCGGCGTCGGCGACGCTCGGGGAGCATCGAGCGCATCTCCTCGAGCTTGCCGAAGCACAGCAGCCGATCCTCCGCCTCGAGCACGAGGCTCTTGCGCGGGTTCGGGATCACCTGCACGCCGCGATGCAGCGTCAGCACCGTGACGTCCCGATCCCAGAGACCGAGCTCCCCCAGCGTCTTCCCGACGTATTCCGATCCGTGCATGGTGAGCTCCGCGACACCGTAGGCGGTCGAGACGCTCAGCCGCTGTCGCAGATCGATCTCGGGGAAGTTGACCTGGTTCGCGATGAAGTCGATGATCGCACCCGCGATGTCCAGCCCCGTCGCGCTCTCGATGCCCTGCAGGCCCGGCGAGGAATTGACCTCCATGACGAGCGGGCCCTCTTCGCCCTCCAGCATGTCGACGCCGGCGACGCGCAGTCCCATGATCTGAGCGGCGCGCACCGCGGTCTGCTCGTAGACGGCATCGAGCTGCACCGGCTCGACGGTTCCGCCGCGGTGCACGTTCGAGCGGAACTCGTCACCGCCCGCGGTGCGTCGCATGGCGGCGACCACTCGATCGCCGATGACGAGCGCACGCACGTCGCGGCCGCGGCTCTCCGAGACGAACCGCTGGATCAGCACGTTCTGCCGGGTCGAGTGCAGGGTCTCGATGATCGCCTCGGCGACCTTCACCTGCGGAGCGAGGATCACACCGATGCCCTGCGTCCCCTCGAGCAGCTTGATGACCACGGGCGCGCCGCCGACGCTCTCGATCGCGGGTCGCACGTCGGCACGATTGCGCACGAACGCGGTGGCCGGCATCTCGATGTTGTGGCGGGAGAGGATCTGGTTCGCGCGCAGCTTGTCGCGCGCGTTCGCAATGCCGTTCGAGGTGTTCGGGGTGTAGACGTCCATCTGCTCGAACTGCCGCACGACCGCGGTGCCGAAGTAGCTGATCGAGCTCCCGATGCGCGGCAGGATCGCGTCGTAGTCGCTCAACTGCTTTCCGCGGTACAGCAGGTCGGGGTCCTCGCCCGCGAGGTCGATCGCGAATCGCAGGGTGTTGAGCACGCGCACCGTGTGCCCGCGCTCAAGAGCCGCGGACTGCAGGCGCTGAGTCGAGTACGCCTGCGGGGCGCGCGAAAGAATCGCGAGTTTCATCGTGATTTCCTGCCAAAATAGATGCGTGACCGTACGCGACCATTCAAGCACTCTCACGGGGTGGCGTGAATGGGTGAAGCTGAATGGCATCGGCGTGCCGTGGATCAAGGCGAAGATCGACACCGGCGCCCAGACTTCCGCGATGCACGCGACCGAGATCACCGAGTTCGAACGCTCGGGCGCGCCGTGGGTCAGGTTCCTCGTGCAGCCCTGGCAGGTGACCGACGACGACGCCGTCGAGGTCGAGCTTCCGGTGCACGATCGGCGCACCGTGCGCAGCTCGTCGGGCCATGCTCAGCTGCGTCCGGTCGTGCTCATGACCATCTCGCTCGCGGGCCGCAAGATCGAGGCCGAAGTCACGTTGACGGATCGCGAGGAGATGGTCTTCCGCATGCTCATCGGCCGCGAAGCGCTGCGACAGGGGTTCATCGTGGACTCAGCGGCCTCGTATCTCGGGGGCAGGCCTCCCCGCGACACGAGGCGACGCAATCGCGGCCGGGCCTGATCCCCCTCGCGCAACCGTCTTCTCGCCCCATCACGGGGCCAGTACTCTGGTTTCATGAGCGCGCATGATCTGGATGTGATTCCGGCGGGTACGGTGTTCGCGCCGTCCGAGATCATCCACTACGCCGACCCCGACATGCGAGATCTCGCGCAGGCGATCGCCGAGGCCGACGTGCTCGTGACCGTTCCGCACGCGGGCGCCGCGATCCCCGAGGAACTTGCCGAGTTCCTCTCCCCGGCGCTGTCCCCGCGTCTCCAGGTCGACTTCTCGGATGCCGCCGCGGCCAGCGTGGTGCAGCGGTGGGCGCAGATCGACCCGCGCGTCGTCGCTCTGGTGAACCCTCACCCCCGGTTGATGCGGGATCCGAACCGGGATCGGCCCGCTGATCTCCGTGCCGAGCTGCAGCAGGCCTTCGAGCGGGTGCACGCCGCGGGCCCGGACCAGCAGGCAGATCTCTCGGGGGTCGACGCGATCCGACCGGTGACGCACTCGAACATCCCGATCTTCGAGCGGCCCGCAACGAGCGAGCGACTCGACGCACTCGTGAACACACTCGAAGCGGTCGCTGCGCAGGGCCTCGACGTGTATGAGGCGATGCGCGAAGAGCTCACCGAGCTCTTCATCACGAAGGGACTCGCGCACGGCGGCGCCTTCACCCGTCTTTCGTTCCACGATTCGATGCGCACGACCATGCGCGCGGATGGCGCGCTGAAGACGGAGCCCTCGAAGTCGGTCGACATGCCCGCGGTGGTCACGCTGTCGAACGGCGGCGATGCCGATGGAGAGAAGCGCGATCCCGCCTCGCCGGTGACGATGCTCCCCGCCGCCCTGCGCGAACTGGCCGAGGCGCACCGAACGGAGTTCGAGATCGCCCAGCCCGAGGCCGTGACGTTGAATCAGCCGTATCGCGGCAGCCACGAGATCTTCGGCGCCGCTGCGCAATTCCGCAGTATTGCCGACGAAGCGGCCGCGGCGAGCTTCTCACCGGCAGCCGTACAAGTAGAGTTCTCGCGCGAATACCTCCTCGGCCCGGAAGCGATGCGCGAGCTGCGCGGGTCTGGTCGAGTCTGGGTCGCTGAGAACCCGGAGCACATCGACTTCCTCGCCTACGCGTGCAAGCGCGCGTGGGACGCGTTCCGCGATCGCGCTCAGGCTTCGCGCTGAAGCGTGCCGATCTCTTCGCCCGAGCTGTTGAAGATTCGCAGCTCATCGCCGTTCGGCTGCACTTCGCGCACCTTGCGCAGCCAGTCGTCGACGCCCGGGCATCCCATCATCGTGGAGACGAAGCTCTCGATGAGCACCCGATCGCCGTCGATCGTGTAGGTCGACCCGATGCCGTTGCAGCCGTCAGTGCCCGACACCTTGCCCGACTCGTCGAACGTGAGCGTCGGCTTGCCCTTCTCGTCTGAGACCCACGTTCCCACTACTTCGGCCTGTTCCATCATCTCTGCGTCCCCTGTTCCCGCGTCCGTGCCGGATCCACTGCCGTTCAGAGACGCGCAACTCGTCAAGAGAGCGATCCCGCCGGCCAGGGCGAAGATGCCTGCCGCAATACTCGTGCGTCGCTTCATCGCTCTCCCCCATCACCTGGTGTTGCTGGTCGCGCCCGCCATCTTGCGCATGGGGCCATGCTAACGAGATCAGATGCGGACTCCATCCGAATTTCTCGAATCGATCGGGCATCTGGGTTTTCTTGCGAAACGCCCCCGCATTCAGGGGTCTCGCCCCTTGCATGGTGCTAATTATCAGGTTACGTTTGCCGAGGCCCCTGGCGTCGGACCAGGGTGCTCGCGCGGGGATAATGCGCGTGCATCCGACCGGCTTCCACCTCGACCTGCTCCAGTGGCCTATTTGACCATTCGAACACATAGGGGAACACACGTGACACAACGTCGCCCACTCGCGCTCGGCGCGGCAGCGGTGCTCGGTCTCGGCAGTCTCTTCGTCGCCACTCCGGCGATGGCAGAAGACGGCACCACCGGTGCACAGATCGACACGACTGCTTCAGCCATGGCTGCAGCCAAGAACATCAACTCCAACAAGGAGATCGGCGATGACCTCGCCGTTGGCGCCGGCACTTTGAGCAATGGTGAGCCCATCGTATTGGTGAGTGAAGCGCCCGACGCAAAGGTCGACGCGATCGAGAATCTAGCAAAGGCTGAAGGCGTTGAGAACGTTGCCATCGTGGGCAACATTGTCCCTCACGCATCCACAGATATCGTCGGCGGCGCGGGCTACTTCGGCGCAGTGTCCGGCCAGCCGGGCAAGGTCGGCACCTGCTCGACGGGCTTCACTGCTTTCTCGCCCGAGGGCGAGCCCGCGCTTATCACCGCCGGGCATTGCTCGAGCGACGGTGCGGTCACCGAGGTCCAGTTCAGCGATCCGTCTAATGACGCCGCCGCCGGAGAATTCATCGAAGATGACGGCAACGGCATCGCTGGTGAGTTCGGTTTCAGCCAGTTCGGCGGCGTCGGCAACACCAACGGCGCAGACAAGGACCCGAACTCCACCGACATCGCGGTAATCGATATCACCAACGAGTCGCTGGATCTGCTCCCCGAGGTCACTGACTGGACGACGGCTGCACAGGACGACCTGTCGCTGAGCACTACCCCGATCAAGTCTGTCGGCATGCCCCAGTCCGGCACCATCTCGAAGTCGGGCCGCACCACGGGCCTGACGACCGGCAGCACCACCGTGCGCCTCAAGTACACCGACGGTGAGATTCGCCCCACCGAAATCCTCGACGGGTACTTTGAGGTCTCCGATCGCTGGGTGCACAGCTTCCTTGGCGGCGCAACCACTAGGCCGGGTGACTCCGGCGGCGCCGTGTTCCAAGGAGAGACCGCGGTCGGCGTCGTCAGCGGCGGGCCCGACGAGGTTCCCGTAGGAACCGACGATTACGCGATTTACACGCTGCTCGAGCCGGCTCTCGGGTTCACCGACGGTTACACCGTCGCACTCGACATCGACGAGCCGGTCGTGAAGACCGACCTCTCCGCGGGCGTGGCCGCCGGCAGCGACATCGTCGTGAGCGTTCCGAGTAACGCCGCAGAGCTCACCGTGGGCATGGGCCAGATGGGCGACACCATCCCCGTCGAGGGCGCCGAGGTGACGATCCCCGCTCCCTCCCAGCCGGGCGACTACACCTGGACCCTCACCGCTGTGAACGGCTACAGCCAGTCGGAGACGGTCGAGCTCAACTTCTCGGTCGTCCTCGGCGCACCCGTCGTCAACGACATCACCTCCGAGGAGTCGGCTGTCACCCTCACCGGCACCGGCGTCCCCGGCGCCGAGGTCGCGATCACGCTGACCCCCGCGGCTGAGGGCGCTGAGCCCATCGAGCTCACCGCAACGGTGAACGAGGACGGCACCTGGTCGGCTCCCGTCGAGCTGGACTACGGCACCTACGCCGTCTCCGCAACGCAGACGTTCGAGGGTGAGACCTCGGCCGCCGGCACCGGCACGGTCTCCGTGGTTCCCGCAGCACCGGCGATCACCTCGGTGAAGCCCGGCAGCACCTTCGAAGCAGCTGACGCTCCCTCCTCGATCTCCGGCACCGGCATCGAGGGCGCGACGGTCGTCGTGAAGCTCAACGGCGAAGAGGTCGGCACCGCTGCCGCAGGCGGCGCTGCATCGGAGTCCGGCATCTCGGCTGACGCCGCGATCGTCGGCGCAGACGGCACGTGGACCCTTGACCTGGGCGCACAGCTCGGCGCAGGTGCATACACCGTCGAGGCCACCCAGGCGATCAACGGAGCGACCTCGGCCACTGCGAGCCTCGTGTTCAACGTCGCCGCTGCACCGGTTCCGCCGGTCGAGCCCGTCGACCCGGGCAATCCGGCAGCTCCGGTTGACCCCGCCGACCCGGCTGCACCCGGCCAGGGTGGCACCGGCGGAGCCGAGCTCGTCAACACCGGTACCGGCTTCTCGATGCTGCCCTTCGGGCTCGCAGCACTCGGCATGCTGATCCTCGGTGGCGGCGCGATCGTCTTCACTCAGCGTCGTCTGCAGTCCAGCGCTGCGGAGTAATCCGCACGCCGGCTGACCGCCGCACAGCACAGCGGGCCTCGATCTTCGGATCGGGGCCCGCTGTTGTGTGTTCCGGCGCTCCGCCGCATCTGCGTGCCGATACGGGCCGGAAGGCGTGTGACGTTCTGCACAGCGATCCGCGTTGCGCAACCCCTGCCCCACGGCATTGAGATTGCAGAACGCGGATCGCTTGCCGAACGCGCATTGCGTCAGATGACGGCCCGTTACTTCACGGTTCGCGCGCCACTTCACCTGCGCGAGACGATGGATGCATGAGCGACACCGACTGTGCACCGCGCCTCGCCAGCGCCGACCCGTCGGGAGTGCCGTTCGCCGCGCTCGATCCCGAGCTGCTGCGTACGCAGCGCACGAGCATCAAGTGGTCCCGCTTCGGCGAAGACGTGCTGCCGCTCTTCGTCGCCGAGATGGACTTCGCCGTCGCTCCCGAGATTCGGCGGGCGATGATCGAACGTGTGGAGGCCTCAGATCTGGGCTACATCGACGGCCCGGGCGGCCTCGCCGCTGCGTTCTCCGATTTCGCTCGGGATCGCTGGAGCTGGCACGTGCCGCACGATCGTGTGCACCTCGCCACCGACGTCGCGACGGCGGTCGTGGAGGCGCTCCGCGTCGGGCGCCCGAACGGCGGCCGACTCGCGCTCTCCACGCCGACGTACCCGGGCTTCTTCGAAATGCTCGAGGAGGTGCCGTTCGACGTCGTCGAGATTCCGCTCGCGCTCTCGGAGGCCGCGCCAGAGGTGCGGCTCGATCTCGCGGCGATCCAGCGCGTCTTCGCGAGCGCCGAGGGCGTCGATGCGTTCGTGCTCTGCAACCCGCACAACCCGCACGGTCTCGTGCACGCCCCCGAAGATCTCAGTGAGTTGGCTCGACTCGCCGCCGCTCACGACGTCTTCGTCGTCTCCGACGAGATCCACGCGCCGCTTACCTTCTCCGGCGTCGAGTTCACGCCGTTCGCTCCGATCGCGGCCGAGGCCGGCGCGCTCTCCGTCTCCGCGCTCTCCGCCAGCAAGGGCTGGAACCTGGCCGGCGCGAAGTGCGCCGTGCTCGTCGCCGCCGACGCGCGAGCCGACGAGCTGCTCCGCCGACTCCCTCCCGAGACGGTGACTCGCGTCAGCATCCTCGGCCTGCACGCGAACATCGCGGCCTTCGAGAACGCGCGGGCCTGGCTCGACCGAGCCATCGCCCAGGTCGAAGCGAATGTCGAGCTGCTGGCCGAGCTCGTCGCACGGCACCTGCCCGGCGTCCGGCTGCAGCGCCCGCAGGCGGGCTACCTCGTCTGGCTCGACTTCCGGGCTGCAGGTCTCGGCGATGACCCGTACAGCCGGATCCTGCACGATGCACGTGTCGCCCTGAACGACGGGGCCGCGTTCGGCTCCGGGGGCTCCGGTCACGTGCGCATCAACGTCGCGTGCGCGCCGCAGACCATTCGCGAGGCGGTGGCCCGCATCGCGTCGATACTTCCCGAATCCCTGCCCGCACCCCACCCGATCCCCGCACCCCACCCAACCACTGCACCCGTTCCCGACCCGGAGGCATCCCGATGAGCGATTCGTCCGCTGCACCCCCTGAACTCCAGCAGACTGAAACGGCTCAGCCGATCACCGACTGGGAGGGCTTCAGCTTCGACACGCGGCAGGTGCACGCCGGCGAGTATCCCGACCTCAACACGGGCCTCCGGGTTCCGCCCATCGCGATGTCGGCGGGGTACGTCTTCGATGACTTCGACGATCAGGTCGACCGCTTCGCCGGGCGCACCATCGATCCGATCTACTCGCGCCAGGGCAACCCGACGAACTCGGTCGCCGAGGAGCGGCTCGCCTCGCTCGAGGGGGGCACCGGGGCGGTCGCGGTGTCGAGCGGGCAGGCGGCGATCTCCTCCGCGCTCTTCGCGCTTGCTCAGCAGGGCGATCACATCGTCTCGACGGCTTCGATCTACGGCGGCACGCGCATCCTCTTCGGACGCAGCTTCAAGCGGTTCGGCATCGAGTTCGACTACGTCTGGGACGCGGCGGACGACGCCGAATGGGAGCGCGCCATCCGGCCGACCACCAAGGCGATCTACACCGAGACGATCCCGAATCCGCGCAACGACGTGACCGATCTGCGCCGCATCGCAGAAGTCGCGGCGCGGTACCATCTGCCGCTCATCGTCGACAACACCGTGGGCACGCCCGCGCTCATCCGCCCGTTCGAGCACGGAGCCGACATCGTCGTGCACTCGACCACGAAGTTCCTCACCGGGCACGGTGCGGCCGTGGGTGGCGCCGTGGTCGACGGCGGCAGCTTCGACTGGGAGGCGGCGGAGCGCGCCGGGCGATCCTTCCCGCTCGTCACGGCGTCGCCCCGGCCCGGCCTCGGCTCCATGCTCGACCGTTTCGGCACGGGAGCATACGCGCGCGCGGTTCGCGAGGCGGTCGTCAACGACATCGGCCCATCCCTCTCCCCGTTCAACGGCTTCCTGCTGCATCAGGGCATGGAGACGCTCTCGCTGCGCATGGAGCGGCACGTCGACTCGTCGCTGACCATCGCGGCCTGGCTCGAGCAGCAGCCCGAGGTGGAGTCGGTCGACTACGCGGGGCTCCCCTCGAACGCTCTGCACGGCATCGCGTTGCGCGACTACGCGGGGCGCACCGGGTCGGTCTTCGGCGTCACCGTGCGCGGGGGCCTCGACGGAGCCCGCGCCTTCGTCAACGGCCTGCGCGTGTTCTCGCGCATGACGGGCATCGGGGACACGCGATCCATGGTGATCCATCCGCTGACCTCGACGCATGCGACGTTTGCCGATGAGATCAACGACCGGCTGGGCATCACCCCGGGCCTGCTGCGGCTCTCCATCGGCCTCGAGGCGGTCGACGATCTGACGCGCGACCTCCGCGCCGGGCTGGATCGCGTGGCGGCGCTCACCGCGCCGGCAGTCTCACTCGCGGGCTGAGCTGTAGCGGGCCGAGTTTGAGCGGGCTCAGCTCCCCCGGTCGAGCCGCTCGGCTCGCCCGCGGTCGAGTTCGGCCCGGGCGGCGGCCAGCGCCTCGGCTGTCGCGGTGTAGCAGTGCTCGGGCGCCGGGAACGCGCCGGAACGCACCTCTGCCGCGTACGCTGCGATTGCCGCCGCCGAATCCTCGCCGACCTGCGCGTATCGCTTCACGAACTTCGCGGTGCGACCCTCGGTGATTCCGAGCAGATCGTGAGCGACGAGCACCTGCCCGTCCGCCTCCCCGGCTCCGATCCCGATGATCGGGATCCGCAGTTCGTCCCGCAGCAGCGCGGTGATCTCCGCGGGCACCGCTTCGACGACCAGGCAGAACGCGCCGGCCTCCTGCACACCGCGCGCCTCGCGCACGAGTCGCGTCGCGGTCGCTTCGGTGCGACCCTGCGCCCGCAGGCCGCCCAGCGCCGTAGCGGTTTGCGGAGTCAGGCCCAGGTGGGCGACGACGGGGATACCCGCCGAGACGATCGCGCGAATGCGGCTCAGCCGCGGTTCCGACCCGCCCTCGAGCTTGACCGCGTCCGCCCCCGCCTCCTTCACGAACCGCACCGCGGTCTCGATCGCCTGGGCGTCGGAGATCTCGGTGGAGCCGAACGGCACGTCGCACACGAGAAAGGCGCTTTCGGTGCCGCGGCGGGCGGCGCGGGCGAGCACGAGCATCTCGTCCGTCGACACGGGAACCGTCGAGTCGTACCCGAGCACCACCTGCGCGGCGGAATCGCCCACCAGTACCATATCGACGCCCGCTCGATCGGCCACCCGGGCCCCCGGGAAGTCGTAGGCGGTGACCATCACGATCGGTTCACCGCTCTCGTGCTTCCGCACCAGCATGGGAATCGTCACGCGCGGCATGTCAGCGCTCCTCGCTCGGTTCGGGCAGGGTCAGTACGGTGTTGTCGATGAGCCGCACCGATCCGACCCGCGCCGCGATCGCGCACAGCACCGGCTCGCCGATCTCATGCGCGGGAAGAAACGAGTGAGCGTCGACGAACGCCACGTACTCGGGCGTGATGCCCGCGGCTGCGAGCACGGCTCCGGCGCGCGCGTGCAGAGCTTCAACATCGGTCTCGCCGAGCGCGAGTGCCGCTTCAACTGCCTCCAGAGCGCGCGGGATCGCGGTGGCGCGCGCCCGATCCTCACCGTTCAGGCGCACGTTGCGGCTCGACATCGCGAGCCCGTCACTGTCGCGCACCGTCGTGCAGGCGACGATGTCGGTGCGGATCCCGAGGTCCGCGACCATGCGGCGCACGACCATCAGCTGCTGCGCGTCCTTCTGCCCGAAATAGGCACGGTCGGCGCCCGAGACGAGCAGCAGCTTCGACACCACCGTGGCGACGCCGTCGAAGTGCGCGGGCCCCCGCCCGGCGCCTTCGAGCGTCTCCGTCACGGGGCCGGCCACGTGCACGGTCGTCGCGAAACCCTCGGGGTAGAGCTCCGAGGCCTCGGGCGCGAAGAGCACGTCGACTCCGGCGGCTGCGGCGAGTGCCGCGTCGGCTGCCTCCTGACGCGGGTACCCCTCGAGATCCACCGCCTCGGTGAACTGCTTGGGGTTCACGAAGATCGACATCACGATGAGATCGCAGTCGCGCCGGGCGGCGCGAACGAGAGAGAGGTGCCCCTCGTGGAGCGCACCCATCGTGGGCACGAGCCCGACCCGAGCCGAGCCGCGCTCACGAGCTCCTCGCACTGCATCGCGAAGGCCCTGCGCAGTCCGGATGGTCTTCATGCGTCTCCCTCGGTCACCGCATCGCCGCGGCTACAGTTCGATGCCGTACAGATTGGGTTCCGGGACGAGGATCACGCCGAACTCCTGCTGCACGCGCTGCACGACGAAGCGCGCGAGTTCTGCCACGTCGTCGGCGGTGGCACCGCCCTGGTTCGTGATCGCGAGCGTGTGCTTCGACGAGATGGCCGCACCCGAGCCGGGCAGCCGGAAGCCGCGCCGCACTCCGGCCTGATCGATGAGCCAGGCCGCCGAGAGCTTCACCATTCGCTCCGGCGTCGGTTCGGGCACGCGCACCGGGAGGCCTGCCTCGAGCTCGGCGAACGTGGTGACGGCGTCCTCCGGCTCCGGCACGGGCTGCGGGAACTTGGGCGCGTTCTCCGGCAGATCGCGCGCGAACCGCTCTGACACGATCGGGTTCGTGAAGAAGGATCCGCAGCTCCAACTGTCGCGATCCTCGGCATCGAGCACCATCCCCTTGGACGCACGCAGCCGCAGCACGGAATCGCGCAGATCGCGGATCGGCACCCGATCCCCCAGCTCGACGCCGAGCGCGTTCGCGAGCTGCCCGTAGGCGATCGGCTCGGAGAGCACCTCGGGTGCTGCATCCGCGTGCCGTCCCGGGGAGGTTTCGCCGACGCCCAGCACGATGTCGATCGACAGCACGACGCCCTCGAGCCCCTGCTTGATCGCCGAGTCGCGGTACGCCAGGCCGAGCGCGTCGGCAGGGATCCGGCGCGCGTGACCCCGCTCGCGATCGAGGAACTCGATGGAGTGGAGCACATCCGACAGCTCCTGGCCGTAGGCTCCGATGTTCTGCACCGGGGCCGCCCCGGCGAGCCCCGGGATCCCCGAGAGCGCCTCGACGCCCGACCACCCGTTCTCGACGCAGGTGGCGACCAGGTGATCCCAGTCGTGACCCGCCTGCACGCGGAGCCGGATCCTGCCTTCGGGCAGCGCATCGTCCTCGACCGGGGAGATGCCGGTGGTGCGCACGAGCAGCACCGTACCGGGAAAGCCGGCGTCGTTCATCACCGTGTTCGAGCCGCCGCCGAGCAGCATCCAGGGCTCGTCGGTATCCCAGAGGCCCTGCGCGTACGCCACGAGCTCATCGGTGGCGTGGGCGACGAGCACTCGCTCCGCCGGCCCGCCCACGCGCATCGTCGTGAGCTCCGAGAACGGGGTGCCGTCACCCGCGGGTTCGGGTTCGATCTCGGGAATCATCAGGCGAACGCCGCCACGAGTTGCGCCTTGCCCAGCACGGTCGCGCCGTCGAACGTCACCTTCAGATCGATGCGCGCCGTGCGGGCATCGGCGTCGATCGCGCCGACCGTGGCAGTGACGGTGATGCGCGCGCCCTCCACGGCATCAACGGGCACGGGGCGCGTGAATCGGGACTGGAAGTCGCGCACGCTTCCGGCGGTGCCGAGCCAGTCGGTCGCGACGGATCCCGCAACCCCCATCGTCAGCATGCCGTGCGCGAGCACACCCGGGAGACCGACCGAGACCGCGATGTCGTCGCGGTAGTGGATCGGGTTGAAGTCGCCCGAGGCGCCCGCGTACCGCACGAGACGATCGCGGGTGAACTCGAGCTCGCGCTCGGCGACGACATCGCCTGTCGAGAGGGATGCGAAATCTGGGGTGGTCATGCGTTCTCCTCCTCGGCGGCGCGCACCACGAGTGTCGAAACGGCCGTGACCACGTGCTCGCCTGCGCCATCGACGATGTTGCTCGACGCGGTCACCATCGAGTGGCCGCCGAGCTGCTTGACCGCGGTGATCGTGAGCGTCGCGGTGAGCTCGTCTCCCGCGACGATGGGGCGCGTGTACGTGAACCGCTGGTCCCCGTGCACGACGCGGGAGAAGTCGACGCCCGCCTCATCGTCGGCGAGCAGCTGGGCGAGGGTCGCCTCCTGCACCACGACGGCGAACGTCGGCGGGGCGACGACATCGGCGAACCCCGCGGCGCGGGCCGCCTCCACATCGTGATGCAGCGGAGACGCGCTGAGCACAGCGCGCGCGAATTCGCGCACCTTCTCGCGCCCCACGAGATACGGAGCGGTCGACGGATACACCCTGCCTTGGATCTCTGGATTCACCACGCTGCAAGTGTACCGAGCGGCTCCGACGGCCGGAATACAGTCTGATTCCGGTAACGATTCGCGAAAAGGTTTGTGCCATATATCCAAGGCTCCGCCGCGGCCCTCGAATAGGCTGTACCTCATGTCGCGCATCCGTAAAGTGCTCATCGCCAACCGCGGTGAGATCGCCGTCCGTATCATCCGAGCTGCTGCAGACAGCGGAATCGCTTCGGTGGCCGTCTACGCAGATCAAGATCGAGACGCGATGCACGCCCAGCTCGCGGACGAGGCCTACGCGCTCGGCGGCACGACCAGCAGCGAGACCTACCTCGTCATCGAGAAGCTCCTCGGAGTCGCGCGCCGCTCGGGAGCCGACGCGGTGCACCCGGGCTACGGCTTCCTCGCCGAGAACGCCGACTTCGCCCGCGCCGTCATGGACGCCGGGATGACCTGGATCGGGCCGGGGCCCGACGCGATCGAACGGCTCGGCGACAAGGTGTCGGCCCGTCACGTGGCGGAGAAGGTGGGAGCACCGCTCGCCGCCGGTACGAGCGATCCGGTGCAGAACGCCGAGGAGGTGCTCGCCTTCGCCGACGAGGTCGGGCTGCCGATCGCCATCAAGGCGGCATTCGGCGGCGGCGGTCGCGGGCTCAAGGTCGCCTACGAGCGCGACGAGGTCGCCGAGCTCTTCGAATCGGCGACGCGCGAGGCGGTCGCCGCGTTCGGCCGCGGCGAGTGCTTCGTCGAGAAGTACCTGGAGAAGCCCCGCCACGTCGAGACCCAGTGCCTCGCCGACCAGCACGGCAACGTCGTCGTCGTCTCCACCCGCGACTGCTCGCTGCAGCGCCGTCACCAGAAACTCGTCGAAGAGGCGCCCGCGCCGTTCCTCACGGACGAGCAGAACGCGCAGCTGTACGCCGCCTCGAAGGCGATCCTCGCGGAGGTCGGGTACGTCGGAGCGGGCACCTGCGAGTTCCTCGTCGCGAAGGACGGCACGGTCTCCTTCCTCGAGGTCAACACGCGTCTCCAGGTCGAGCACCCGGTGTCGGAGGAGGTCACCGGGATCGACCTCGTGCGCGAGCAGTTCCGCATCGCCGAGGGCGGCACGATCGACTACGCCGACCCCGAGCCCCGGGGGCACTCCTTCGAGTTCCGTCTCAACGGCGAGGATCCCGGTCACGGGTTCCTCCCCGCCCCCGGCCCGGTGACGCTGTTCAAGCCCGCCGCCGGCCCCGGCGTGCGCATCGATACCGGTGTCGCCTCGGGCGACGTCGTCTCGGGCGCGTTCGACTCGATGCTCGGCAAGTTGATCGTCACGGGATCGACCCGCGAGGAGGCGCTCGAGCGCTCACGGCGCGCACTCGACGAGTTCGAGATCCAGGGCCTCCCCACCGTGCTCCCGTTCCACCGCAAGATCGTGCGCGATCCCGCGTTCACGGCCGCCGACGGCGCGTTCGGCGTCTACACCCTGTGGATCGAGCGCGAGTTCGTCAACGACATCGAGCCCTGGGAGGGTGAGGTGCCGCCGATCGGGCAGGACGACAAGCGCCGCAGCGTGACCGTGGAGGTCGAGGGACGCCGCGTCGAGGTGACCATGCCCGCCACACTGCTGCCGCTCGTGGACCAGGAGGTCACTCGCGGGCCTGCGCCGCGCCGCGCGAAGGGCGCCGGCATCGCCGCGGCCGCCGGAGACGGCGTCACCGCTCCGATGCAGGCCACCGTGGTCAAGGTGTCCGTCGGCGACGGGCAGGAGGTCGCAGAGGGCGACCTGCTCCTCGTGCTCGAGGCCATGAAGATGGAGCAGTCGATCTATGCGCACCGCTCGGGGGTCGTGGCGGGAGTCGACGCGCCGGTCGGGCAGACCGTTGCGAACGGCCACATGCTGCTCTCGATCATCGACCCCGCCTGATTCAGCCGAGGGCGGACTCGGGCCGCCTGCGCTGAGGAATAGGCGCTGATCGAACGGGGTTGCACTCTCTATGACTGCAACCCCGCTTTCGATTCTGGATCTGGCAACCGTCGAAGCGGATGGCACCATCGCCGACGCGTTCCGTCACTCCGTCGATGTCGCGCAGCTGGCCGAGATGAGCGGGTACCGGCGCATCTGGTACGCCGAGCACCACAACATGCCGTCGATCGCGTCGAGTGCCACGTCGGTGCTCATCGCCCACATCGCATCGCAGACGACGTCGATCGGCCTCGGGGCCGGCGGCGTCATGCTGCCGAACCACTCGCCGCTCGTCATCGCGGAGCAGTTCGGCACGCTCGCCGAACTGCATCCCGGCCGCATTCACCTCGGACTCGGCCGCGCGCCCGGCACCGACGGCGCCACATTCCGGGCGCTGCGCCGAACCTACGAGGCGGCCGAGGCGTTCCCGAACGACGTCGCCGAGCTGCAGCGCTACCTCTCGGACGAACTGCCCCGCAATGCGGTGAACGCGTACCCGGGGCGAGGTACGCGGGTGCCGCTGACGATCCTCGGCTCGAGTCTGTTCGGCGCGAGCCTCGCAGCCCAGTACGGCCTCCCCTATTCCTTCGCCTCGCACTTCGCGCCGCAGGCGCTGAAGGCGGCGATCGAGCACTACCGCTCGCACTACGTGCCGAGCGAGGCGCACCCCGAGCCCTACGCGAGTGCGGGGATCAATGTGGTCGCGGCCGAGACGGATGGCGAAGCGGAGTCGCTCTTCGCGCGCGCCGAAGTCGACCGCGTGCGCCGCTTCCTGTCGCGCGGCCGCGAGCGGGAGCTCACCGCCGATGAGGCGACGCAGCTGATCGACACTCCGGCCGGCCGGGAGATCCGCGGCATGATGCAGTACACCGCCATCGGCGGGGCCCAGCGGGTGCACGACGAGCTCGAGGCGTTCGCGAAGTTCGCCGACGTCGACGAGCTCGTCACCGTGCACATCGCGCCCACGCGGGCCGAACAGCTCGAGTCGGTGAGGATCGCGGCGATCCACGCCGACTGATCCGCCCGAAGCCTTACCGTGCAGCAGCTGCCGCCGCCGCACTCTCTCCAGCCGCACAACCGCCCGCCCACCCACCCCCGCGAGCGGGGTCACTTCGGGAGGGTGTTGCGCGGCGAACGCGTTGCAACACCCTCCCGAAGTGACCCCGCTGAGTGAGGAGCGGCGGAAGCGGCAGCGGCCGGAGCGGCGGAAGCGGCAGCGGCCGGAGCGGTCGGAGTGGCGGCAGCGGCAGGAGCGGCAGGAGCGGCAGTCGCCCCGACGCCCTTCAGGCTTCGGCGGAGCGGGCGTCCTCGATGCGCTCGTCGATACGGCCGAGCATGCTGCGCAGCGCGAAGACGATGGTGCCGAAGCCTGACTCCGTCGCGGATCGCTCGAAGACCTCGCCGACCTCCTGCACGGCGTTCGCGCTGCGCTCCCGTGTCTCATCGATGTCGACCCCCGTGTTCCAGGCGCGAATGTACTCGGCGATCTCGCCGAGCGCCGTGCCGAGCGACTCGATCGACTCGTCGGGGATTGTCACCGCGACAGGTTGATGCCAGATCGCTCCACCGAGCGCGTCGGAGATATCCGCGAGTCGCAGGCCGACGTACCGCAGCGCTTCGATGTCGGCGTCATCGCTCGACGCGTCGTACCGCCTCCACATCGCACGCGGATTGCCCCGGCCGCTCTCCTTCGCCTCGCGCACCATCTCTTCCGCCTCGTCGACGGATCGCTGCCGCCGGCGCGCATCGTCGAGCCAGTCGGCGCGATCCGGCGGCCACTCGGTGGTGAGCACGGTCGCGAGATCCTCGGTCGCCGAAGCGAAGTCGCTCTTCAGGTCGGCGATGCGCCCTCGTGCGTAGCCGTACATCAGCGGCGGGATGAACACGAGATTCACGACCGTGCCGACCAGCAGACCGATCGCGAACTGCGCGATGTACCCCGCGACGTAGGAGTCGGGATCGCCGGCGCCGATGATGACCACGAAGACCGCGGCGATGGGCACGTACACGCTGCCCTCGCCGAGCTTGCGGATGCCGGCGATAAGCATTCCGGCACCGGCGGCGAGCGGGGCGCGCACGTACCAGGGCAGTCCGCTCGCGACGAGCACCCATCCGATGCCCAGCCCGATCGAGATGCTCACGATGAGCTCGACGCTCGTGCGCACCGAACTCACGATCGTGGGCGCGACGCCGAGCAGCGCACCCAGCGGGGCGTAGTAGGCGTAGTCGTTCAGCTCGCCCGGCAGGAGCCGCCCGACGAGCCAGGCGACCGTCACCCCGATCGCGGCCTTCAGCGCAAGCAGCAGACGATACCGCGTGAAGATCGGTTTGGCGCGATTCAGACCGCGTCTGACCACGACCGTCACTGGTGACGTTTGGTTCGACTTCCCGTTCGACTTCCCGTTCGGCACCCTCTGAGCTTGCCGCAGCGGAGCGCGAGCGACACAGGCCCTTGGGATCGATCGGCGAACATGCTAGCGCGGCAGGATCACGGCGACGATGCGGTCAGACGCCGCAGCCGATCCTCCGCCCGGGCGATCCGGTCGCTCGCGCTCATCTCCCACCAGGCCGTACCTCGCTCTCCGAGGCCCTCTTTCGCGAGCTGGACGCGATCCCTGAGGGCCTCGCGAGCAGCATCGTCGGGGGCGGATCGGATGCGGGAGCGCGCGCTCCCGAGCTCGGACTTCAGGGGCGCGACGAGGCGGTCGGGCAGCTCGGGGTCGGTCGCGCGCCACCGTCGGCCGTTCACGATGATGTAGCGGCCGTCGGCGGTGCGTTCGGGCGCGGTCATCAGTTCGATGCAGGATCGCGTTCGGTGCGCTCGTCTCCGCCCCGCTCGCGGATTCTCTCGGGGAACAGCTCGTCGAGATCGAGATCCGGGTTCGTGTCCTGCCCCAGCACGAGCTCCTCGGCCTCCGCTTCCGTCTCCACGCTCGGCATGGCGCCTGGGAGCGGTCGCCGGGCCGACTCCTTGAGGAGCACGACCGCGACGAACCCGGCGATCGACGTGCCGATCACGTAGAAGGCCGGCGCGAGTGCCGATCCCGTGGCCTGCACGAGCGACTCCATGATGACGGGCGCGGTGCCCGCGAAGAGTGCGACGGAGAGGTTGTACGAGATGCCCATGCCGCCGTACCGCGACGAGGTCGGGAAGAGCGCGGGCAACGACGATGCGAGATTCGCGACGTAGAACGTGACGGGCACGGCCAGCAGCGCGAGCCCCAGGAGCGTCGACCAGATCTCGCCGTGCATCATGAAGAGGAACGATGGGACGGCCAGCACGATCGCGGTGATCGCGCCGATGAACAGCACCTTGCGGCGCCCGATGCGGTCGGAGAGCTTGCCCGTCAGGGGGATGCAGAGGGCCATGCCGACGAGCACCGGCAGGGTCAGCAGATTGCCGTGCACCGGGTCGTAATCGAGCGTGCCGGTGAGGTAGGTCGGCATGTACGAGGTGAGCGCGTACCCGACGGTGTTCGCAGCCGCGACGAGCACGAACGCCGTCAGCAGTTCCCTCCAGTAGGCGCGCACGAGGGCGATGACGCCCTTCGGTGCATCGGCCGACGCCTCCGCCGCTTCGGTCGCGCGCTCCGCCGCATCGCGGGCCTCCTGGAACGCGGGCGTGTCTTCGATCTTGAGCCGGAAGTAGATGGCGACGAGACCGAGCGGGAGTGCGACGAGGAAGGGGATGCGCCACGCGAAGCCCTCCATCACCTCCTCGGACAGGGTGAGCTGCAGGATCGAGACGAAGGCGGCGCCCAGGGCGAACCCCAGGTACGAGCCCATGTCGAGCAGGGAGGCGTAGAAGCCGCGCTTGCGGTCCGGTGCGTACTCGGTGATGAAGGTCGTGGCACCCGCGTACTCGCCCCCCGTCGAGAAGCCCTGCGCCAGCTTCAGCACGATGAGCAGTATCGGTGCGAAGACGCCGAAGACGGAGAAGTCGGGCAGCACGCCGATCAGGAACGTGGCGGTCGCCATCATGATCAGCGTGAGGGCGAGCACCTTCTGACGGCCCATACGGTCGCCGAGCTGGCCGAGCACGATGCCCCCGAGCGGTCGGGCGACGAACGTGACGGCGAAGACGCCCAGCGAGAAGAGCGCCTGAGCGCCATCAGAGGCGTCGGGGAGGAAGACACGCCCGATGATGACGGCGAGGTACCCGTAGATGCCGATGTCGTACCACTCCATGAGGTTGCCGACGACGGTTCCCGCGATGGCTCGCTTGAGCATGGGGCGATCGACCACGTGGACGTCGTCGACGGTCAGCCGCCGGGGCTCGCGCCGCTTCGGCTGGAAGCGCGAGAGCCATCCGCGCCAGAATGCTCCGGCGCCTTTCGGTTCGAGGGGTGAGGACATTCGATGCTCCTTCGGATTCCGCATCTCTCGAAGGCGAATGCGAGACCGCTGGTTCGGTGAGTCCGGAAAATCGGACGGGAATGAGGGTGTGGGGGCGGGTTCAATCGAGGTCGTCGAGATCGTCGAGGGCGCGAGTCAGACGCCCGAGCACGCGCGCGGCCGCCGCGGCGTCGTCCGCGTCGATCGTGTCGATCTCGGAGACGAGGGCGGCGTGGTGCCGCATGAAGATCGAGTCGACATCGGTGAATGCCGCCTCCGTCGGACGGAGATGGTGGGCGCGACGATCGGTGGGATGCTCGGTGCGCGTGACCAGCTGCCGCTTCACGAGACGATCGACGACATTGGTCACATTGGCGCTCGAGGTGCCGAGCATGCCGACCAGATCTTTCGGCCCGAGGTTGCGGCCGTCGCGCTCCGCCTGAACCAGGTAGCGCAGGGCGCGCAGATCGAGCCCGGAGAGCCCGGAGCGGCCGAGCGACCGCGCCTCCTGCCGCTGCTCGGCGCGACGCATGCGCAGCAGCGCGGCGGAAAGGGCCTGCCCGGCCTCGGTGGCGGGCCCCGGCGCATACAGATGCTCCGACTCGTTCGCGATGATCCTCTGCGGCATGGCTCCCCCCTCCGGTCCCGGCGACGCACTACACGATATTTTACACAAGTCGTGTGCAATCTATTCGCTTGACGATTCACCCACCCGCTCGCTCGTGACATCACCGCGCCGCTCCCCTTCGGCGAGACCGACGATGCGCGCGACCATTCCACTGAAGATGAGGCCGTGGAAGGGCAGCATCGCGAGCCAGTACAGTCGCCCCTTGAGCCCGCGGGGGAAGAACACGGCGCGCTGCCGGTAGATGGACCCGTGGGCCGTCGGGTCGACCGACAGTTCGAGCCAGGCGAGTCCGGGCACGCGCATCTCCGCTCGGAATCGGAGCATGCGACCCGGCTCGATCGACTCGACGCGCCACACGTCCACCGCATCGCCGACGACGAGCCGGGTTCGCGAGCGCCGCCCGCGCTGCAATCCCACGCCGCCGGTGATGCGGTCGTACCAACCGCGCAGGGCCCAGAGTCGCGGTGACGAGTACCAGCCGGTTTCGCCCCCGATCTGCGTGATCACCGCCCACACGGCCTCTGGCGACGCCGTCGATTCGCGCTCGCGCCGATCGGTGAAGACGGTGCGGCCGGCCCACTCGGGGTCGCTGGGCAGGGGCTCGCTCGGGGCGGTCACCCGGGCGTCGACCCAGCTCGTCTCGACGCGATCGAGCTCGATGCGCCCGAGCGCGAGTCGCACGGCTTCGCGATACGGCGTCAGACCGTGCTCCGGCTGCGGCAGGATCGCGTCGACATCGTGATTCTGCATCACGCATCGGTGCTGGAGCGATTCGACGAGCGGGCGCGCGATCGAGGTCGGCACGGGGGTCACCAGGCCGACCCAGTGCGACGCCAGGCGGGGCGTCAGCACCGGCAGGGAAGCGATGCCCCGTTGCGGCAGACCGGCCTCGACCGCGTACCCGTTCATCATCTGCCCGTACCGCAGCACGTCGGGGCCGCCGATGTCGAGCGCTCGATTGACGTCGTGATCGACGCGCGCCGCCGCGAGCAGATAGTGCAGCACGTCGCGCACGGCGATCGGCTGGATGAAGTTGCGCACCCATTTCGGCGCGGGCATGTAGGGTAGCACCTCGGTGAGGTGCCGCACCATCTCGAAGGAGGCGGAGCCCGATCCGATCACGACCCCCGCCTGCAAGTCGAGTGTCGGCACTCCGGATGCGAGCAGGATCTCCCCCACCTCCTTGCGCGAGGCGAGGTGCGGAGAGAGCTTCACCCCGTTCGGGTGCAGGCCGCCGAGGTAGACGATGCGCGACACACCGGCATCGTGCGCTCGAGCGGCGACGTTCTCGGCGATCTCGCGATCCTTCTCGGCGAATTTCGCACCGCTCGACATCGAATGCACGAGGTACACGATGATGTCGACATCGCGAACGGCCCGCGACATGGCGTCGCGATCCCCGGCGTCGCCCACCTGGATCTCGATCTCGTCCGACCACGGATACGCGCGAATCCGCTCTTCGGAACGCGAGAGCGTGCGCACCCGGTACCCGGCGTTCAGCAGTCGCGGCACGAGCCGGCCCCCGAGGTACCCGGTGGCGCCCAGCACGAGCACGCGCGGCGCCTCGCCGTCTTCGCGAGGGATCGCGCGAAGCGCTGCCTCCTCCCCCGTCGGCGCACTGAGCCCCTCGGTGCTGTCAGCCTGATGTTCTGCGCTACGATTCATTCGCACCCCCGTCTCCTCCGCGGAGGCGCTGCGCCTCCGCTGCTCGTCACCATCATTCGCCGTTTCTCGCACGGTCGCGACGGTCTTGACAGCATCGAGAATGCGGAAGTGACCGCCGGTGTCGACCGGCACGTTCCGCGCTCCGTCGAGCTCGCTGCCCTCGGGAATGTGCGGGTCGAAGCGCGCGTAGACGGAGACGATGCGGGCGTTGACCTGAGGCGCCTCGGCGAGGAGCACGATCGTGGGGTCGACCGGCGAGAAGGCGCGCAGCGTGCGGCCGAGCAGGTAGCGCGCGTATCGCGATCCGCCGAAGGGTGACGCGATGGCCACCATCGAGCGCACGCGATCGGCGTGCCGGCCGAATGCCATGACGTGCTTCCCGATGAGTCCGCCCTTGCTGTGGGCGACGAGCACCACATCGGCGAGCCCGGCCACTGCGAGATATTCGTCGACGATCCGTGCACCCTCGGCCACCGGCACCCGGTTGTTGCGAAGCGGGTCCAGCACGTGCACGGGGTGGCCGTCCCGATGCAGTCGGCGGATCAGCGGCAGCATGAACCTCCACGGCTCGTACACGCCGGGGAGCACCACGATGGGCGATCCGGAGCCGCTCAGGAAGTCGCGGGGCCCGGAGCGATCCCAGATCGCGCGGGCCTGCCACCGGAGTGCGTAGACGTAGTCGGCGGCCCACCACGCCAGTCGGCGCGCCATGCCCGTGCCGTCTCGCGCTGCGTCCCTCGACGATGTCGGGAGCTTCCCTGCGGATGTGGCGTTCCCGTTCGTCGTATCCCCCGACCTCTCAGTCACGCGGTGCCGTGACATGTCCTGCGCTGCTCCGCGGCTTTCGGCGGCAGCGTTGTCGTGCTCGTCAGCGACGGTATCGCGCTCCCCGCCGCGTCACAAGCCGTTGCACACCCTCGGCTCCACGCGTGCTCGCCGATAGGATTGCGGCGGACGCGCTCCGTCGTCTCCTCACTGCCCATCGTGTTCTGTGCGACTTCTTGTCGATGGCATTTATGGAAGGTATGCAATGAGTGTCAGTACGAACCGTCTCGCGGGTGCGATCACCTGGGCGAGGATCGAGGATGACTTCTTCGTCGGGAGCCGCGACGGCGAGTTTCTCGGATTCATCGATGTCGAGGAGTCGGGCCTGTACGTCGTGTGCGACCAGTTCTCGCGCCCGATCGGGCAGTACTCCGAACTCGACGGCGCTATGGCCGCACTGAGAGACGCGTCGAACGCCGCATTCGATGAGAGCGGAGTCGCGTGAGATGGAGCGCAACGTCACGTCGCCCGAGGCGGGTATCCGAACGTCTTCCGAGATGGTGAGATCGCTCGTCTACACGAGCGTCGCCACCCGACCCTTCAGCGACGCGGAACTCGACGCGCTGCTCGAACAGGCCAGATCTCGCAACGCCGCACTGCAGGTCACGGGCATGCTGTCGTACCGCAATGGCAGCTTCGTGCAGTTTCTCGAGGGCTCGGAGGAGCACCTCGCCGAGCTGATGACCGACATCTCCGCCGACTCGCGTCACACCGACGTGCGCGTGCTCATCGATGAGCCGATCGCGGAGCGGCAGTTCTCCAGTTGGACCATGGGGTATCAGCGCATGCGCACCAGCGGGAAGCCGGTGCCGATCGGGTTCCGCGATACCTTCACCGACCTCGAGCAGGGTGCCGACGATGCGACGACGGCTCGCGCCGCGCGCGAACTCGCCCTCTGGTTCAAGGTGCGATCCACGAGCTGACGGCCGGCACCGTGCCCCGTGCGCAGTGCACGAACGAACGCGTGCGCGTCCTGTACTAGTCGCGATCTGTATTAAAATCTGTCCTAAAATGGTCAGGGGACCAAGATTACGCGCGGTAAGGAAGTGTCGTGAAGAGCATCATCAGCAGCGAAGAGGAGCACCTGTACTCCACTGAGCCCATCACGGACTCCGCGCGCTCGCTCATCACTGCGATGCAGCAGTTGCGAGGCGCCCAGCAGCGGCAGGAGGCCCGCTCGCTCGATCACTCGGGATTGCACAGTCAGGATCTGCGCGCCCTGCGTTACATCGTGCAGGCCGACCGCAACGACCAGCCGATCAGCCCCAAAGATCTCATCACCATGCTCAACACGTCGAGCGCGAACGTGACGAACGTGATCGATCGCCTCGTGAAGAAGTCGTTGGTGACGCGGGATCCCCATCCGACCGATCGCCGCGCGCGCTTTCTGAAGCCCACCGGCGTCGCGATCAATGAGGTCGACGCGGCGTTCGAAGAGCATCACGCCGCGCTGATCGCGGCCGCCAATGGCATCCCGAAGCAGGACGCGGAGACCACGATTCGCGTGCTCGGCAACCTGACCGCGGCGCTCAACGAGGTGGCGTGACTCCGCCCCGCAGGGGCCGGGCGAGGTGAGCTTGCGCTACCGATCGAGCAGGCGCGGCCGCCTGCCCGCTCGGCGGTCGAAGTGATTGCGAACCTCGAAGTGGGCGCGCACAGCATCGGCCATCTCCTTGTCGAGCAACCACGGCTGATGGCTCGGGTGATCCGGGTAGCGCAGTCGCAGGAACTTGCGCACCCGATGCCCCGGGTGCACGCCGGGGTTGTGGCCGAGTTCTTCGGCGAGCTCGCTGGGACTCATCGGGTACTGCAACGCTGGTCTCCCCTCGGGCGCACGGCTCGCTGAGGGTCTGCCGGTGCGCCATTGATTGGTCGCCGCGGCCCGCTTTTCGGGTCCGCGGATCAAAGTCGCCGTCACCGACTCCCCCCGTAGCGTGCCAGGTGTCGCGCCGCACGTCGAGCGGCGCGCCGGTAAATGTAAGAAGTTGACTTTAATTCTTTCTTAAACCAAGTCCAATGTTCTCGTGAACGCAGCAGCGCCGCCGCACTCGTGAGCACGAGCACGGCGGCGCTGAGCGGCGGTCGGATCAGGGCTGCAGGCCCGCGATCGCGGGCTTGAAGCCCAGCCTCGGATTCTCGCAGCACCCCGGCCTGCACACGTCGAACCAGGGACCGATCGTCGTGAGGTTCGCTCGCTCCCCGACCGGGCGGCCCTCGAGACGCTCCTGCACCAGATCCACGAGCGCCCCCACGAAGGCGGGATGCACGCCGGGAGTCGGCACTCGCGTCACCCAGAGTCCGCGATCCGTCGCCGTTTCCGTCGCCTCCTCATCGAGGTCCCACATGACCTCCATGTGATCGCTGACGAACCCGAGCGGCACGATCACGACGGCGGTGCGCCCGTCGAGTTCGGTGATCGCATCATTGATGTCGGGTTCGAGCCAGGGCTGCGAGGGCGGGCCCGACCGCGACTGGTAGACCAACTGCCACGAGATCTCGGGGGCCGCCTGCGCGATGATCTCGGCAGCTGCGGCCAGGTGCTGCGCGGCGTAGCCGCCGCCGTCGGTGTCGGTGAAGAGCCCGGCACCCGACAACTCGGCATCCGCGGTCGGGATGCTGTGGGTGGCGAACATGATCTCGATCTGATCAGCGCTGTTGCCCGCCGCGAGCGCCTGCTCGACGCCCGCGCGCACGCCCTCGATGAACGGCTGCAAGAACCCGGGGTGGGAGAAGAACTGTCGCACTTTGTCGATGCTGAGGGTTTGCTGCAGGCCGGCGCTCTCGAGCGCGTCGGCCCAATCCTCCCGGTACTGACGGCATGAGGAGTACGACGAGTACGCGCTCGTCGGGATCGCGAGCATGGTGCGCACCCCGTCCGCCGCCGCCCGCTCGAGGGCTTCGTCGAGGTACGGCGCCCAGTTGCGATTGCCCCAGTAGACCGGAATCTCGACGCCGGCCGACTGCAGCGCGTCGCGGAGGGCCGAGAGCAGCTCGCGATTGTGATCGTTGATCGGACTCACGCCGCCGAAGTGGCGGTAGTGATGAGCGACCTCCTCCAGCCGCTCGTCGGGAATGCCGCGCCCGCGGGTGACGTTGCGCAGGAACGGCAGCACATCCTCCTGGCCTTCCGGCCCACCGAACCCCGAGAGCAGGATCGCGTCGTATGCGAAGGGCTCGGAGGCGTGCTCGGGCCCGTCCATCGTCGCCGTGGTGGCACTGGGCACGCGCGCCCCCGGGGCGAAGTGCACCGACGTCGCCGCGGGCGGCTTCGCCTCCCGACGGCCCGTGAGCCGGTACCCGGGTGCGGCCGAGGCGGTTCCGCTCGGCGATGCGTCGCTACGTTCCATATGGGTGTCCTCCCGTCAAACCTGCTCCATTCAGCATAGATCTGATCTATGAACGCGCTTGTCAGGCACCCGTGCCACTATCCACCCATTCGTCGACTCACGACCGCCCGTCGACACACTCTGTGAATTACAAAGATATTGTGTTACAAATTGAGTGTTGGAACGTGATGACCCCATCACCCTCGGGCGGGCGCCCGATCCAACCGACGAAAGGTGAACGTCATGGGACTCGACGACAAGATCAAGAATGCAGCCGAAAACCTCGCCGGCAAGGCGAAGGAGACCGTTGGCAAGGCGACGGATAACGAGAAGCTCGAGGCCGAGGGCCGTGCCGATCAGGCGAAGGCGGACCTCAAGCAGGCTGCAGAGAAGGGGAAGGACGCGCTGAAGTAGTCGCTTCCGCGGCGCCATCACCTGCCGAGCCCCTGCCAGCGCGGCCTCCCATGCGGAGGCGGCGTCGGCAGGGGCTCGGCGTGCGGGCGGGGCACGTAGACGGGTCCTACCCGGGAATCTCTTCGAGGTGCACGACTTTCATGGTCGACATCTCGTCGAGCAGCTCCGGACCGTACCCGAACCCCGCACCACTGCGACCGCGCGGCTGCGCGGCGCCTCCAGGCGCACCCCCGAATACGTTATTGATCTTGACGGTGCCCACGGCGAGGCGGTCGATCGCCTCGTGCGCATGACTCAGACTCCGCGTGAGCACCGATGCGGAGAGCCCGTACTCGTCGGCCGCAGCGCGCTCCAGCCCCTCCGAAAAGTCGGCTACCACCATGACCGGAGCGACCGGACCGAACGTCTCCTCGCGCATCACCGTCATGTCGGGTGTGCAGGCTTCGAGCACGGTCGCGGGGTATGCGCTGCCCGCCCCCTCGGGCACGACGCCCCCGAAGCGCACCCCGGCACCGCGATCCACCGCGGCCTGCACCTGCTCGTGAACGGACTGCCGCATGCGCTCATCCACGAGCGGCACGATGCGCCCCTCCGCGGTCCAGCGCTCCGCCTCCGCGGCGAGCGCGTCGATGAACTGCTCGGCGATGTCGCGGTGCACGAAGATCCGTTCGACCGCGGTGCAGATCTGGCCGCTGTTGGTGAAGGCCCCGATCGCCGCCTGCTCCGCGGCCCACTGCACGGGCACATCCGAATCCACGATCAGTGCGTCGTTGCCGCCGTTCTCGCGCACGAGGTGCGCTCCTGTCAGCGCGACGCTGCGGGCGATCCGCTCTCCGGCGTGCGTGGAACCGACGTGTGCGACGAGGTCGACCTCCGAAGTGCCGACGAGCATCTCGCCCTCTCGAGCGCCTCCCGTCACCGTCGCCAGCACGCCGGCCGGCAGGTGCTCGCTCAGAATATCTCCCAGCAGCACTCCCAGGTGCGGGCAGCGCTCGCTCGGCTTGTGCACGACCGCGTTGCCCATGCCCAGCGCGGCGCCGATCAGACCCGCGCTCACGGCGACGGGATCGTTCCACGGCGTCACGATCGCCGCGACGCCTCGCGGCTCCGGTCGCATGACGTCGAGCGCCGTACCCGCGCCCAGCAGACTGCGCCCCCGGTGCACCGGCGCCAGCTCGGAGTACTGCAGCAGCGTATCGACTGCGGCTCGCACCCCTCCGAGTGCCCCCTCCACGTCCCGACCGGTCTCGCGGTGATGGAGGTCGGCGACCTCCGCTTCGCGCTCGGCCAGGGCATGTGCCGCCGCCCGCAGCGCGTGCCCCCGCTGCGCCGGAGGAGTCCGCCGCCAGGCGGGGAGCGCCTCACGCGCACTCCGAATCGCCTGTCGGATCTCGGACTCGCTCGATACGGTGATGCGTCCGACGGTCGTCCCGTCGCCGGGGTTGGTGATGTGCAGCTCGCTCTCGGTGGTCGCGGTGATTTCGCTCTGGTGCACGCAGGTCCCTTCCGTCGTCCGATGCTGCTTGTCTATCGGTGCGCGCGCCCTCGGCGCAGGAGGGTTGCGCCCGAACACGTTCGATGCAATGGGCCGCGTCACCCCTCCCGGCCCTCGCGGCCAGTCCGCACTACGCGCGAGGCTGGTCCGCGATCCGCTCGTACGCCTCGAGCAGCCGAAGCGCTTCCTTCCCCCGCTCGCCCTCGGCATGCAGGCCCTCGCGCATGGGGCGCAGCTTCTCCCGCGCACCGGGGAACGGCGGCATGAGCGGCACATGCTGCGACACGATCGCGTCGATGACGACGGGGCGCTCCGCCGCGAAGGCCTCCGTCAGCGCCGCGGGCAGCTGCTCGGCGGCGTCCACCCGGATCCCGTGCAAGCCGAGCATCTTCGCATACTCGGCGTAGGCGAACTCGGGCAGTTCCTGCGAGGGAACGAACCGCGGCTGCGCTCCCATCTCGCGCTGCTCCCAACTCACCTCGGCGAGATCGTGATTCTGCAGCACCAGCACGACGAACTGCGGGTTCTCCCACGTGCTCCACCGCTGCGCGACGGTGATGAGCTCGGCGTTTCCGAGCATCTGCATCGCGCCATCGCCGGCCAGCACGGCGACGGGACGAGCCGAGTCCGACTCCTTCGCGGCGAGTCCGTACGGGACGCCGCACCCCATGCTCGCCAGCGTGCTCGACAGGTGCGCCTGCATCGAACCGGGCAGGCGGATCTGGCGTGCGTAGTGGTAGACGCAGCTCCCGACATCGCTCGCGAGGCGCGTATCGTGCGTGAGCTTCGCGCCGAACTCTCGCACGGCGAGTTCCGGGTTGAGCGGCGGCGCCGACACCTCGGAACGCAACCGCGCCGTGTCATGCCACTCCTGCACGGCGCGCTCGACGCTCTCGCGCCACGGCGTCGCCCCGCGCGGCTCCAGGCGAGCGAGGAGCGCTTCGAGCGTGTCGCGAGCGTCGCCGACCAGCCCCACCTCCACGGGGTACCGGTTCGCGATCACCGCGGCATCGATGTCGATCTGCACCGCACGGGCCTGGCCGGGCGCGGGGTAGAACTCCGTCCACGGGTCGTTCGACCCGACGATCAGCAGGGTGTCGCACTCCTGCAGCGCGAACTCGGCGGCGTCGGTGCCGAGATGGCCCATCGTCCCGGCCGAGAGCGGCAGTCGCTCGTCGATATAGGGTTTGCCGAGCAGACTGGTCGTCAGGGCGGCTCCCAGGTGATCGGCGAGGCGGTGGACCTCGGATTGCGCGTGCGCGACGCCGCGACCGGCGAGGATCGTGATGCGCTCTCCGGCCGCGAGCACGTCCACGGCGGCGTCGAGATCCTCCGCGAGCGGACGGGGCACGCCCCGCGCTGAGAGCGGCGCCGTGACCACGTGGCCGTGCTCCTGCCCGAGGTCGGGCGCCGGCGCCTCCTGCACGTCGTGCGGCAGGATCACCACGGTCGGCTGCTTTCGTGCTAAAGCGGAGCGGAAGGCGCGGTCGATCGCCAGATAGATCTGCTCGGGTGCGCTGACGAGCTGCACGAAGGGGGCCGCGACGTCGTGGAAGAGCGTCTGCAGGTCGACCTCCTGCTGGTAGTCGGAGCCGAGCACACTGCGGTGCTGCTGCGCGACGAGCGCGACGACCGGAACGCTGTCGAGCTTCGCGTCGTAGAGCCCGTTGAGCAGGTGGATGGCACCGGGGCCCTGCGTCGAGGTGACGACGCCGACACCACCGGAGTACTTCGCGTCTCCGACGGCCATGAACGCCGCACTCTCCTCGTGCCGCGCCTGAATGAACCTCGGGGCTCCCCCGCCGCGGCGCACCGCCCCGAGCAGCGGGTTGTTCCCGTCACCCGAGTACCCGTACAACCGATCGACGCCCCACGCCGAGAGCCGCCTGACGATCGCGTCCGCGACGGTGCCCTGCTCGTTCGAATCTCCCACTGATCTCCCCCTCGTCCGTTCTCCGTGCACGTCCGCGAACTCGCACTGCTACCAGCGCAGGAGCGCGAACGGCGGGCGCGCGTCGCGCTCCTCGCGCACCGCATCATCCGCTTCGGGCTCGTCTTCGCAGATGCGCACATGCGCGTCGGTCAGCACCGCGGCGCGAGCCAGCGCCTCGGCGACCGGCTGCCGCGCGATCTCGGTGGCGGCTTCGAATGCGGCGCCGTCGGCAGCGACCCAGGGCTCCGCGTCGAGCGCTCCGAGCGTCGCGACGTCGTCGTCGGAGGGCGCCGCGATCATGCGCGCGTCGAGGAAGAGCTGAGACACCTGGGCCTGCTGCAGCGCGGCGACGACCGCATCGACGCCCTCGGCCCGCAGCCGACCGCCCTCGGCCTGGGTCGCATCGATCGCTCCCGACATTTCGCGCGCGAACACGTCGTCGAGCGCGTGCTCGATGGCCTCTCGCAGGGCGGAGTCATCGGATCCGTCGGCCCGAGTGTTCGCGTCGACCTCGACCACGAGCTTCGCGCTCTCGGGCGAGAGCTGATCGCGGAGCAGCTGTCGCGCACGCACGTCGCCGGCCAGCGCGATGAAGGCCGGCGACGCTTCTCGGGTCAGGCGCTCGACCACTTCTGCGACCTCTGACTGCGTGTGCTTCCAGATCTCCTCGGAGTGTCGCTGCCAGCGCGGCTGCGACCATCCGCCCGCCTGCACTTTCGGCAGCGAATCGGTGCGTCCTTCCACGCGCTCGGAGGTGGTGCCGTCGCGCTGGCCGGCGATCTCGAGGCAGACGTCGGCTCCGTCACGAGAGGTCTCCACCACGAGATAGCGAAGCATCTTTCCCCGGTGCCGGAGCAGCGGCACGAGCACGGGTAGCGGCCCGTGCTCGAACACTTCCGGGCCGTGGCGCGGCCCGACGAACTCCTCGCGAACGACGATTTCTCCGTTGTGCGCCAGGAGGAAGAGTGTGGTCGGGTTCGCTCCTCCAGTGCGCTCCTGCAGGACGTCGCGGATCGCGTCGACGTCTCCCTCCGGAGCACCCCTGTCGGCGAGCTGGCGCAGCGTGCGTCCCTCCCGCGCTTCCTCGACGGTCTGAGGCTCGTCGCTGGTCCCATCGGTGTACGCCGTGGTCCAAGAACCAGGAGTCTGTACTGCGTTCCGGAGGTCTTTTCCTATGGTCATCGCGTGTGCTCTCCCCTCGGTCGTCCGAAAGCTCCTGCAGTGAAGCCGAGCTCCTGAAACGGAGCTGCACCTCCAATCTGCGAGGTTTCGATCGACTTCGCGACGGCCTTGAAGCAAGTCGTACGGCCACCTACACTCGTCGCCAACGAATGATGTCAGAGAGAAAGGTGCTGTCATGGAAGACCAGAACCCGGAAGTCGTTCGCGAGAGCGCTGAGGATGCTCAGGACGACGTCGAGAACGTCGAGCAGGGTCGCGACTCCGACTCCGATGCCGACGATTCAGCGGCCTCGGAGGCCGAAACATCCAGCTCGGAAGGGGCGGAAGGCTCCGGCGGCGAGCAGGTGCTTCCGGAGACCGACCTCGCGTGACTGCTCGAACCGGCCGTTGAGGTCGAAGGGCGAGACCCTCCCCTCACCGCTCGGAGAACGCTCGACCCGCCGGTCGAGGCGAGCGCCCGCGGGGCTGCGCCGGGGGTGAACCCGCCGACTGAAGAGGCGAGTTCGGCATGCGGACTTCGCCATCCGGCCCCACCAGGATCTCCTCGCCGCAGTGCTGGATGCGAAGAGCCGAGCCCTCGCGAATGCGATACGTCGTGTGACTCGGAGTGACGTCGAGATCGATCACCGACCCGTGCAGGCGCACTCCGAACTCCAGGCGGCTCACGCGCGGGGGCAACCGCGGAGAGAACGTCGGCCCTGAAGCGCCGTCGCGGAGGCCCCCGAATCCGCAGACGATCGCCATCCACACTCCCCCGAGAGCCGCGATGTGCAACCCCTCTTCCGTGTTGCCGTGCAGATCATCGAGGTCGAGCGTGGCGACCTCCGCGAGATAGTCGTAGGCGAGATCGAGATGACCGAGCTCAGCGGCGATCACCGCCTGCGCCGCGGCCGAGAGCGAGGAATCGCGGACGGTGATGCCCTCGTAGTAGGAGAAGGCGCGATCCTTCGCCTCGTACGAGAACGCCTCGTGTGCGAACAGGAGCGCGAGCACGAGGTCCGCCTGCTTGACGACCTGCTTGCGGTACAGGTCGAAGTAGGGGAAGTGATCGTGCAGCAGGTACTGCTCCGGGTGCGTCGAATCGAAGTCCCACCGTGCGAGCTCGGTGAAGCCGGCCGCCTGAGGGTGCACGTCGCGTTTCGCGTCGAATGGGATGTGCACGGCGTCGGCGGTGGTCTCCCACGCAGAGATCTCCTCGTCGCTGATGCCGAGATCGCGGGCGACATCGGCGTGAGCCCGGGCGGCCGCGGCCGCACCCCGCAGATTCAGCTGCACCATGACATTCGTGTACACGTTGTCGTTCATGATGGCGGAGTACTCGTCGGGCCCGGTGACCCCGTCGATGTGGAAAGCGCCCTCATCGTCTCGCCGCCCGAGGGAGAGCCAAAGGCGCGCGGTCTCCATGAGCATCTCGACGCCGCACTCGCGCTCGAAGGCGACATCTCCGGTGGCGCGCACGTACTGCACAACGGCGACCGCGATATCGGCGTTGATATGGAACGCCGCTGTGCTCGCCGGCCAATACCCCGAGCTCTCGCGCCCGTCGATCGTGCGCCAGGCGAAGGCGGCACCCTCGAGATGCAGCAGCTTCGCCCGATCGCGGGCGTGCCCCAGCGTCGCGTGTCGCCAGCGCAGCGCCTGCTCTGCGGCGCGCGGCGTCGTCGAGATGAGCACGGGCAGCACGAATGCCTCGAAGTCCCAGAACGTGTGCCCCTCGTACCCGGAGCCGGTCAGCCCCTTCCCCGGTATCGAGCGCATCTCCAACCGCGCAGATGCCTGATGCATCTGGAAGAGTGCGAACCGCACGGCCTGCTGCAGGCGGGGCTCGCCGTCGATGCGGATGTCAGCTCCGCTCCAGAACGCGTCGAGGTGGCGTCGCTGCGCGTCGAGCATGCCGTCCCACCCCTCGCGCACGGCCTCTGACACGGCTGTCCCGACCTGCTCCTGCAGCGCAGCGACGGATGTGCGCGCCGACCACTCGTGCCCCACGAACTTCACGAAGTCGAGCGACTCCCCGGCTCGCAGCGATGCTCGTATCGTCGTGCGCGCGACATCGCCCTCGGCATGCGTCTGCACGACCGCGCTCGGTTCTCCGGCCTCCGAGCGGTCCGCGATCACGTGCTCCATGCCGGTCGCGACCGTCAAGCCGCTCTCCCTGGTGCGGTGCACGACCGTGGCGGAGGATCCGGAGACGGTGCTGGCGAGACCGACGAGCGGCTGCGCGAGAAGATCTTTCACTCGCGGGTCGCCGTGCTCCGTGGGGAGCGGCTCATTCGCGAGCACCTCCGACTCGATGGTGATCTCCACGGGCGATGTCAGGGCGCGAACGGAGTAGCGCACCGCCGCGACCGCGCGGTGCTCGAACGACACCAGTCGGGTGGAGCGGATCTCGACCGCGTCTCCGGCCGGCGTGGTCCAGGTGAGCGCGCGGCTCAGCGTTCCGTCACGGAAATCGAGTCGACGCGCGTGATCCTCGACGGTTCCGTGCCGAACGGTGAAGGGTTCGTCGTTCACGGCGAGCCGGATGATCTGCCCGTTCGGCACATTGATGACGCTCTGACCCGTCTCCGGGTATCCGTAGCCGTCTTCGGCGTACGGCATCGGATGCTCTTCGAAGACGCCGTTGAGGTAGCTGCCCGCCAGGCCGCGCGGATCCCCCTCATCGAGGTTGCCGCGCCACCCGACGTGACCGTTGGAGAGCCCGAACACCGATTCTTCGTGCGCGAGGCACTCGGCGTCCAAGCTGCCCGTGCTGAGACCCCACGGGTCCACGTCGAACTTCGGCGCCGTCATAGAATCCTCCGCAGTTCGGGCAGCAGTTCGGTCTCGCACCGCCGCAGAAACGTCTTCTGGTCGGGTCCCACGTGATGCAGGTACACGTGGTCGAATCCCGCAGCGAGCTCGGCGATGCGCTCCGCCATGTCGATGGCCGAATCAGACACCACCACCGACTCCTCGATCGCGCCGTCTGACAGCCGCGCCAGCGCTTCGTAGTCCTCGGGACCCTCGAGTTCCCACAAGAGCTCTTCGGGCACGGTGCTGTGCGCCCACTGATCCTCTGCCTCTCGAACCGCCTCTTCCCGCGACGCGCCGAGGCTGAGGTGCACCTGCAATCGCGCGCTCCCTCTGCCGCTGCCGGCCCGATATCGCTCGAGGATCCGCTGCGTCGCATCGGGTGTCGAAGCGACCGTGATCAGACCGTCGGCCCAGCCTGCGACCCATTCTGCGGTCTCCTCGCTCGCGGCGGCACCGAGCAGCGGCACGTGCTCGGCCGGGAGACTCCACACGCGCGCGTTGTGCACGTGCGTCAGGTCGTTTCGCACACTCACCTGCTCCCCGTCGAGCAGTCGGCGGATCACGTCGAAGCTCTCGTGCAGCCGCTCCTGGCGCACGGGCTTCTCGGGCCACGGGTCGCCGGTGACGTGCTCATTGAGCGCCTCGCCGCTGCCCAGCGCCGCCCAGAACCGGTTCGGGAACATCTCGGCCAGAGTCGCGATCGCCTGCGCGATGATGACGGGATGGTAGCGCTGGCCGGGCGCGTTCACCACGCCGAAGCTCATGCTCGTCGTCGCCAGCGCTGCACCCAACCAGCTCCACGCGAAACCGGATTCACCCTGCTGCCTCGTCCAGGGCGCAAGATGATCCGAGCACATCGCGGCTTCGAAACCGGCCTGCTCGGCGAGCTGAACCGCCTCCAGCAGCTCGCTCGGAGCGTGCTGCTCATGAGACGCGTGGTACCCGATCACCGCCAACGGTTCACTCCTCTCATTCGCCGAACACGCGCCGCGAGAGTCGCGCGCGTGCAGTGCCTGGAGACGAGGGTACTGACGCCTGCTGCGCAGAACCACTGGCTTGCGCTCGACGGCCCCCGTTTCGTATGCGAGGCGGGTGAGCCCTGCCAGGAGACGTGCGTCGCGTCAATCCCCGTGCCGCGGAGGGGCAGCAGCGCCAAGCTCTGAAGGACAGGATCGGAGGCGGTGTGGAGAAGAAGCAGAGCAGGAGGAGCACTCAGGCGGTGCCGTTCTGGGCGTGGATGACGATCGTTGCGGTGGGGCTCGTCCTGATGATCGCCCTGCCGCTCATGGGGCGGTGACGCGGCGTGAGAGAGTTCATGCGCAGCACGCGACTCAGCCTCGTCTTCATCGTCATCTTCCTCGCGACCCTCGTGGGTCAATCGATCGTCGGATTCCTCTACAACAACGAAGAACTCGCACAGCACGGGCAACCCGGCATCGGCTACCTCGACTTCGTGACGACGTCCGCCTTCATCGTGGACGTCGCCGAGAACTGGCAGTCGGAGTTCCTGCAGTTCTTCCTCTTCATCCTGGCGACGATCTGGTTCGTGCAGAAAGGGTCTCCCGAGTCGAAGAAACCCGGAGACGAGGGCGTCGGCTCTGACGCAGACCAGTTCGTAGGCAGATACGCGCGCCCCGACTCCCCGCGCTGGGCGAAGGTACGCGGCGTGAGACTGTGGATCTACTCGAACTCGCTGCTCATCACGATGGGTGCGATCTTCGTGCTCTCCTGGTTCGCGCAGTCCCTAGCGGGCCGCATCGTGAGCAATGACGAGAATGCGCAGCACGGCCTGCCCGCTGAGACTTGGTGCTCGTACGTGATTTCGGCGGAGTTCTGGAATCGCACGCTGCAGAACTGGCAGTCCGAGTTTCTCGCGGTCGGTGCGATGGTGGCGTTCTCCATCTATCTCCGCCAACGAGGGTCGAGTGAGTCGAAGCCGGTCGGCATGCCGCACCGCACCAGCAGCGAGGAGTCCCAGTAGAGGGCGGCCGCCCGGGCGCGGGCTGGGGTCCGACCCCGCCGGGCATGCAGTCGCTTCTATACTGACGGGCATGCCTGCTTCACTGACGTTCGAGGATTCCATTCACGTCGAGGCAGAGCCTTCCGCTGTGTACGCGGTCGTCTCCGACGTGACGCGCACCGGCGAGTGGTCGCCGACCTGCCGGGAGTGCTGGTGGGATGAGGATCACGGCCCGCGCCCGGGCGCCTGGTTCACCGGGCTCAACGCCACGCCTGATCGGGAGTGGAAGACCCGCAGCCAGGTCGTCGTCGCCGAACCGGGAGTCGCGTTCGGCTGGAGCGTCGGACCGGGCCGCGTCGTGTGGACCTACCGCATGGAGCCGTCGGGGAGCGGCACGCGCCTCACTGAATCGTGGGAGTTCACATCCGAGGGGCAGGCCTACTTCGTGGAGCGCTTCGGCGAGCATGCCGCAGATCAGGTGACGGTGCGGAGCGCGGCGGCGCGCGAGGACATCCCCGCGACGCTCGCCGCGCTCAAGCGCATCATCGAGCAGTAGACCGGCCGCTGTTCAGGATGTGAGGCCGGAGTCGAGGCGCCCGTCGTTCTGCCCGAACTCCTCGTACTCCGACCCCAGGGGCGACTCCCAGTAGAGATCCGAGCACGCGTCGTCATCTCCGGCATCGCACGCATCCCAGAGCCGGTCGAGATGCGCGTCGTCACCATAGGTGTGCGCGTGGCTGCTGCTCCGCGGTTCTGGATCGTACGGAGTCGCATACCCAGTTGGGTACAGTGAGGCGAAGTACATCGCGAACACGATGAACGCGCCCCACAGCAGCGCGATCGCAGTGCCGACCGACCCGATGATGATCGCGGCGATAGCGAGCCCGCGCCCGCTCTCGCGTGTTCGTTTGATCTGGCTGAGGGAGATCGCGCCGAGAATGATCCCAGTGAACGACAGCAGGAACGAACCGATGAAGGCGATGATCGAGAGGGTGTTCGTCCGCGGCGGTGGGTATGCGTGCACCGGAGGCGGAGCGTACCGCAGCTCGTGCTCGTATGCGTTCGTGCTCGGTGGTGAGACTGGATGGGTCATGGACTCTCCTGATCGGGCGGAATCGCTCACGGGCGCGTGATGGTGAAGGTCTGCGATTCGGCGAGAACGGGGTTGTCGTGATCGAGTCCGTCATCCGTTTCCGGCGTCAGAGTGACCTCCACCTCGTAGGACGTTTCGAGGTAGGGCACCACGCGCGCGTTGGAGAAGGAGTGACCCGCCTCCAGCGTCGTGATGTCGGAGTCGGAGTTCCAATCGATGGAGCTGTAGAAGGCTCCGAGGCTGTCGCGCCAATCGACGGCGCTCTCGACCTCGTGCAAGCTCATGAACGGCCAGCCTTCGTTGCCGATCGACAGGCGGAGCGCCGATTCGCCGATTGGGAGGGTCTCGTCCGTGATGTTCGTGATGACCGCATTGAGCACGACGACCGGAGAGCCTGCGGGCACCAGCGACTCGCCGGTGTCGGGATGCTCGATGCCTTCGTCCTCGGGAGCCTCGCCGAAGGCGGTCGCGTGCACGTCGACGCGCACGCTGTCGTTCTCGTACGTTGCGACGATGTCGCCGTCAGTGTTGATGGGCTTCGACCATCCCGCCGGAGTGACGTCGGAGTCGGTCTCCTCGGTCTCGACGGGTTCGGGAGCCTTCGGCTCGGCCTGCTTCTGCTCGGCCTCCTTCGACTGCGTGGCCGTGTCCTTCTCCGCCGCGGCGTCCTGTGCCGGGCCGGGCGCGCATCCGGTGAGCGCGCACGCGAGGCTGAGACCGCACGCGGCGAGCACGAGGGTGAGTGAGCTGATACTGCGACTGATCATTCTGGTTCCTTTGTTGCGAGAGCGCGGAAGGGGTGAGGAGTGCGCTTGCTACAGCACGTCGTCGCCGTAGGCGGTGCACATGACGTACTCGTCCGTCAACGCGAGGGTGAGGTCATCGGCGAGCTGATCGTCGATGTCAGCACCTGCGGCTCCTGATTCGAGAAGACGCGCTGCGTCGGCGTACGTTGCAGCATTCGAGCTCTCGGACTCGCTGAGATAGTGGAGCGCCGCGAGTGCTTCCCGATCGGCGCCAGCGGCAACGACGTCGATCTCGAGGAGGTCATCGACCGCGTCGCAGACGTTCTCGAAGTTCGCCGCCGCGGAATCGGTCTCGAATTCGTCGGGCGGGTCGATCTCCACAGTCTCACCGGGCAGCGGATCGAAATCGCGCTGAATGTCGTAGCTCTTCTCGAACCCGCCGTTGAGCACCAGGGTAGTCAGCACAATGGTCGAAGTGATGATGCAGGCCACATTGACGTAGCCGATGATCGTCCCGGCGAGGGCGAATCCTCGACCGCGCCCGGGCTGGCGCTTCAGCTGCCGAAGCGCGATGTGTCCGCAGACGATGCCGACCAGCCCGATGAAGAACGAGCCGACGAATGCGACGATCGCCAGAGGGTTGAACGACCGGTCGTAGGCCTGCGGGGTTGGTTCTGCCTCGGTTGACGTGCTGCTCATTCGGAATCTCTTTCGGATGTCGTGGGAGGTGAGAGGTGCCGGCCACCGGTTGCGCGAGCGGGAACCGGCGTGCCATCGAGGTACCTCGGCCAGGCGAGCACCGCGTTTGGGGGGAGAGCAGAGAAGTCGGGCGCTCCGCTCGGCGTCGCGGGCACGGGCGTTCCATCGTGCAGCCGCGGCCACATGAGCGTCGCAGGTTCCGGCGCGGCCGTTCGCGTCACTCGAGCACCGGTGAGAACGCCGGTGATGAGCAGCGCGATCGTGCCGAACGCGGCCAGCATTGCGGTGGCTGCCCAGACCCGCGAGTACGGTTCGAGCTCGAGCAGCGGGGCACCCCAGACGTGCAGGGAAAGCGTCAGAAGGATCGCCGTCGCGCTTGCAGCGACACCGGTCAGAGCACCGATGAAGACGGATAGTGGGCCGCTCCCTTTCCGGACCATCACACGAATCAGATCGACGTGCAGCAGCGTGAGCCTGACGATGATCAGGGTCGCGGGGTGCGCGAAGCCGAGGATGAGGTGACCGCCGATGTCCTCAGCCCAGATATTCGAGACCCAGAAGGCGAGCAGATAGACGCTGCCGCAGTACGACACGGCCGCGAACCACTTCGGGCGGCGTCTTGCGATGAGCGTATCGATCCAGATCAATCCGGTGAACACGGCAACCGCGAGCACCGAGTCGAGCGCTCGCCCGAACCCCGGCTCCCCGTCGATGAGGATTGCCACAACGGAGTAGATCGCGCATGCGAGAAGCGCGATCAGCACCACATACGGCAGAACTCGACCGGTCGGTTTCGGAGCGGCACTCGCGTGCGCGGTTTCGGTTTCGGGTTGCGGCAGAGAAGACTCTGTCATTCGACACGCCCTGTTCGTCGTTCGGGAATCATTCGTCACGCGAGCGTGCGGAAAACCCCCGTTCGCGACCGCATTACGCTAACTCGACCCCATTGCCCGCCCGCGCCGTTCAGCGAAGAATGCGCAGGCGCAGGCGCGAGTGCAGTAGTCGGTGCACCTCTTCACGCGATGGCGGGCGCCGAATACAGCACTCGAGGCCCGGCACGACGTGGTATCGCACCGGGCCTCGAATCAACGCTCATTCCGCGCGCTGGAGCTTCCGACGAACGGCGAGCGTCACGCCGCCGCCGATGACGAACGCCGCCGCGAGTGCAAGACCGATCCACGGCAGCGACCCGCCCGTGATCGAGAGCCAGGGATCGTCCCCCGGTTCCTCACCGGCGGCTGCGACGGGGTGCGCGGTCGAGCATGTGCGATCAGCATCGCAGGCCGCTCGGGCATCGACACTCGTCACCGCGTTGACCAGCGTGCCGTCACCCCGCCCGTGAGCGGTGACACTGTAGGTCACGGTGACGCGATCCTCAGCTGCAAGGTCACCGTTCCAGTGCAGCACGCCGTCCCTGACGACGACGGTTCCGCTGCTCGCGGTTGCGTCGTCGTTGTACACCGCGTCGTCGAGCACATCCGCAAGATCATCGCTCACAGCAGCGTCTCGCACGCGCCCCTCACCTCGATGTTCGATGGTGAGCGTGTACGTGACGGGCGCTCCCGGTTGGATCTCTGTGCCGGATGCGGGGTCCGACGCTTTGGAGTAGACGAACATTCCGGGCCCCAGTGTGAGCACCGTCTGGCAGCCGACGTCCGTTGCGCATGCGCCCCGTTCGTCGGTGGCGGTAACGGCGTTCCGCACGACGTCATCACCGCCGCCGGTAACGGTGACGGAATACGTGATGTCCACCCGTTCACCGTTCGCGAGATCGCCGTCCCACCTGAGCACACCATCGTCGACGCTCACGTCTCCAGCGGTTGCGACGGCATCACCGTTGTACTCCGCATCGTCGAGCACAGCCGCAAGGTCGTCGACGATGCCGGCGCTCTCGACCACTCCGCCGCCGTTGTGCTGCAGCGTCAGCGTGTAGGCGATGCGGTCGCCCACCGCGACCTCGGCTCCCGAGCCGGGGTCGCTGGTCTTCGAGAACGTGTACGCGCCGGGACGGATGTCGAGCTCGGTCTCGCACCCGACACTGTCATAGCACTGACCTCGCTCGTCGTCCGAGGTCGCCGCATTGCGCACGGAGAGATCGCCCTCGCCCGTGATCGTCACCGAATAGGTGATCGTGACCTCCGCCCCGTCTCTGATGGTGCCGACCCAGGTGAGTACCCCGTCTTCGTAAGTCGCACTGCCCTGCGAAGGGAGCACGTCCTCGTTGTACTCGGCATCGTCGAGCACGTCGGAGAGGTCGTCGGTGATCGTGGCGTTCCGCACATCACCGGCTCCGTTGTGTCGAACCGTGAGCGTATAGGTGACGGTGTCGCCGACCCGAACATCCGAGCCCGACGCGGGGTCCGAGGTCTTCGAATACGAGAAGGCGCCGACGCCCACGGGTGCCACGTTCTCCGAGTCATCGTCGGTGACGACGCTGCCCCGCGGGCTCTCGCCGCTGACGCTCGCCGTGTTCGCGATGAGTCCGCCGTCATCGCTGAGATCTGCAGCGGTGACGGTGTACGGTGCGGTCCACACCACGCGCTGGCCGGGCTCGAGGGCGTCGACGGTGCCGGTGGACTGATCCTCATCGATGACCGGAGGTTCGTCGAGTTCGATGTCGTCGCCCTGCGGGTTTGTGAAGGAGTTCTCCTGCAGCGCGATTCCGTCGAGCGTGGTCTCCCCGGTGTTCGTCGCTGTGAACGTGTATGTGACGATCTCGTCGGCGTCGACACCGTTCTGCGGGTCCGCGGTCTTCACCAGTTCGATATCGGAGCGGGAGATTCCCGCATCGATGGTCGTATCGGACAGACCCGGGCTGATGACCACGGGCGCCGTCACGCCGTCGCCGTTCGCGTTCGAGTCGAGCGCGGGGTCGTCGCCCGCTTCGGTGATCGTGAACTCGTACCCGGTCTCTTCGAGAGCCTCGGGAATGTCGAAGCTCAACGCGTACCCGTCGACGTCTGATGCGCGGAGACCGTCGAACTCGTACCACCCGTCGGCGTCAGTCGTGGTCGTCGTGCTGACGGGATTGCCAAGATCATCGGTTCCGCTCAGCGAGACCTCCGCTCCGGGAACACCGGCCTCGCCTTCGTCCTGGATTCCGTTTGCATTCGCATCGAACCAGAAGGAGTCGCCGATGCTGGATCCGATGACGTTGGTCGTCGCGTAGATCGGGCCGAGCTCGCGCACCGACCCGACCGCCCCGTCGTCGGTCTTGAGCACGGCCTCGCCGCGCAGCACATTGATGTAGCGGTCGCCCGGAGCGTTGCCGATCGGGGTCATGACGACGGTCGAGGAGAAGTTCGATGCACCGGTGAAGACGCCGTCGACCTTCCACCTGAGTGCGGTGACGGCGCTCAGATCGGCGGGTCCACTGTCACCCCACGCCGTCCAGTTCTCGGGGTTCACGACGTGCGGGGTGCCGTCGGGGTTCGTGCCGCCGACCGAGTTGCTCGCGTGTTCCGGGTCGATGGAGAGTTCATTCGCCGGGGTGGTCGAGTAGTAGACCGCCACCCCCGAGGGGATCTCGACGGACCTGAGGTCGAGCGTGCCGGCGAAGTCGGACGCGGGCTGACCGTCCTCGGGATCGGTGTCGACGCCGTTGGCGGGCAGGATGTCGACGAGATCGAGATTGTGCACATTGGCCTCGGGCCCGATGTTGGCTCCGCCGACGGTCCACGAGATGTCCTCGGTATTCGTCGCTCCGGAATCGTTGACCTGCACCTGCGGAGTCGCGGGGGTCTTCTCGATCTTCACGCCCGCCGGGTTGACGATGCGAATGGTCTGGCTGTCGGTGCGGAGGCTCTCATCGGAATTGTCTCCAACGGCGGAGACTCGTGCTCGGTTCACGTACTCCCCGGGTACGGAGAGACTGCTGATGCGCACCGTGTACTCGACGGGCTCGATCGTCTCGTCGGTGCTGCGGGGGCCGAGATCCCAGCGCACGTAGTTCTCCTCGGGGGCGCACTCCAGGGCCCCGTCGGCGGGCGTGGTGGTGTAGGAGTAATTGGAGTCGAGCAGAATCTGGGAGTCCGGCATGCAGTCCTCGATGCGGAGGTTGCTCGTGCTCCCGGTGGTCTCGCCCGCGAGAATGTACGGCTGGATCCGGAATCGCCGTTCCTGCCCCGCCGTCGTCTCCGTGTTGCCCGAGGTCCAATCACCGTCGTTGCCGAGAATCTCCTTGTTGATCGACGAGTTCAGGCTCGAGACGATGAGCCGGTCGCCGCGCAAGCCGGTATTCGTCGCAGGATCGTAGGTACTCGTTGTCCACGAACGCTGCGAGATCTGATCGAGGGTCTCGTCGCCGGTAACGGTGAGCGTCGTGTACCAGTCGATGAAGTTCGGGACGACTTCGCCGGGTTCGATCTCGTCGGCGGCGGTGAGCCCGATGGAGACGGCGTACCGAGTGGTGACCGTGCGGTCGAGCGGCATGACCGCCATCCAGCGCACCTGATCAACGGCGGTGTACACGCCATCGGCGGCTTTCTCGGGGTCGTTACCCGGCACGTCAGCGGGGTCGTCGAACCACTCCCCCGCACCGCAGTTTCCTCCCGCCGTGCCGGTCGAGCCGTTGGAGTACTGCGCGGTGAGCTCTGGAATCGCGGTGTCTCCCGGCAGGAGCCACGCGTCGCCGACGTTCGCGCCGCTGACCCATACTGCCTCGCCGTTCGAGGGAGTGGTTTGAGCGTATCCGCCCGCGGTGGTCATCTGGCTCCCGGGCCAGTCGCGGGCTTTGAGATGGAGCTTCGTTCCGTCCCAGTAATCGCACCCGGCCATGAGCCGTTGGGTCTCGCCCCCCGCGATCTGCGCCGGTGAGTACAGGTTGATGCTGATCGCGTCGCCACCGGGGAAGAGCTGGCCGTCTCCATTGCCGCGACCCGTGGTTCCGGGCGGACCCTGGAAGAAGTAGGGGCGGAAGTCGAAAGCGGGCATATTGCCTTCGGCACCCGGGATGCCGACGAAATACTTCTCCTGCCCGACGCCGGCGGTGATGGTGACCTGCACGTCGCGCGTATCGTTCGTCGCGTCGTCCCATGCGGGATCGTTTCCATTGCCGATGATGTCTTGAACGGTGAGATCGGTGAACGTGTTGCTGACGTTCATGCGCCACGCGCTCGCCGCGTACTGTTCGCCGAAGTCGGTGATCACCGAGTTCGGCACCTCGAAGCGGAGCACGCCGGAGGCGACGGCGGCTCGGTCTGCGGGAATGGCGATCCCCCCGACACCTTCGGATGGATAGGTCCACGCGGTCGTGTCCGGGTTGTCGAAGACGACCGCGATATCGGTTCCGGGCCCGTCAGGTTGCGCGCATCTCATCGCTCCGCTGTCGCGCACCGAATTGTAGGGCTCCCCTTCGCGTGAACCCGGTCCGATCTTCGACCAGGGCGTATCGGTGTAGCCGATGGTCGTCGTGTAGCAGTCGCGCAGGCGCGCGCCGTACTTCTCGAGGTCGTCGACGGCGACGCCGTAGAGGCTTTCCGGGGAGACGTCGTCGATCAGCGAGATCTGCGTCACGGGGCTCGAACCCATGCCTGCGAACGGAAGAGACACATTGACCGGGAATGCGAACAGCCGGCACCCGATGGTCTCGTCCCAGGAGCATGCTGCCGGCCCGGCCGATACGGTGCTCGTGTTGGGCTCGGCGCGATAGGCGTTCTTCGAGACGTCGTAGCGAGGCGCGGCGACAACACTGGCCGTCGCTTGCGCCGTAACCGCGGCGACCTGGTCGGAGCGGATCGCGGCGACGGCCGTGAGTGAGGTGCCGGCGGGCACTTCGGGTCGCACCCGAAGCTCGAACGGGAAGTCGAAGACCAATTCTGGACCGACGTACTCGGCGGTGAGCTTGCAGGTGAGCGTCTGGGTGGGCAGGGATTCCCACGACGAATCGGTGATGGGCGCCGCCGGCTCGGGGAGCGCCTGAGGGTCGAGCGAGCTGCCCGAAGCATCGCAGTACTGCGGCAGGGAGACGAACTCCGCGCCCTGCGGCGCGTCGATCTCGACGACGACGTTGGTCTGCGCTTCGGTACCGCGCTGCCCGGCATTGACGGTCAGCGTCCAGATGTCGTTCGTGCGGATGAGGTCGTTCGTGGTGCTCCCGTCGAGAGGATCGTTCACCGCGTCGTCGACGCCCGTTTTGCTCTCCAGCCCGATCTCGAGGGTCTCCCCGACGAGCGGTGCGACGTCGTCCAGAGGTGTAAGGGCCTCGGGCTTGTGCGGATCCTCCGGCTCCCGCGGCTCCTCGGCGTTCGATTCGGATGCTTCGTCCGCCGGCGTTTCCGTAGTCGGTGCTTCTGTGACGGGCTCGTCGCCCGGGCTCCCGAGCGCGGTCGCCGGTGCGGTGCCGATGCCGATCAGGGCGAGCGCGATTGCCGCGATCGCCGCGGTCAGTGCAGCTGGGCGGGCATGGGTAGGTGGGGTTCGCCGCTCCGACATGTCGCGGTACTCCGTTTCATAGGGTGTTCGTGAAAGGGGACGCGCGTTGACGACGCAGAGACATCTGCAGGGCGACGCCCCGCTCGCACGAAGCGTGTGAGACGTCGTCGGTCACCGTCGATACGCGCTCGTGAGGAGATCGTCCGTGGCGGGTGTGAGATCTCGTCTGACTTCGAGCGCAGCCCTCCGGGTTCAGAAGTTCCGACCATGGAGTACCGCCCAATCTCGACTGGGGGTGCCGAGCCGTCGGGGCCCGAGGCGCTTACCGGCGCGTCGTGCGATTCGGGCTTCCCGACACCGTGTAGCGCCCAGTGTAGATTTCGATCTCACCCGTTACCAGGGCGAATTTCACGGAGCCACCATAAGCAGGCGAATCGCGGGCAAGGCGTTTTTCAGTATCTACCGGTGTCACTTGAAGTATTGATCCGCGCACTGTGTGCAGGTATGGGCGATGGCAGTCTCTTTCTTCGAGAGAAGCAGGAGCGGACTGAACTGAGCCAGATGGGTCGGAACCGTACCCAAAAGTGTCGAGTTCTACCGCATGCATTCACGGCCCACCACTGAACCCGACCCGGATCGAGCGCAAACGTCTGATGTGGACGATCCGTCACAGCACTATTGAGAGCTGTGCATACGATGATCTCCGACGACGTACTCAGACAGTCTGCTGTTTCCAGGCGGAAGCCGTCGATGCTCGGGATCCGCTCACGCGGGAGACGCCTGCTGCAGTTCACGATGGTCGTGCTGCTGGCCGCCGTCACCCTCCCGTTCTCGTCGACACCGACTCCCGCCAACGCTGCGGAGACCACGACCACGTGCTCGACCGCGGACCCCGGCTCCGGCAAGTACGCCCAGACGTTGTGCTGGATCGACTTCGCGAAGTACGACCACTACCAGGCGACGAGCTCCGAGGGGCAGAAGATGAGCCTCCCCCTGCCCGGCGGATGGAGCGCGTCCTTCGTTCTGAAGACGACGGGGCATCCTCTGCACGCGACCCCGTTCCCGACCGACATCAACGCCTACTTCGGAAATGAGAACTACACCGGAGTCGCCGGCGCAGCGGCGCTGCTGCAGGACGATCCCGTGCCGCTGAGAACCATCGAGTCCACCATCGCGATCGAGAACGTGGTGGTGAACGACGCCTCGGGCACGCCAGTGCAGGGCTATTCGCTGGTGAGTGCGGATGCGGAGACCACCGACCAGCAACCTGACACGGGCAAGAAGGAGACGATCACCTGGGAGTCGAGTGATCCCATCTACGCGATCTCGGGCGACGGCGACGCGCTGGGGAATGCGTGCGGCGGCGCACTCGACTGGTATGACGCGTACAAGGTGGTCTGCGATGGCGGAGACACGGAGGTCGAGCTGCGCACCGGCGCCGCGATCGTCGCCTCTGCCGCCTCCGAGCGGATGACGCAGACCTTCTACGCGGAGCGCGGCGTTGAGGCCGGCGCCTTCGGGTTCCTGATCTCACAGGTCGAACTGAGCAAGCAGGTCGACTCCCGCTATGGCGAGGACAACTTCACGATCAACGTCAGTAACGCGGAGGGCAGCGCCATTCCTGCCTCCGCCGAAACGGGGCCGACGGGAACCTTCGCGACGACCGGGCGCCAGAACATCCCGGTGAAGCTCGAAGGTTCGCCCGCCGTGTTCCTCGAAGGCAGCACCGGTCGCCTGGAGAACTACACCGCTTCGTGGGCGTGCACGCGGAACGGAATGGAAGATGCCACCCTGCCCACCGGCACCTCCGCCGGGTACGGGCAGACGATCCACGTCGGCCTCGGGGACCTGGTGTCGTGCACGATCACGAACACGGTCAAGCCCGCCAGCATTGCGCTCGAGAAGTCCGTCAGCAATGTGACCGATGTGAATGAGAACGGAATTCACGATGCAGGTGACCTGATCTTCTACAGGTTCAAGGTCAAGAACACCGGTCAGATTCCGGTCAGCAAAGTCAGCGTCGATGATCCGCTGCTCACGAAGAACGGCATCACGGTCAGGTGCAATGCAACCGTCCTCGTCCCCGGCCAGGAGACCTCCTGCAATGCCACGACGGGATACACGGTCACCGCTAGTGACCAGGCCGCAGGGCAAGTCATCAACAAAGCAATTGCGACGGCCACGCCTGACGGCGTTCCGGAGACTATCGAGTCGAACGAGGACAGCACCAATACCCCACTGACTGCCCCTCAACCGGCGATCGAACTCACGAAAGAGGTCGATCAGTCAGTCGCTGCAGTCGGCGACACCGTGAACTACACGTTCACCGTGACGAACACCGGCAACGTCCCGCTGTGGCGAACCCAGATCACTGAAACGGACTTCACCGGGAGCGGCGAGATGAGCGCAGTCAACTGTCCGCCCGGCGGCTTCTGGCCGGGGGAATCGGTGCGCTGCACCGCGACCTACACGGTCACTATGGAGGATGCGTTCAACGGCCGCGTGACCAACACGGCGATCGCCGACGCGTCGACGAGTCCCTCCGGGCCGCCAGAGGTGACGTCGCCTGAAGACTCGGCCGAATTCGAGGTTCCGCCGAACACCTCCTCATTCCAGCCGGAGCTTCCGATGACCGGAGCGAGCGCAGAGACCGCCGTGCTCATCATCGGCGCGACCGCGGTGGTCGGCCTGCTCACCGCCGCCTGGTGGATGACTCGCACCAGGCGACGCGGCGAGTGAACCCGCCGATCCCAGACCCCCTCCATATGCCCAACGAAGAAGGAAAGGTACCCATGACCACTCGAGGATCACACCTCAAGCGAAGCCTGCTCGGCGTCGCTGCTGCGCTGGTCGCAGTCTCCACCCTGGGCCTCGGCGCCGCTACGGCGAACGCTGCCCCGGGCAACGTCGACCCCGATCGCACCGGCTCGATCACGGTGAACAAGTTCACCCAGCCCGATAACCCCGGCTCCGTGCCGGGCGACGGAAGCAAGCTCGACACGCTTCCGGCGGGCGCGAAGCCCATTGCGGGCGTCGAGTTCACGGTGACCCCGGTCACCGGTCTCGATCTCAGCACGCCTGCGTACTGGGACGGGCTCGGCTCGATGACGGTCGACGCCGCTCGCGCCCTCGGCACGGGAACCGCGACCACGGCCACCACCGCAACCGACGGGTCCGCCGCATTCTCCGGCCTCCCCGTCGGCCTCTACATCGTCGAAGAGACGAACATCGCGAACGGAATGATCAACGGCGAGCCCGCCAACATCACCGCGCCCGGAGCCCCCTATCTGGTCACCATCCCGACGGTGATCGACGACGAATGGGTGTACGACGTGCACACCTACCCGAAGAACTCGGTCAACGCCGTCGAGAAGCAGGTCGTCGAGCCCGGCACCCCTGACTACAGCAAGACGCACCGGGCGTGGAGCATCACCGCGACTGCACCGAAGCTCGGCGCGGGCGATACGCTCAAGGCGCTGCGGCTCTCCGACACACTGGACTCGCGACTGACGTTCGAATCGATCGCCGACGTAACATACGCCGGCGCCGCCCTCGTCGAAGGCACCGACTACACCGTCGAGGTGCAGGGTCAGACGGTCGCGCTCTCGCTCACCGCTACCGGAATCGCACGGGTCGCCGGCGACTCGGGTCGGCAGCTCTCCTACGTCATTCACACCAAGGTCAACGATCTCGGAGACGACGGCGTCATCTCGAACGATGTGCAGTACTTCACCAATTTGAACGACATCGAGAACCAGATCGACTCCGACCCCGCAGTCAGCGAATTCGGCAGCATCCGCATCGACAAGGCCGACGGCTCGAATCAGAAGGCGCTCGCCGGTGCCAAGTTCAGCGTCTACGCGAGCGAGGCCGATGCACGCGCGAAGACGAACGCCCTCGCGAACGATGCCGGCGAGACCGTCTTCGTCACCGACGACAACGGATCGACGCTCATCCCGAGCCTCGCCACCGATTCGGCCACCCATCAGCGCGACTACTGGATCGCTGAGATCGAAGCGCCTGCGGGCTACGTGCTGCTCGCGGATCCCGTCAAGGTGACCGTGAAAACGGCGGGCACCGCGACCCCGACCGTTCAGGTGGTGGAGAACCAGAAGACGATCCTTCCCAACCTGCCCATCACCGGTGGAGTCGGAACCGCGATGCTCACCGTCGCCGGCCTGCTCGTACTGGGCGGCGCAGTCTTCATGGCCACGCGCATGAAGCGCCGCGCGACCGCGTAACCACGCGCCTCTCGTCAGTGGGCGATCGGAAGCCAGGCTTTCGGTCGCCCACTGACGTGTGCGCACCTCACGAATCACGGAGCACCGCAATGCGCCAGCCGCACACCTCCACCCACAACCTCCCGAAACGGCGACCCTCTCCAGTGCCGACCCGATCGCGTGTCATCCTGGTGGTTCTCGTTCACCTGGGGCTCCTCCTGCTGCTGTATCCGCAGATCGCCGACTGGTTCGCGCAGGGAAACCAGTCCGCTGTCGGCAGCGACTACTCCCACACCGTCGCAGGCTTGCCCGAGCAGCTCAGATCAGACGCCCTCCGATCGGCGCGAGAGTACAACGAGCATCTGGGGTACGGCGGCGGATACGATCCCTTCACCATGTCGGTCGATGACATCGAATCCGAGGCCTATCGGGAATACCTCGAGCAACTCGGAGGCTCCCCCTCCGACGTGATGGCTCGGATCCGAATCCCCGAAGCCGGCATCGACCTGCCCGTGCTCCACGGCACGACCGATGCCGTACTGCTGCACGGCGTCGGTCACCTCTTCGGCACTGCACTTCCCGTCGGCGGGCCGAGCACGCACAGCGTGCTCACCGGCCACTCCGGCCTCGCGAACGCCGCACTCTTCACCGACCTCCACAAGCTCGATGCGGGTGACCAGTTCTACATCGACGTGTACGGCGAAACTCTGGCCTATCAGGTCACGAGCACTGAGTCGGTGCTCCCCACCGAAACCGATTCACTGGCACTCGAGCAGGGCAAAGACCTCGTCACCCTCGTCACGTGCACACCTGTCGGCATCAACTCGCACCGGCTTCTCGTGCACGCCGAACGGCTCTCCCCTGCCCCTCCCGCGGCAGATCCCGCGAAGAGCCCCGAGCTCCCCGGATTCCCATGGTGGGCCGCCATCGTCGGCGCGACCACGCTGGCGAGCGGCACGTACATCGCACTCGGCGTGAAAGCACGACGGCGTGAACTCGCAGAAGCACTCGTACCCGACGCACAGGAGACACTCGCATGAACTCTTATCCCGTATGGCTGACGCTCGTAGCGCACCTGCAAGACACCCCCGACCTCGTCGAGCGCGGTGCCGGCGCGGGGCTTCCCGCGTACGTGTTCACCGCACTCGGCACGCTCGTTCTCGTGGGCTCGGTCGTGCTGTGGTGGCTCATCCGCCGCTCCAAACGGTGACGGAACGTCGGCTGACGCAGGCCCCGCAGACTTGTATCCTCTCAACGGGGGTGGAGATATCGCCGAAAGGACTCCATACCAATGGGAAAACTGCTACTCGCAGGCAACGAGTACGATTTCGAAGACCGCTTGCTCTTCCTCTTGAAATTCGTCATCGGTCAGAAGTTCAAGAAGCAGGAGTGCTTCTTCCTCAGCTGGGAAGTGCAGCGTGCATCCGGCCCCACGCTGGTCTCGGTGTGGCTCCCCTCCGAGGGCCTCCGATGCCAGAGGTGGCGCACTCCTCGGAGGGCCGTCCGTCACGCGCGGACGCGGAATCGTCCCCGAATTGCACCTAAAGACTCGCGGCCCACTACGGATTCTCACCTCAGCGACCCGTAAATTCTCGCGGTCGCCTCACCTCAACATCAGTAGGTGCTGAACTTCTCTTCGACTATGACCCGCTGCCCGCCGTCGTTCTCGCCGCTGCGAACTTCGGAGACGATGCGCCGGGCCTTCGTTCGCAAAGGAACGTTCCGCATGAGAAAGACCGCTCGACACTCTTCGCCGCACTCGCTGCATTCAGCGATGCCTGCGGGAGAGCGCGCATGCACATGCTGCTAGACCACCCCCGCAGCCAGGGGGCCGCAGGCGAGATCGAGACCGACTGCGCTTCCTTCAGCGACCGAGATGCACCCGACTGGGTGACCGGCTCGCGCATTCTCTTCCAGGGCGCCTTCGATCAACTCTGGGAACAGCGATGCCTGTCGATCCTCGAAGACGTCGTCAATCAGCTCGGCTATGAGCCCCTGGTCCTCCTGCCCGACGACATCCAACTCGACCACTACGAGAGCCAGCACGAAACGGTGTACGGCTCGGCCGCGATGGAGTTGCTCGACTCACTCGCCGACGGTCGAAGCTCCGATCTCGGCAACCGTTTCGTCTTCATCGACCTCGAGCCGGTGATGCTGCCGCTCTGCACCGAGTTCGACCTCGCACTCCATCGTCTGCTGCACGCACGCGTCCCCGACCTCCCCAAGCTGGGCGTCGCCACATCGCGCCCCGAGTGCATCGCGGCGACCGGCTTCGACCACTTCGTACAGCAAGCCCCGGCGAAACGCACCTACCGCAGGAAACGCCCTCGCTGAACTGAGAAACCCCCTCGGCGGGAGGGGGTTTCTCAGAGACTCTGGTAGCTGAGGCGGGGCTCGATCCCGCGACCTCACGATTATGAGTCGTGCGCTCTAACCAGCTGAGCTACTCAGCCAAACCTGATCGGAAGACCAGCAGAGTCAGAGCCCCGAGCCAGGATTGAACTGGCGACCCCTTCCTTACCATGGAAGTGCTCTACCACTGAGCTATCGGGGCGCGGCCACCTTGCGATGACAACCGTTAGAGAATAGCACTGTTCGCAGCCGAAAGTGAAATCTGGTTGGCTGGTACCGTGCGCTCGGGCGGGTCTTCCGCCGGGCGCGCCTGAGGCAGATGAGGAGCAGGTGTGCGGAGTCCGATCGTAGTCGTCGTCGGAGTGGTGCTGGCGCTGTGGATGGCGGCCGGCCGCTGGCTGTTCGGCATCGGCGGCGACCTCACATGGTGGTACCTGCCGACCATCGGGCTCGTCTTCATCGGGCTGCAGGTGTGGCAGGCGCACAGGCTCGGGGTGACGGCGTCTCGCGGGCGTCGCACCAGTCGCAGCACGACGGTCTCGCTGATCCTCGCCTGGCTCTGCGCGGTCGGCTTCGGGTTGACGGTTCCGGATCGCGTGGGCGACGACCTCATCTCCATTCTGAGCCTCGCGTCGGGTTCCGACTTCTCCGTCGAGATGTCGCTCGCGCTCTGCAATCCCCTCGGCATTCTGGCGTTCGCCCTCGCGATCGCATCGCTCGCATTCACCTATGCCGACGCGCGCGATCCGAAGCCCGAGGAGGACGAGCTCCTCGCCGAGCACACAGACGGGCCGCGAGGCCCTCAGCGCGCGAGCGACGGCAGCGCCGCCTCGATCGCTGCAAGCGACCGCGCGAGTGCGGGGCGGGGATCGAGCGCGTAGCTCCCGTCGCCGAAGAGTTCGACGGTCATCCATCCCGAGTACTCATGGCGATCGAGCGCGGCGAGGATGCCATCGAGTGCGAGGGATCCGTCGCCCCACGCAAGGTGCCCGGCCGGCGTTCCGTCGATGAGGTGCACGTGACGCACGCGGTCGCCGAGGAGAGCGAAGTAGTCGTCGACGCTCTCCCCGGCCACCGACATCGCAACAGTGTCGAGTGCCACGCCGAGGTTCGATGCGCCGATGTCCCCGAGCGCCCGACGCGCGTCGTCCGCCGTGTTGACGAGATTCGACTCCACCCGCTGCAGCGGCTCGAGCAGGCACTCGAGCCCGAGAGCATCCGCGTAGGCGGTGATCTCGCCGATCGCGTCGACCGACCGATTCCACGCCGCCTCGCGAGACTCGCTCTCGAACCCGCGGCCGGGCGTCACGAACAGTTTCGGAGCCCCGAGTTCCACGGCGAGCTCGGCCGCGCGGCGGAACATCGCAACGCTCTCCGCGCGCAGCCGCCGGTCGGGCGACGCGATGTTGACCGGGTACATCACCTGCTCGGGCGTGAAGCAGATGACATCGAGTCCGCGAGCCGCCGCTGCGCGGCGCACCCGCCGGGCGTCGTCATCGCTCATCCAGGGGACGTGCAGCTGCGGCGCGATGCCCCAGAGCTCGACGGCGGTGCGGCCTGAACCCGCGAGATCGTCGAAGCACTGCTCGAGCGAGTGGTGCTGATACGAGAAATTGGATCCGCTGATCTGGGCGAGCGCGAGCGCCACGGGCTCCTCCTTACTTTCCGACGCCGTCGGCGAGGCCTTTGACGAAGTACCTCTGGCAGACGAGGAACAGCACGACGACCGGCACCGCCGCGATCACCATCCCCGCGAACACGACGGGGTAGTCGGTGCCGTGCTTGCTCATCAGACTCGTCAGCCCCACCGGGAGGGTTTGCGCGCCGACGCTGCTGGTGAACACCATTGCGAAGAGGTACTCGTTCCACGCGAAGAGCACATGCAGCAGCACGGTCGAGACGAGGATCGGCTTGCACATGGGCAGGATGATCCGCCAGAAGGTCTTCCAGCGACTCGCTCCATCGATCTGGGCAGCCTCGTCGACCTCCATCGGCAAGTCGATCATGTACGAACGGATTAGGAACGTGGTGAACGGAATGCGGAAAGCGGTGTACAGCACCATGAGCGCCCAGAAGGTGTTGTAGAGCCCCAGCGCCTGGAACATCTTGACCAGCGGCACCAGCGCGACCGCGGGGGCGAGCATGAGTCCGCCGAGGATGATGCCCGACCAGAAGGCGCTGAAGGGGATCTTCACGCGGGTCAGCCCGTAGGCGGCCCACGCGCTCACGAGCACGGTGGTGATCGTCGACACGACCGTGACGAGCAGGCTCGTCGTGAGGAAGTCGCTCACCCCGCGGTTCCACGCGTTCGCGTAGTTCTCCCAGCTCCACTGCTGGGGCAGCGCGAACGGATTGCCGAACAGCTCGGTGTTCGTCTTGAATCCGTTGAAGATCATCCACAGCAGCGGGTAGATGACGATCACGGCGAGCCCGATCAAGAACGACCAGGCGAATATACGGCCGATGATCCCGAGAAACCCCGCCTTGCCGATGCGCGGTCGCTGCGGGCGCACCGTCAGCAGTACTGCCGTCTCGGTACTCATACCTCGACCCTCCGTTTCCGTGTGTACCACAACTGCGCAAGACCGATGCCGAGCGAGAGCACGAAGATGACGACGGCGATGGCCGCGGCGTACCCGAAGTCGTTTCGCACGAACCCGTTGCGGTAGAGCCAGGTGCCGAGCACCTGCGTCGAATTGTTCGGCCCGCCGCTCGTCATCACCATCACCTCGTTGAAGACCTGGAACGCCCCCGAGATCGTGACGATCATCATGAGGCCCGACATCTCGCGAACGAGGGGAAGCGTGATCGTGAAGAACCTGCGGAAGGGGCCGACGCCGTCGATCTGCGCCGCCTCGTAGAGCTCCGATGGGATGCGCTGGATGGCGACCGTGAAGAGCAAGGCGGAATAGCCGAATCCCTGCCACTGGCTCATCGCGATGATCCCCAGCATCGCGGTGCTCTCCTGCCCGAGCCAGGGCTGCGCGAGGGCGCCGAGGCCGAAGAAGTCGAGCGCACTGTTGAGCATGCCGATGTTCGGTTCGTAGATGAAGTAGAAGAGCAGACCCGAGACGGTGATCGAGATCGCGGAGGGAATGAAGTAGATCACGCGCAGCGAGTTCCGCACGCGGGCGTTTCTGACGCTCTCCACCATCGCGGCGATGACGAGTGCGGCGCCGACCTGGAAGACGATCGACATGACCGCGTAGAGCAGATTGTTGCCGAGCGAGCGCCAGAAGATCGGGTCGTGCAGCAGCTTCTCGAAGTTCTTCGCTCCGACGAACTCCTGCGTGCCCGAATAGATATCCCACTCGCTCGTCGCGAACCCGAAGTTCTGCACGAGCGGGAGATAGACGAATGCGATCAGAATGAGGATCGCCGGGGCCAACCACAGCAGCCCCTTGAGCGAGGCGATGCGCGAATGCATATCAGGTCCTGTTCGTTCGGGATCCGGCGGGGTGGCCGCTCGCGCAGACGTGCGGCCACCCCGGGATCGGATCACTGCGCCATCGAGTTCGCGCTCTGCACGCTCTCGAGGATCTCCTCGGGAGTCGAGTCGCCGCTGATGAGCGCCTCACCGCCCGCGAGCCAGGCGTCCGCCACTTCGGGGACCGTGACGGTGTCGAGCCACACGACGAGCTGCGACGCATCGTTGACCTGCTCGATGCCGCTGAAGACCGCTGCGCTCGACGTATCCTCGGTCACCGCGCCGACCACCGTGCTCGGCTGCCCGTAGGGCGGCGAGGAGAGGGTGGTCGCGTTGGCCTGCTCGGTGACGAACTTCATGAAGTCCACGGCGAGCGGGGCGCGCGGCGACTTCGCGTTGATGAGGTACCCCTCGGGCGAGCCCTGGATCGCGTCGGCGTCGCCCTTCGCGCCCTCGGGCACCGGCAGCTTGAAGATGCCGAAGTTCTCGGGAGTGAGCTCCGCTCCTTCCGCGGTCACCGTGTCGAACTCGAGGATCTCCTGGTAGTACATCGCTGCGCGCCCGCCCGAGAGGGCCTCCTGCGCGGTCGTGTAGAGCACGCCATTGGTGCCCCGGCCGGTGTCGGTGCACTCCGTCACCAGTTCGCCGAACTGCTCGAGGGACTCGATGTACCCGGGGTCGCTCCACTCAGCGGTCGCCGGGTCGAAGTCGGCGTGCAGCGTGTCGGAGGGCACGTTGTACCCGAACAGCTGCTGCAGGTAATGGAGGGCGGGCCAGCCGTCCTTGTTTCCGAACGCGATCGGCTCGTACCCGGCGTCGCGCAGCGGGCCGCAGGTGGCGATGAGCTCCTCGAACGTGGTCGGCACCTCGACGCCGGCCTCCGCGAACGCCGCGGTGTTGTACCCCATGAACTTGCCGTTGTTGTAGAGCGGAACGCCGTAGTACTTGTCGTCGAACTTGAAGGCGTCGAGCGAGGCCTCGCCGAAGGTTCCGCCCCACTCGGTGTCGGGGGCGATCACCTCGGTGAGATCGGCGGCGAGGCCGCCCTCGACGAAGTTCTGCGCCCACGTGCCGGCCCAGGTGAAATAGACGTCGGGCAGCGCACCCGAGGCGGTCAGCGTCTTCGTCTTGTCCTTCACCGACTGGTCCGTCTCTTGGATGAACTCGATCTCGACCTCGGGGTGGAGCTTCTGGTACTCCTCCGCGACGTTGAGGAAGTAGGGTTCGAGCGGTTCGCCGGCGAACTTGGTGAGCACGCTGAGCGTGCCCGAGTACTCGGGCTCCGCGGTGACGTCGACGGCCTCACCGCCACCGCCCCCGCCCGCGCATCCGCTCAGCGCAATAGTCGCCGCAGCGGCCAGCACGATGACCGATCTTGTCTTCCGATGCATATTCATGCCCTCCTCTTCGAGAGCGCCGCAGGTGCGCGACGGTCCGCCAGGTCGTGATAATGGCGCCGGCAGGTCGTGATTCCGGGATATCTGATACCGGTCCCACCTGCCTGCCAAGTATTGTGACCGAACGCTGCCACCACCGCAAGACCCGGACCGCATGTTCACAGTGTTGACGTGCTTCGGCACGGGCTTCACGGTTTTTCTGGTTGACGCCGCTCCGACGGCCGTGGCACGATACTCAAACGTGATACCGGTATCAGACTCGGTTCACTCGACCGCCACGAAAGGAATGTCACCATGCTCGGTTTCAACGAGGAAGAACTCCGCGAGCAGCTCAGCAGTGCGGTCGCGCTGCGCCCGCAGATCGAATCTCTCGTCGATCAGCTCCAGAACATCGACAACGTGCTGCTCATCGGCTCAGGGGGCACCTACGCGCAGATGTGGCCCTACGAGTACCTCGCTCGACGCCATTCGAAGCTCCCCGTGCGCGCTGCGATCTCCCGCGAGCTCATCGAATCGGGTGATGCCTGGCTCGGAACCGGCACGCTTGCGGTCTTCGCCTCGGCCTCCGGCACCACGGAGGACGTGCTCATGGCGATCGACTACGTCAAGAGCAAGGGAGCCACCACCGTCGCCTTCACCGGCATCGGCGACTCCCCCATCGCCCAGAACGTCGACCACGCGCTCGTGTGCGCACCCAAGACCTGGCCATTCGACCCTCAGCTGCTGCTGCTGGTCGGGCGCATCATGAACGTTCGCGGCGAGTTCGACGGATACGCATCGCTCGCCGACGAACTGGTGCATCTGCCCGACGCCGTGATCGAGGCGGCGAAGGCGACTGAGGACAAGGCCAGCGCGTTCGCCGAGGCGCACAAGGATTCCGACTACTACTTCCTCATCGGCGGCGGGCCACTGTGGGGCCTCACCTACCTCTACTCGATGTGCGTGCTCGAAGAGATGCAGTGGCTTCGCACGACGCGCGTCAACGCGGCCGAGTTCTTCCACGGCTCGCTCGAGCTGCTCGAGGAGGACACCCCGGTACTCATCTTCCAGGGCGAGGACGAGACCCGACCGCTCACCGACCGCGCGGAGGCCTTCGCGAAGCGGATCTCGAAGGACGTCACGGTACTCGACAATCGCGATTACGAGCTCGCGGGCTTCAGCCCCGAGAACCGTGCGCTCATCGCGCCCATCGTGCTCGACATCGCGGTCGGGCGGTTCAGCAAGCACCTCGAGCGCGTGCGCAACCACTCGCTCGATCTCCGCCGCTACTACCGGGTGATGGATTACTGATTCCGGTTCGGTCGGGTCTTCGCGGAGCGCAGCCCCGCGAAGACCCGACCGCCTCCACCCCTCCGTGCGCGACGCCCGTCGCGCACGCACTTCGCGCTTGAGAGGAGCGCCCCGTGAAGATCCTCGGATTCGGCGACAACATCGTCGACCGCTTTCTCGACCGTCGTCTCGACTACCCCGGCGGGAACGCGGTCAACGTCGCCGTCTATGCTCGGCGCCTCGGCGCGACCGCGGAGTACCTCGGGGTCTTCGGCGACGATCGCCTCGCGCAGTTCCTCCGCGCAGCGCTGACCGCGGCCGGAGTGGACCACGCGCACTCCGTCGTACGCCACGGCGAGACCGGCATCTCGACGCTGAACGTCGTCGACGGCGAACGCGTCTTCCTCGGCTGGAACGACGGCGGCATCACCGTTCGAGCACCCATCGACCTGCGCGACGGGCGCTTGACCTACGCGTCGAGCTTCGACCTGGTGCATTCGAGCGTGTACTCGCATACCGAGCCCGAACTGCCGCTCCTGCGCAAGACGGACGCCCTCGTGAGCTTCGACTTCTCGTCGGAACCCGAGTTTCGCACCGACGCCTACCTGAACCGCGTCGCGCCGCACATCGACCTCGCACTCATCTCGTGCTCGGATCAGAGCGTCGACGAGACGCACCGACTGCTCGACGCGCTGATCGCGGCCGGAGCCGGCATCGCGCTCGCGACGCGCGGCACCGACGGCGCGATCGTCACCGATGGAACGAACCGAGTATCGGCGGAGACGCTCGTCATCGACGACCCCGCCTCGATCGTCGACACGATGGGCTGCGGCGACGCCTTCGTCGCCGGATTCGCCGTCGAACTGCTGCGCCGCGGGTGGACCCGGCAGCAGGTTCCCTCGCGAGACGACCTGCTCGCAGGGCTCGCTGCCGGCAACGCGTCATCACGCGATCAGTGCTTCGTCGAATCCGCCTTCGGCGGCGGCCGAGCGATTCCCGACGAGGAGTTGCAGCGCTACACGTCGCCCGAGCCCGCGGTGCACCGCGGGCCCTAAACTGGAGGCTCCGGCATCGAGGAGGTAGACCGTGGGCAAGCCTCGCCCTTCCGCCCCGACCATCTCGGAGGTCGCCGCGGCCGCCGGCGTCGGGCGAGCCACTGCCGCGCGAACGCTCGGAGGGTACGGCTACGTCAGCGCTGAGATGCGGGATCGCGTGCTCGCCGCTGCCGACGAGCTCGGGTACCGCACGAATCAGCTCGCGCGAAGCGTGTCGACCGGAGTCAGCCACACCATCGGCGTGGTCGTCGCCGATATCTCGAACCCGTTCTTCGGCGGAGTGGCGCTCGGCATCTCGGAGGTCGCGAGCGCGCGCGGATTCGACGCCCTGGTGCTGAGCACCGCGGAGCACCTCGACGAGGAGATCAATGCGGTCAACGTGCTCGTCGACAAGCGCGTCGATGGCATCATCCTCTCCTCCGCGGCGTGCGCTGCCAACTCGACCGCCCACCTGCAGCTCCCGAATGAGCAGGGCATTCCGCTCGTGCTCCTCGACCGCTTGATCCCGGGTCTCGACCTGGACGCCGTCGTGATCGACAACCGCGCGGCGGCCCGACGCGCGACGACCGAGCTCATCAAGGCCGGCCACTCGCGCATCGGGTTCATCTGGGGGCCGCCGGTGGCGGGCCGGATCGAGTACCGTCGCGAGCTCGTCGAGGCCGCGGGGCGAAATCTCTGGACGGACGGCGAGCGCCTCACCGGCTACTTGGATGCGCTGGACGATGCCGCACTTCCCCTCGACCTCGACCACATCATGCTCGGTGCGAAGACCGAAGAGCGCGCCTACGAGGCGGTCACACGCATGATCGCGCTCGATTCCGCACCGACGGCGTTCTTCTGCACCGAGACCGACGCGCTGACCGGAACACTGCACGCTCTGCGCGATGCGGGGCGCTCGATTCCGGATCAGGTCTCCATCATCGGCTTCGACGACAGCTCATGGGCGGCCGTGATGAACCCGCCGCTCACGATGGTGCGTCAGCCGATGCTGGAACTCGGCCGCCAGGCGGCCGAACTGCTCCTCAGCCGGATCGACGCCGCGGCGGATGACGCCACACCGCCGATGCAGCGCGAACTCGGGGCGGAGTTCATCGAGCGCGCATCGGTCGCTCCCGCGCACGATCACCGCTGACGCAGCACGGTCACCGCTGACGCAGCACGGTCACCGCTGACGCAGCACAGTCACCGCTGACGCAGTACGGTGAACGAGATCTCACTGCCGCGGTGGTAGTCCTTCGCGTGCAGCACGCGGCGGCCGGAGATGCTGAGACCCACCTCCGTGACCAGCAACCACGGCCCCATCCCGGCGAGGTTGTACTGCTGCTCCCAGTCGGAGGGCAGATCCACCGCTGACACCGTGGCGAGCGCGGTCTGCACGTGCTCACCATGAGCGGTCAGCGCCGCGGTCAACGATCCGCCCCAGTCCCGATGCTCGATCGGGCCGGGAAGCAGGTGGCGCGGCACCGTGTTCTCGCTCACCACGAGCGGGCGGTCGTCGCCGAAGCGGATCCTCACGAGTCGGATCACGGGCGCGCCGACCTCGATCTCGAGCGCGGCGGCGACCTCGGCATCCGCCCCTGTCTCGGTGACGCTGAGCACTGCGCTCGACACCCGGTACCCGCGTGCGGTCAGCACCTCGGTGATGCTCTCGTACTTCGTCACGGGACGCTCAACGCGCAGCCCGCCCGAAACTGAGAGGAAGCGCCCCTGGCCCTGCACGGCGACGACGAGACCGCTCTGCTCGAGCTGCCGGAAGGCCTCGCGAACCGTTGAGCGCGACGTGCGCAGCCGCTCGGTGAGCGCTGCCTCCGTCGGCAGGCGGTCGCCGGGGCGCACGCCGAGTTCGTCGATGAGCGCCGTGATCTGCGCGCGCGTCCGGTCCACCGCACTCTCCCGCGATCCGGCCTTCCCCGATGTGTCAGACAGGGCCACGCCTCCTTCGACTGATGCGGACGGCGCGCCCGCGCGCGCCGTCCTTCCGCCGCTCAGCTTAGCGAGGTCGGTGCGCGTCCGCGCCGGAGGAGCATTGCGCTACCGCTTGTTCACCCTTTACGATAGTTGTCAGACAAATAGGTCTGCACACAGACAGGAGCAATGATGCTGAAATTCGATCCGGATGCCTACCTCACCGTGCAGCGCGGAGCGGTAGCTCTCGCGCGCCCGATCCGCGAGGCTGCACGGCGCTGGCTCGACGACGGAGGTACGAACGTCTTCTTCATGGGCGCAGGCGGAGTGAACTTCCTCATGCTTCCCGCGGCGCGCCTGCTGCAGACCCGATCCTCCCTTCCGGTGCACATCGAGATGAGCGCCGAGATCGTGCACTCCGGGAGCGAGCACCTCGGGCCGGGGTCGCTCGCTGTCTTCCCCTCGGTATCCGGCACGACGAAAGAAGCTGTCGAGGCGCTTCGTTTCGCGAAGTCGCGAGGCGCGACCGTACTGAGCCTCACCGCGGATGCCGCGACCCCCATCGCCGAGCTCGCCGATATCTCGCTCACCAATCCGTGCGCCGACCCGACGTCAAGCGAGAACTTCTCCCTGCAATCGCTCCTGCTCGCGCTCGCCCTCATGGACGCGCGAGGCGAGATCGACGACTACGAGGCCGTCATCGCCGAGTTGCACGCACTGCCCGAGCTGCTGGTCGACGCGAAGCGCACGTTCGAACCGCGCGCCGAAGAGCTCGCCGCCGAAATCGCCGATGAGCAGCACCACATCATCACGAGCGCGGGCGGCTCCTGGTACGAGGCGATGTACTACGGCATGTGCATTCTCGAAGAGATGCAGTGGATCTGGACGCGCCCCGTGCACGCCTCCGACTTCTTCCACGGCACCCTCGAACTGCTCGAAGCCGACACGAGCGTCTTCATCTTCGCGGGCGAGGATGAGCAGCGACCGCTCACCGACCGAGTCGAGCGCTTCGCTCGAACAGTGACTCGCAAGGTCAGGATCATCGACACCCGCGACTTCGCACTCGCCGGGCTGAGCGCCCGCGTGCGCGCCCTCATCTCGCCGATCGTGCTGGCCGCGGTGCTCGAGCGGCTCAGCACGCACCTCGAGCGGGTGCGCGGCCACGACCTCACCCTCCGCAGGTACTACAAGAAGGGCGACTTCTGACCCTCAGCCTCGGCGGAGGTGCGAGTCACCGGTGCCCGTATCGGCGTGCCGACGCCGTCGCCCGATCTCGTTGAAGAGCAGGTTGAGCACGACAGCGGTGATCGCCGCCGAGCTGATGCCCGAGTGGAAGATGGTGCTGAACCACGTGGGGAACTGATCGAAGAAGTCGGGCGCGACGACGGGAATGCACCCGACGGCGAGCGATGCGGCGACGATCAGGAGGTTGAAGTTGTTCTCGTAGTGCACCTTGCTCAGCGTGCGAATGCCGGAGGCGGCGACCGTACCGAAGAGCAGGATGCCCGCCCCGCCGAGCACGGCCATCGGCAGGGTCGCGACGACGCGGCCCAGCACCGGCAGAAGGCCGAGAACGACGAGGATCGCGCCGCCGGTAGCGACCACGAAGCGACTCTTCACGCCCGAGATCGCGACGAGCCCCACATTCTGTGCGAAGGCGCTCTGCGTGAACGTGTTGAACACGGGAGCGACAGCGCTCGACAGCATGTCTGCGCGCAGCCCGTCCGCGATGCGGCGCGAATCGACCTTCGACCCGGTGATCTGCCCGACGGCGAGCATGTCGGCGGTCGTCTCCGTGAGGATGACGAGCACGACGATGACCATCGAGATGATTCCGCTGATCTCGAAGACGGGCAGCCCGAAGGCGAACGGTTGCGGAACCGCGAAGACCGCCCCCTCGCCGACTGCCGAGAAGTCGGTCTTGCCCGCGATGAACGCGATCAGGGTGCCCAGCACGAGGGCGAGCAGGATCGCCATTCGATTGATACCGAACACCCGCACGCGCGAGAGCACGAGTGCGATCAGCAGCGTGCCACCCGCGAGAGCGATGTTGCCCACGCTTCCGTAGTCGTCGGCAGTCGCTGTTCCGCCCATCGCCCAGCGCGCTGCGACCGGAATCAGCGAGATGCCGATCGTCGTGATGACGACGCCCGTGACCACCGGAGGGAAGAATCGCACGATTCTCGCGAAGAACGGGGCGATGAGCAGACCGATAAGCGCCGCCCCGAGCACGGCTCCGAACACGGCCGGCATGCCGCCGCCCCCGCCGACGATGGCGACGAGCGTGGCCACCGACGCGAACGACGTGCCCTGCACGAGGGGCAGTTGACTGCCGAAGAACGGGAGCCCGACCGACTGCAGAATCGTCGCGAGGCCGCCCACGAAGAGGCAGCTCGCGATCAGCATGCCGATCTCGGCGCTCGACAGCCCCGCGGCTGTTCCGATAATGAGCGGCGGCGCGATGATGCCGCCGTACATGCTCAGCACGTGCTGCATTCCGTGGGCGAGATTCTGCGTCCAGGGAAGTCGCTCGTCCTCGGGCCTGGGCGTACGGCCCTCGTACGCGTGCGAGCTGCGGTTCAGTCGACCCGCCCTGCGGTCGCTCCGGGTGTTCACGGTCGATGACTCACCTCTCGGTCGAGACCGATCGAAGGTGGAGCCGATGCTGCATCCCGACCTGTCATGTGGTGTCCTGCTGAGAGAATAGCTTAAAACTTGTGTAAACCACATATATGCTTAAAAATTAAGTAATAGTCACTATCAGCCGACAGATCGTAGGTGCTGCATGGCAGTGGAAGCGCTGCTGCGGGAGATGCTCGATTCGGGCAGTCTGACGCACATCATTCAGACCGGTGAGCGTCTCGCCGAGGCCGCTGCATGCGACCCTCGCGCACTCGATGCACTCGCATCCGTGCTTGCGGGCGGTGATCAAGCCGTCGCGATCGCCGCAGTGCACGCGATCGCGAGTATCGATGACGAGGCGGCCGCGGCGGTACTCGCCGAAGCGTTCGGCGATCCTCGTATCTTCATCCGAGAGCATGCCGCGTGGGGCTTCGAAGGCCGCCCCGCCTGCATCGCCGCCGTCGGCTCGCTCGTCGAGCTGCTCGTGGAAGGCGGGTTCGGCGGCATGCTCGCCCAGCGCGCCCTCGAGTCCTGGCGCATCGAGGCCCCCGGAACGATCGTCGACACGCTGACCGCCGCGTTGCGCGAGCACACCAGCGCACCGGTGCGTCGCCGCCTCACAGAGACGCTCGGCCTGATCCGCGACCCCCGAGCAGATGCCGAACTCGCGCGCATCGAGCACGATGAGCACGAACTCGCCGAGGTGCGGGAGGCCGCGCGAGACGCACTCGCAGATGAGCTCCTCACCGATCCCGCGATCCCAGCCGACCGGCACGGCGAAGTCGACGGACCCGAAGGGCTGACGATCGCCCAGCTCTTCCTCGGCGCCGACATCGACGCAGACCTGCGCACCGTGGGCAGCGGAAACAACGGCGGCATCGCCACGCTGCTCGTGCGCCTCGGAGACGCGCTCGTCGACCCCGAGCAGGGCGCTTCCGTGAGCCGCGTACTCACGCTTTCGCGGGGCACCGATGCCCCGACGACGCCCGCGGATGCGACCGATGCAGCGGAGCCAGCGGCTCACCACGCGTACGCGCAGATCGGGCTTCCCGTCGCCGCCGTGAGCGCCGAGGACACCTGGTCGAACTTCGTCGCCGCGCGGCGCGGCATCGCCCGAGCCCTCACCGAGCACGGGCCCGTCCACGCGATCCACCTGCGCATGGCGGATGTCGGCACGTTCGCCGCGTGGGACGTGGCGCGTGCGCTCGACATCCCGGTGGTCTTCACCGCCGCCCCCGACCCGCACGCCCTCATCGAGACCCTGGAGCAGTCGGGCGCGCTCACCCGGCAGAACTTCGGCGATCACGATGCGCGAGACCGCTACTGGTTCCGGGCCCGGCTCGTGCGCGACCTCGCGCGTCGCGCCGACCACACCGTGCTCATGCCCCGCGAGCACCTGCGCTCCGACCTGCAGCGCCTCATCGGCATCGACATCGACGATGCCGCGCAGTTCTCCCCGGTGGCCGAGGGCATCGACGTCACCGTGATCGACGACGCGGTCTCCGAGGCGCGAGCGCTGTCCGCGGGGGGCGAGGCCGGCCCGCATCTCGACGAACTCGTCGATCTGCTTCGCCAGCTCCCGCCGGAACGCCGCGGCCTGCCGCTCCTCATCAGCGTCGGCCGCCTGCACCGCGTCAAAGGGATGTCGACGATCGTGGAGGCGTGGTCCGAATCCGACCTGCAGGCACGCTGCAACCTGCTGATCGTCGGCGGTAATCTGGTGCGACCGTCCGCCGACGAGGCCGAGCAGCTGGCGCGCATCGACGGCCTGGTGGATCCGGCTGAGCGCGCGGCGCACGGTCTGCTGCTCGTGGGGCATCGTCCGAATACGACCGCGGCTCGCTGGATCGCGGCCGCGCGCTTCGGCGCCCCCGGGCTCGCCGCGCCGAACGGCGTGTACGTCTGCGGGAGCATGAAGGAGGAGTTCGGTCTGGCGATCCTGGAGGCGATGGCCGCGGGTCTCTTCGTGATCGCACCGCTCCGCGGAGGGCCGGCCACGTACGTCGATCAGGGCCGCACCGGGATGCTGATCGATACGTCCGACGTGTCGCAGCTGCGAGCAGCACTCGACGCCGGCCTCACCCTTGCCGCCGACGCCCCCGACGATCGCGCCGCCGCATCGCGCGCCCTCGTCGCCGAACGGTTCTCGATCCACACCATGGCACGCTCGCTCGCCCGCATCTATATGACCGCGCACGAACGCCGCGCCGCCGACCGCCTCCGCGCAGAATCGAATCAGTACGCATGACCCTGCTCATCATCAGCCCCGATTACGCGTCCCACCTCTACCCGCTGGCGGCGATCGGGCAGGCCTGGCGAGACCGCGGCCACCGCGTCGTCGTCGCCACCGGCCCGGCGACCGCGCACATCGTGGAGTCGTTCGGCTACGAGCAGGAGCTGCTCAGCCTCGGCAAAGGCTCGAACCCCGGCACGATTCGCGCAGAGCAGCAGCCCAAGGGCGAAGACGACGTACTGCGCGGGTTCTTCGACGCGACCCGCGCCGGCATGATCGAGACGCTCGCCTTCCAGGCGCGAGCGAGACTGCACGACCTCATGTGGCGGCCGGTCGACACCGCGCGCCGAGTGCTCGAGATCGTCGAAGCGGTGCAACCCGACGAGATCGTGGTGGATCACCTGGCCTTCAGCGCCCGACTCGCTCTCGGTGCGGCCGGCATCGACCACATCGACATGGTGCTCGGGCACCCCACGGCGCTGCCGCTGCCCGAAGCGGGCGAGCTGTACGGGTTCCCGTCAGCATGGCCGGCCGCGTTCTCGCCGAGCACCGCGCAGCTCGACGACCTGCGCGCGCTCTGCGCCCGGGTGAGCGCGTCGTTCACCGCCGAGTGGAATCGCGCGCTCGCCGAACTCGACCCGGCGACGCCCGCCTCGACCGACGCCTTCGCGGAGCACGGCGACCATCTCGTCTTCAACTACCCCGCAGAGCTGATGCCCGCCGAGCGCCGGGAGATCCTGCCCCCGCACACCTTCATCGGCTCATCGCTTCGCTCCGAGCAGCCCGACGCGGCCGTGCAGCGCTGGCTCGACGGGAGCGAGACGCCGTTCGTCTACGTGAGCTTCGGCAGCTTCCTGTCGGTGCGCGACGACGTGCTGCGCAACGTCGTCGAGGCGCTGCGTCACCTGGGCGTGCGTGCGGCGGTCGCCCACGGCTCGTCGGATCGCGCGGCGCTCGGCGAGATTCCGGGCGACTGGCTCGTGCAGGAGTTCCTGCCGCAGGTGACGCTGCTCGAACGCGCCGCGGTCGCCGTGACGCACGGCGGCAACAACAGCGTGACCGAGGCGCTCTCGTTCGGCGCCCCGCTCGTCGTGCTCCCCTTCTCCACCGACCAGTTCGCCGGCGCCGAGGCGCTCGAGCGAGCCGGGCTCGCCGAGGTGCTGGCGCCGAACGACGCGACCGTGCCCGAGCTGCGCGCCGCGATCGCGTCGATGCTCGAGCGCCGCCCGCCGCGTCGCACGCTTCCGGAGGCGCTCGCCGAGAGCCGACGCGCCGCCGAAGCGGCGTATGCGGCGCGCCAGAGGGTGCGCGCGTAGGCACGGCGAAGCGCTCTTCGTGAGCATCCCAGACCACCTACTCGTCCCGCTGGACAAAGCGATCGCTGAGAGGTCATCGCAGAGCAGCCGCTGACGCAGGAGAGTCCCCCGACCGGGGTGCGGTCGGGGGACTCTCCACTGGCGGAGGGTAGGGGATTTGAACCCCTGACTGGGGGTTACCCAGTGCTTGTTTTCAAGAGCAGTCGGCGCTCCCCCTCCAGTCCTGTTTCACCTGGTTCTTTCCTCCGTGCAGGATCCACCAACCAACGTGGACCAACCTATTGGCCTTTCACCTGTTGCCGTTTGTGAGAAGTTAGTGATCTACCCGTGATGGACACGGACACTACAAACACCGAAAGGAAACTGTCAAGTGATTTCATGAGCTACAAACGCAATTTGCTGCAGCACCAAGCAGACCTCTCAGAGACGGAGAGCCAAGGTGGGCGCGCCCCTAGCATGAGCAGCAGGCATCAAACCGTCTCGCCACGGTAGTACGCACCGCGCTGGCTCAGGTCTTCGGTCACTTTCCCCTCAAACACGTAATTTCGCTTCCTGGGATGCGAGTACATCGAGCCGAAGTCCGAAGTATGGGTCTGATGCACGTGAACCGCTCTGAGTTTGTTGGAGGCTTGAAGCGCCCTGGGTCTGATGGAGACTCGCGCTATTTGATTCCGACCAGCTGTTCGCGGTCGGCTTGGACAGCATAG